>DIDQ01000132.1:0-6332 GCA_002418215.1 Anaerolineales bacterium UBA5796
GTCGCCAGCCAGCGGTCGAAGGCGGTGGGCGTCCCGCCGCGCTGGAGATGGCCGAGCACGGTGGTGCGCGTCTCGAAGCCTTCTTCTTCGAGATACGCGCCGACCTGTTGGGCGATCCCGCCCAGGCGTGGGGTGTAGACCGCGTCGCCGCTACGCGAGAAGACCTGCGCTCCGCCTTTGGGTTTGGCCCCCTCCGAGACAGCCAGGATGCTGAACAGGCTGCCGCGTTCCACCCGGCTCTTGACCTTGCGGGCGACCGCCTCGAAGGTGAACGGGATTTCGGGGATCAGGATCACGTCCGCGCCGCCGGCTACCCCGGCGTGCAGGGCGATGAACCCGGCGTCCCGGCCCATCAGTTCGAGGGCCATCACCCGGTGGTGGGCTTCGGCGGTGCTGTGCAGCCGGTCGAGGGCTTCGGTGGCGATGTTGAGGGCGGTATCGAAGCCGAAAGTGACTTCGGTGCCGCCGATGTCGTTGTCAATCGTTTTCGGGACGCCGATGGCAGGGACGCCCTTTTGTCCGAGTTCCCAGGCGATGTGCAGGGTCCCGTCCCCGCCGATGACGATCAGGGCGTCGAGTTCGAGGCGCGCGATGCTGTCCACGATCTCGTCGGAGACGTCTTCGATGAACTCGTGCCCGTCCCGGACGACCTTGCGGGCAAAGGGGTTGCCCCGGTTGGCCGTGCCCAGGATCGTCCCGCCCCGGGGCAGGATACCGCGCACCTCGGCAATCCCCAGCGGACGGATCCCGCCGGGGGTGATGAATCCGTCATAGCCGTCCTTGACGCCGATCACCTCGCAGCCGTACTCGTTGACCGCGGTCTTGACCACAGCCCGGATAACGGCGTTCAGGCCGGGCGCGTCCCCGCCGCCGGTTAGCACTGCAATTCGTTTCATCTTTGGCCTCCTTTTGAAATAAGGACAGATGCAATGTCATCCTGAGGGAGCGTTTGCCGCGACCGAAGGATCTCAGTTTGGCAATGGGAGATGCTTCGTCGCCAAGAACGCTCCTCAGCATGACAAACTTAAAAAATTCCGCTACGGGATACTGAACTGGAACCGCCAGGCGTCGCCCGCCTGGACGAGGGTGCTGGTGGAGCCGACGATCTCGTACCAGGTCTGCCCAGGGTTGAGGGGGAAGGGACGCCCGTCAGCGTAATACAGGGTCGGGATGGAGGTGAGGCTGTTGCGGGTCCACTGCAAATCGAACTTTTGGCCGTCGCGGAAGACGTAAGCCTTGCCCGGCCCCGACAGGACGATGTCAATGATCTCCGGGCGGACGGAATAGTAGGAATGGGTCACGTACAGGACGACCAGGTTGTCTACGGCGACGGGCTGGCCTGTCAGTCGGTCGGTCAGTTGGGCGTATTTCTCAGAGGCGATGTCCATCGCGTTATCGGTGTCGGAGTAGCGCAGGTATTTGCCGGTAGCGGCGTCGTAGTCCCAGCGGTTGTAGATCGCCCCGGAGTAGCGGACGAAGACCTGGCTGGTAGGCTGCCCGCCTTCGGGGACCTGCTCCTTGAAGACGTTGCCGTCCAGGTTCTGGCGGCCGTTGCCGTCCTTGAGAGCTTTGCTGTTGATGTAGCTGGTCAATTCTTTGGTGTTGCCCACCAGGTAATTGGCGGCGTTGGGTTCGAAGCGGCACATGGCCGGGCATTTGGCGGTCCACTCGAAGATCAGGCGCGGCTCGAACTCGGAGTTGAACAGTTTATCGAGGACGCGCTTGTCGGCGCTGCCGAAGGCGAAGTTGGCCTTGTACATGCGGACCAGGTGGACGTCGAACAGCCGCGCCGAGCGGATCGGCCCGACCTGCTCGGCGTCGTTGCCCAGGAAGACGGCTGCGAAACGGGTGGAGCCTTCTTCGGTGTAATATTCGTAGACCACGTCGGCCCTGGTCAGGCCCCATTGGGGGCGGTTGTTGCGGGGCAGGTTGGTGACTTTGACGAGCACGGGCCGGCGGGCCAGCAGGGCCGGGTCGGCCACTTTCAGGCCGGTGAGGGGGCTGATGTCGTCGGGAAAGCCGGTCGGGCCGTAGCCTTCGGGCGGGAGGGTGGCTTCGGGGGTGGGGGTGGCCTCCTGCGCGGCCGGCAGGCCTGAGGTCGGGGTGGAGGCGGGGGCGGTGGAAGGCGTCAGCGTCAGGCCCGGCAACGGGGTCGCGCTCGGCGAAACGGGCGGAACGGTCGCCGGTATCCCATTCAAATTGCTGCACGCCAGCGACAATGCCAGCAGGGCGGCAAGCACAGTTGCGAATTTGCGCATGTTGATAGTCTCCTTGCTGGACAATGATACCGCGATTACGATTGCAAATTCGACGCAACCCGCTCCCTGTCTTGCCATTCATCCCACTTGACCATATAATGAAACCATCATGGAAACCGCAGCAACCTTTATCGGTAAATCGTCGAAGTGGCTGGTGATCGTTGCGGCTGCGCTGGTCTTTTTCGGCTGGTTGATGGTCACCCCGTCCGGGGTGTTCGGCAAGGCCGACGCGGTCGGCTACGCCGTTTGCCACCGGATTGACATCCGTTCCTTTCACGTGGACGGCCGCGCCCTGCCGCTCTGCGCCCGGTGCAGCGGCATGTACCTGGGGGCGATGCTCGGCCTGGGGTTCCAATGGCTGGCCGGGCGGCGGCGCACGGGCGTCCCACCCTGGACGGTGATCGCGCCGCTGGCGCTATTTGTAGTGGCCTTCGGCGTGGACGGTTCGAACTCGTACCTTTACCTGATCAAACAGACCCAGCCGGGCGCGCTGGCGGGCATCCCAAACCTTTACGTCCCCAACAACACCCTGCGCCTGTTCACCGGCTCGGGCATGGGACTGGTGATGGCGGCGGCCCTGTTCCCGGCCTTCAACCAGACGGTCTGGCGCGAACGGGACGCCCGTCCCGCGCTGGACGGGATCAAGCCGCTCGGAGGGCTGGTCCTGCTCACCCTCATCCTGGACCTGCTGGTGCTCACCGAAAGCCCAATCATTCTCTACCCTGCGGCTTTGGTCAGTGCGGGCGGCGTGTTGGTGCTGTTGAGCATGGTCTACGGCGTGGTGTGGGTGACGATCATGAAGAAAGACAACCAGTACGAAACCCTGGCGCAACTGTGGCTGCCGCTGGCGGCAGGGTTTACGGTTGCGGTGCTCCAGATCGCGGCGATTGACCTGTTCCGTTTCTGGTTGACGGGGACCTGGGGCGAGTTCCCGTTGGGATGACATCTGTTTTGTCACCTTGAGCCTAAGCGAAGGGTCTCCTCATATTGTTCGGGTGAGATCCTTCGGGCGGTTACGCCCTCAGGATGACAATGAACGAAAGGAAGTGTATGGATCTATTGCTGGGTGTGTTTGCGGCCTTCGGGCTTTCGGCGAGCGCCGGGCTGAACGCCTATATCCCGCTGCTCGTGATCGGGGCGATGGCGCACTATACCAACCTGATCGCCCTCAATACCCCCTGGGACACCCTCGCCAACCCGTGGATCCTGATCCTGCTCGGCGTCCTGGTTATCATCGAAATGCTGGCCGACAAGGTCCCGGCGGTCAACCACATCAACGACCTGATCCAGACCTTCGTCCGTCCGGCGGCCGGGGCGATTGCCTTCGCGGCCAGTGCCAATGTCATCACCGACATGAGTCCGGTGCTCTCGCTGGCGGCGGGACTGTTTGTGGCCGGGGGTGTACACTCGGTCAAGGCCCTGGCGGTCAGGCCGGCCGTCACCGCCACGACCGGCGGGGCCGGGAACGTCCCGGTCAGCATTGCCGAGGACATTTTCTCGACGGTGGTTTCATTTTTGTCAATCTTTGTCCCGATCCTGGTCGGTATCATCCTGATCGTGGCCTTTGCGTTTATTATCTGGTGGCTCTGGCGGCGCGTAACCGCTGAGAAACCGGCGTAATCCATAATTCAATTCAGTTTTAGGAGGCTCGATGTCTGATTATCAATACCAACAACCTGCACCGGCGCAACCCAACAGCACCATGGCTATCGTCAGCCTGGTAAGCGGTATCCTGGGCTGGACCTTCGTCCCGCTGCTTGGCTCGATCGTGGCGGTCATCACCGGCCACATGGCCAAGAAGGAGATCAAGGAAAGCATGGGCAACCTCGGCGGGGATACGATGGCGACCATCGGCCTGGTGCTGGGATACATCTCGATGGCCCTGTTCGTGTGCGGCTGCCTGTTCTTTGTCCTGGCCATGGGACTTGGCTTGATGCCAGTCTTTTGGAGCAACGGGTATTAATTCCCATTCGATCAATAATTAGGAGGCACTAATGGAAACACCTGATTTCGGAACCCTGCCGGAAGAGCCCAAGAAGAAATTCCCCACCTGGGCCATCGTCGTGATCGTGCTGGTCGTCCTGTGCTGCTGCTGCTCGATCGTCGGCTTCCTCGGCTGGAATTATGGCGACCAGATCATGCAATACCTGGGCGTCTACTAAATCCTGCCCGATCACCTTACACCAGGGCCTCCGCATCCCGCGGAGGCCCGAAGTTTTGTTATCTGTTTTACTGTCATGCTGAGCCGCTGCGTTGAGCTTGTCGAAACGAAAGCGAAACATCTCAACAACAAAAGGGAGACCCTTCGGTCGCAGCAAACGCTCCCTCAGGGTGACAGATTTAGTTGATTTTATGATTGTCAATCAATGGACCGAGTGGATGCTCAGGAAAATGACCTAAAGGTCGTGATCTCACTCAAACGCTTCCTGCTCATCGAGCAATGCCCGTCAGCATGGAAAGACCTGGACCTGTACCTGTTCCGGGACGATTCGGTCGCCTTCTACGTCGGCCAATCCCGGCTGGCTTTTGCCCGCGTCTGGGAGCATCTCTTGGGCGGGTTCAAAGGACATTCGATTGTAGGACGGTTTGTCTGGGCCAATTGGCCGGTATCCATGAAGTTCACCATCGAGTTGTTGTCTTCGCAAAATGAACAATTTGCCGTCGTCGGGAACGACCTGAGCGCGGCGGAGCGGCTGATGATCCAGCAGTGGTCGCCCTGCTTCAATATTTCGCAAAATGTCCGGCCGACGCCAATCCCTCAGGCTTATCAACCCGCGAATGCCCGGTTCCGGTTTGGCCGGGGTCTCAACAAACTCATCCATGAAGCCGAGCGGGCCGTCAAAGTTGAAGACCGCCAGTCCTGGATCCGTGAACTTGAAAAGGAGTAAGGCAGCGTTCGGTTGGTCGGTTTAACTAAATAAAGAGCCTCCCGTCTTCCGGGAGGCTCTTTATTTACTGTTGTTACGCACTCACTTCACACCCGCGCGGGGACTTGTCCCCGCGCTATTCATACGAAGCCTGCCTCGCAGGTTTAGCCGCCACAAGCGGCTTCGTAAGAGTAGCCCGACGGTTTTATCGTCGGGCGGGGCTAACGCCGCTGCGCCACGTACACCCCCACCGCGTCTTTCATGAACACAGCCAACTCCGGGTGGATCTTGTCGAAGGTGGCCCGGAAGCGCGGGTCGTCCACGTAGCCGCCGGCCAGGGCCAGCAGTTGCTCCAGGTTCGGGGTCCAGAAGTAGTCCATGTGGGCGCGCCAGCGTTCGACGCAGGCCTGGGCCTCGGGGCTGGATGCGCCCTTATCCATGACGGCGGCCATGTCGGTGTAGACCTGCCCGCCTTCGTCCAGGATGCGCTGCTTTTCGTCGGCAGAGTAGGATTTCCATTTGCGGTAGGACTCCCTCACCGTGTCCGGGTCGTACAATTGCTCAGCCTCCTCGACATATTGCTTGACTTCTTCTTCGGAAAAACCGTTGAAGATTTGCTTTGTATCCATTGGGATGTCTCCTTTCAAATACAGGATCGTATCGTCCACGGTCTCGATCAGGCGGTTCAACCGCTCCACTTTCTGGCCCAACGCCAGGCGGTGCTCCCGGAGCGCGGCCAGCACATCGAAATCCGGCCGGTGGAGGATGCGCTTGATCTCGTCCAGGCCCAGGCCCAGCTCGCGGTAGAACAGGATCTGCTGCAACTGGATCAGGTTCTCCTCCCCGTAATAGCGATAGCCGTTATCGCCCACGGAGGACGGCTTGAGCAGCCCGATCTCGTCGTAGTGATGCAGGGTGCGGGGGGTTACTCCCGCCAGGTCGGAAAGTTGTTTGACCGTGTACATGCCCCAACTATAAACTATGACGTAACGTTAATGTCAAGGGGGGATTTGAAATAGATTTCGGAAATCTTTTTCGGAGTCTCCGCATCCGGGAGGCTTCTTGGGAAAGTGTCTGAAAAGTCTGCATGTTCACCACGACACAAAGTCACGAAGTCACGAAGACTCAACTGAAAAAAACGGCTCTTCAGGTTTAAGTGGGGTGAAAACCCGTTTTACCACCGAGCACACGGAGAGCACGGAGATTT
>DIDQ01000132.1:6384-45461 GCA_002418215.1 Anaerolineales bacterium UBA5796
TAAAATATCAAAGAGCCAAAAACTTTGTGGCTTCGCGACTTGGTGGCAGGGTTTTCAGGCTTTCTCTGAAGGATTCCCGAAGTCTGTTCTGGCTACTCCTCTTCCTCTTCCTCATACCCCAGCACCGCCTCGATCTGCGCCATGACCTCCGGCGTGAGCCTGTCCACGAACTCGACCGCCTTCATGTTCTCGTGGACCTGCTCCACCCGGCTGGCCCCGGTGATGACCGTGCTGACGTAGGGGTTCTTCAGGCACCAGGCCAGGGCCATTTGCGACAGGCTGGCCCCGATCCCCTCGGCGATGGGTCCCAGGGCGCGCACCTTGGCGAGCCTCTGCTCGTCGGTCAGTTGGCCGCGCAGCCAGTCGTAACCTTTCAGCGCGCCGCGTGACCCTTCGGGGATGCCCTGGTTGTATTTGCCGGTCAGCAGCCCCGAAGCCAGCGGACTCCAGGTGGTTGCGCCGTAGCCGTAATCCTTGTAGACGCGGACGTAATCCTTGCTGAACCGCTGCCGTTCGAGCATGTTGTACTGCGGCTGTTCCATCACCGGCTTGTGCAGGTGGTGGCGTTCGGCAATTTCGATTGCCGCCGCGATCTCCGCCGTCGACCACTCGGACGTGCCCCAGTAGACCGCCTTGCCCCACTCGACCAGGTTGTGCATCGCCCACACGGTCTCTTCGATGGGCGTGGTCGGGTCGGGGCGGTGACAAAAGACCAGGTCCACGTACTCCAGCCCCAGGCGTCCGAGCGAACCGTTCATCGCCTCGATCAGGCGTTTGCGGTTGAGGGTGTTGCGCTCGTTCGGGCCGTCGTGCAGTCCCCAGTAGAACTTGGTCGAGACCAGGTAACTGCCGCGCCGCCAGCCCAGCTTCTTCAGGGCCGCGCCCATCACCTCCTCTGACTTCCCGCCCGCGTAGACCTCGGCGTTGTCGAAGAAATTCACCCCCGCCTCGTAAGCGGCAGACATCATATTGACGGCCAGGTCGGCATCCACCTGGTTGTGGAACGTGACCCACGAGCCGAGCGAGAGTTCACTGACTTTCAGGCCGGAGCGGCCCAAATGACGGTATTGCATGTTTCCTCCAGAAGTTGAGATGCTGGAATTATACCTGCCCCAAACGCGGGTGCGTCGCACCTGACCCTTAGGCCGAACCCCTTAACGAGATCATCCCTCGCTTGAAAAAGCCCCATTTAAAAAGGTGCGACGCACTCCTGATGCTGGAATTATACCTGCGCCGCGAGTGCGTCGCACCTGACCTTCGGGCGAAATCCTTTTAACGGGACCGTCTCTCGCCTGGAAAAGTCCCGTTTTGAAAGGTGCGACGCACCCTCAGGTGATAGAATCCCCCGCATGAAACGACTAATCCTGCTGGTCCTCTTGGGGACTGTGGCCTGCGTCCCCGCCGCAGCCGATACCGCCACCCCGGCCCCGTTCCGCACCCCAAGCCTGTACGCCACGCTCACCCCCGGACCCTCGGCCACGCCTGCCGTTGAGCAGGCCGAACCCGCCCTCCCGACCCCGACTCCGTTAATTTACACCGTCCAGCAAGGCGACACGATGCTGGGGATCGCCCAACAGTTCGGCATATCCCTCGAAACCCTGATGGCCGCCAACCCCGGCATAGACCCGTCGGCCATGTCGGTCGGCGTGGTGTTGAACATCCCCAGCGGCCCGGACGATCTCTCCGCCGAACCGACGCCCACCCCCGCGCCCCTCACCCTCGCCAGCCTGGACTGTTACCCGGCCATAGATAAAAGCCTGTGGTGTTTCGCCCTCGTCCGCAACGATTACCCCGAATACGTCGAAAACGTCTCGGCCCAGGTCGCCCTGTACGACCCCGATGGCAAGCAACTGTCCGCCCAGGTCGCCGCCCCGCTCCTGAACATCCTCCCGCCGGGAGGGTGGTTGCCGCTGGTCGCCTTCTTCCCCCCGGCGGTCATCCCCGAAGCCGAGCCGCGCCTCACCTGGCTGACGGCCGTCCGCCTGCTGCCGGACGAGACGCGCTACCTGCCCGCCTCGGCCCAAAACGTGCTGGTCGTCGTGGACCAGTCCGGGCGGTTTGCAATCATTACCGGGCAGGTGCGTTTGGCAGCGGATACCCAACCTGCCAGCCTGGTCTGGGTGGCTGCCACGGCCTACGATGCCCGCGGCCGGGTGGTCGGTGTGCGCCGCTGGGAAGCGGAAACCAGCCTCCAGCCGGGAGAAAGTCTGCCGTTCGAGATGCAGGTCTCCAGTCTGGGAGATTTGATCGAGCGGGTTGAAGTAACGGTGGAGGTCAGGCCGTGAGGGGAGTGGAAAGTGAAAAGTGGAAAGTGAGAAGTGAGAAGTGAGAAGTGAGAAGTGAGGTAGTCTCCCTCTTGAGTGCAGTTTGTTTTTTCACCGCGAAGAAGCGACACCTGCCCTCCCACTCCGTTTCACTTCGGGGACTTCGCAACGGGCGGTGCTGGTGAGGCCGCGAAGGTTTTCTTCGTTTGCTCAAAGCCTTCTTCTGTTCCCTTCGTGTTCCTTCGTGTTTCAAAAGGTTTTTCCCGTTAAAAACGGAAGAACCATACTATCGTTGGAAAAAGTGTCCGAGGGACTCCTCGTTTCATTGGAAGGAAACGCGGAAAGTCTGGGATGGGATGCTTTTTTTATTGGAATGATTCGTCAATATCCTTACAGGATAACGACGTTACCCTGTAAGGATATTGACGCTACCCTGTAAGGATAATATAATGATCCTGTAAGGATATTGAACAAATTGTCCTGCAAAATTTCGGTTTCATACGAGAGATTTGACCAATTCTTCACGGGAAAATTTCATTCACTGGAAGGAGAATCACCCATGGCTTCAAGGATCAGCGCCCTCAACCATTATCGTCCCCAGATCGAGTACGGCAATACGGTGAAACGACCGGAATTGGTCGCGTATGTGGCCGCTCGCACCGGTTTGAACGAAGGGGAAATCCTGCTGGTGCTGCTGGAACTGCGGGATGCCATCGTCTTTTTCAATTCCTCAGGGCGGGGGGTGAAGCTGGAAGGGCTGGGGACGTATTTGCCGAATATCAACTACAAGGGCAAGTACGACGTGATCTATCGCATGGACAAACGCTTCAAAGAGGCGCTCAATTGGGGCAGGAGCAAGGCATTTGTCATCAACCACGAGCACATCGGCAAGGAGGCGGACGAGATCATCGCCCTGTGGAATGCCGAGCATCCTGATGACCCGGTGGGGTAGTTGGGGAGTGGTAATTGGTAATTGATGCGTGTTGCATAGTGCGTAAATATAGATGTCTTGCATTAGTTATAGGGCAAACGTGATGCAAACCTTTTTAGCCACTGAGACACAGAGAAGCGGAGAAAAAGAAGAAAAAACTCTGTGACTCCGTGACTCCGTGGCAAAAACCGGACTTTTGCAAGAGGTCAAATGCAAAAAGTCCTGGATGCATGAAACCATCCAGGACTTTTACTTTTCACTTCTCCCTTCTCACTTGTTCTCCATCCACACCTTCTAAACAGCCATAGGCAGGGGTGTAACTTCCTTTTCCAGTCGGTCGCCCAGGGCGTCTTTGGCGGTTTCCAGGTCATACAGGGCTTGCAGGTTCAGCCAGAATTCGGGCGTCGTTTTGGTGGCGCGCGCCAGCCTGAGCGCCGTATCGCCGGTAATGCTTCGGCGACCGCGCACGATTTCGTTCAAGCGGCCCGTTGTGATGCCCATGTGCTGGGCCAGCCGGTTCTGGCTCAATCCCCAGGGTTTCAGGAATTCTTCCCAAAGTACTTCACCCGGATGAACAGGTGGGATTTTTGTTGTTTCAGACATCTTATACCTCACTTGTGGTAATCCACAATTTCGACATGATAGGCATCTTTGTCTCGCCATTCAAAGCATATGCGATATTGGTCGTTGATTCGGATCGAATATTGCCCTTCGCGGTCGCCGCGCAATTTTTCCAGACGGTTGCCCGGCGGGGATTGAAGATTGGTCAAGGCGTTGGCTGCATGCAACATCACAAGTTTTCGATAAGCGACGCTTTGCATTTCTCTGGGCAATCGCGTGGACCATTGGCGGTTGAAAATCTTGTGAGTCTCTTCATTCCCAAAAGAGATTATCATGCCGTTATTATATATCGCTTTGCGATAAACGACAAATTTTGCACAACCATACGAATCCCATTTGGAAAATCAGGCTCTCCCGTTTTTACCGGGAAAACCTTTGAAACACAAAGGAACACACGTGTGCCTGCGGCCCAGTGCAGGCAAAGTCAACGAAGGAAAAACGCGTCCGACAGTGCGCCTTTTCTTCCTTTGAGAGCCTTCGTGTTGCTTCGACAAGCTCAGCACAAGACTTTGTGTTTAGGCTCGTTTCCATTAATTGCGGAAGAGCCGAAAATAGACAATATCGGTGATAACACAGAAACACCGTCCCGAAGGTTTGGTTCGAACGACCCAGGAGCTTAACGGCAACCTTCGGGACGTTCTTCCCAATTGCCGATAAAGTCTAGTCTAAAAGTCCTGGATGCATGAAACCATCCAGGACTTTTTACTTTTCACTTCTCCCTTCTCACTTGTTCTCCAGCCACATATACCTCTCCAGCGGGATGTCAATCGGCGTGAGCACGTAGCCTTTGACATACGGCTTGACCAGCACGTAGCTCAAGCTGTGGACGGTGAACAGCACCGGGGCGTCCTGGACGATGATCTGCTCGGCTTGCTGGTAGAGGGCGATGCGTTTGGACACGCCCTGTTCGACGCGGGCCTGTTCGAGCAGCGCGTCCAGCTCAGGGTTGGAATAGCCGCCGTTGTTCTGCTCCGAGCCGGTGTGGAAGAGCACGTCGGCGAAGTTCTCGGGATCGGGGTAGTCGGCGCACCAGCCGGTGGCGAACATCTGCCCATGATGCCCGGCGTAGAGTTCTTCGATGTAGATATTGGGTTCGATGTTCTCGACGGTGATGGTCACGCCCAGGTATTGCTCCCACATGGCGATCAACGCCGCCGTGCTGGGGTCCACGTAGCTGCCCAGGCCGCCGTTGGTGTAGACCAGGAGAGGCAACCCGTCGGGGCCGCCGTACTTGGAATCCGCCAACAGTTGCCGCGCCTGCTCGGGGTCGAAGGGCAGGCCTTCCAGGTCCAGGGAGAAGCCGGGCAGGGCCGGGGGGTAGATTCCCCGGGCGGGCAGTCCCACCCCGTGCAGCACCACGTCAATGTACTTCTGGCGGTCGAAGGCCATCGAAAAGGCCTGGCGCACCTTCACGTCGTCGAAGGGCGGCTGGGTTACGTCGAAGACCACGTAGCCGGTACACAGGTTCACGCCGCTAACCAGTTCGTTGTGCATCGGCTCAGACGGGTCAAGGTAGCGGTCGAGGGTGTAGGCCGGTACGCCGGTGATGTCAATGTCCCCGGATTCGTACAGGCGGATGCCCGCGCCGGAGTACAACTGCACCACCACCGTCTGGATCTGCGGCTCGCCGAAGTAGAAATCGGGGTTGGCCTGGTAAACCATGCTTTCGAAGCGTTTCCATTCGACAAGTTTGTAGGGGCCGGTGCCGTTCGGCTCACGGAACCATTCCTCGCCGGATTCGACGTTGGCCTGGTCGAGCACGAAGCCGGTCGGGTAGGTCAGTTTGAGCAGGAAGTAAGGTTTAGGGGCGTCAATGGTGACTTGCAGGGTGTGGTCGTCCAGGATTTCCAGGCCGGAGATGTGGTCGGCTGCGCCGGAGGCCATTTCCCGTACCCCAACGATGTCGCCCAGGTAGGTCAACACCGTGTCCGACCCGACCTGTGGGTCTGCGGCGCGTTCCCACGAGTAGACCACGTCCCGGGCCGTTACCGGACGCCCGTCGTGGAATTTGGCGTTTTGACGGATGTGGAAGGTGTAGACCGCGCCGTCGGGCGAGACTTCCCAGGTCTCGGCCAGTTCGGGGACGAGGTTGAGCTGCGGGTCGAGCGAGACCAGGCCGCTGAAGACCAGCTTGTCGCCGGAGGTGTGGGTGGTGGCCGGGTCGTAGCTGCGCGGGTTGGTGCTCTCGCCGCCCGCCAGTACCAGGGTGTTGTTCGGGTTGGCTGGCTGGGCGCTGCTGGTGGTTGTGGAACACACTACGCTGGAGACCAGGGCGATTGCAACCATCAAGGCCAGGGGGATAAGTCTGCGGTGTTTCATATCTGGCTATCCTTTTTTTGCGCCTTGCGGATGAAGATGAATATCAGGGCTGCCATGAGGATCAAGACCAGCAAACAGCAGCATGAAATGAGTATAAGGGTGAGAGACCGGTTGGGTTGGGAACCGGGCGTTTGCGCCTCAGGTTGTGACGGCTGGCCGCCCGGACTGGATTCAGCCGTCAATGTGGCTCGCGGCGTGGGTGAGGGGATGCCCGCTGCGCCGGGGATGCCGGAGATCGGGCGAATGGTCGGCACCGGTGTGGGCTGGGCGGTGGGCGTGGGGTTGGGCGCTGCCTGACGCGGCTGGGCGCCGATGCCTTCCCGCCAGGCGTCTTCGAGGCCTTCGATCTTGAAGCCGTAGAGGGTTTGCAGGGCGTTGTCAATCGTCTCGCCGTCGCGCAGGGCAAGCAGCAGTTCGTTCATTTTGTCCTTGCCGTAAGTGTCTATCAGGAATTTGACCACACTGTAAGACTGGCTGTACGACAGGTCGGCTTTATCGGCGATCTCGGAGAAGGCCCCGCTGAGCGAGCGGAGCGGGAAGAGGGTGTTATCGGCAATGGCCTTGTCCAGGCGGTCTTGAGAGCCGGGATCCAGGCCGCCTTCGCCCCAGACGGCCAATCCCTCGTTGAGCCAGGTGGGCACGTCGCCGATGCAGGAGAAGGTCAGGTGGCCGACCAGGACGTGGGTCAACTCGTGGGCTTCGGTGGTCTTGCCCCAGGCGATGTTCTCCGGGGAAATGCCGATGATGACGATGCTGTATTCGGGGAAGGCCATGCCCCCGGTCCAGGAAGGTTCGTAGAGGATGGCGTCGCGCATGTCGTCGAAATTGGAGTAGATGTACAGGTCAACCGGCTGGTCGGAGGTCAATCCCGTTTCGCTGGCCAATGCGACCATCGCCAGGACCGCCGCGCTGTGCAGTTCCTGTCCGAAGGATTGGCTGCTGCCGTACCAGTGCAGGTTGACCCCGCTGCCGGTGAAGGTCTGCCAGTCGTGGCGGTCGTCCAGCCAGGTGACGGTCTGTGTCTGGGTGACTTGCTGGTTCCCGGCAGAATCTTCCACCCGCCAGCGCCACCAGATCTGGGCGCCGGGCGGCTGCGACCCGGACTGGCGCATTTCCCAGGTCCACGAGGCGCTGACCTGTGTGGCGGGCGTGAACCGGGGGATGGCTTTGGCGACCACCGTGCCGCAGGTCTGCTGTTCTGTGCCGTATTCCAGCGTGACTGAAGTGATCTCGGCGCTGCTCTCGAAGTCGGCGCTGAAGGTGATCGTATCCGGGAAGGCCAGGGAAGCCCGGTCGTTGCTGATGCTGATGGCAGATTGGGCGATCGCTGCTTGTGACGGAACGATCAGCAGGACAAGGGCCAGGATGGTTTTTATCGTTGAGCGCATAAATAGACCTCTTTGATCGGGTAGGTTTGCACAATTGTAAAGCATAATTGAGGGTATATTCGCTATACTACATGCGCTGGTATTTCTCAAAAATGTAAGTGTTATTTCCCGAAGGTGTAATTCTCAAGGTAAATGTCACTGCGAGCATTTCAACAGGCTCAGTGTGAACTCCGCAAAGCAGTCCTCTGCACTGTCGGGAAGATTGCTTCGGGGCGACCCTTCGATTGCGCTCGAAGAACACTCGCTCCGCTGAGGACGCCCTCGCAATGACATTGAGAATTACTGCCCCCGAAGGGCCTTATTTGACGCTTGTATACCTTACAAGTATAATTTTGCGTAATCTTTCTCTCCCCTCTTTTGGGATATCTTGAGGTTTTATGGCGCTGCGCGGCAATCTCAGGGATTTCACAGTCACACAATTGCTCAATCTGATCAACCTGGCCAATAAGACCGGGACTTTAGTCGTCGAAGGGCCGAATGAAATGGCAAGGGTCGCCTTTCGTGAGGGTAAATTGGCCTTTGCCCAGATCGGCCAGGAGGATACCAGCCTGGCGATGGTCTTGCACCGTGCCCGGAAACTGAACACATCCCAGGTCAAGGCCATCCAGATGCGGACCGACCACATGAGCGACAAGGAACTCGGTTTGCTGCTGATCAACGCCGGTTACGTCTCGCAGGACGACATCCTGACCAATTTGCAGCTTTATTTTACGGATGTCATCCGGCGGCTGTTCACTTGGGTCGAGGGTTTCTTCCGCTTCGAGAACGAACTCATGCCCCCGGACGACCGCATCACCGTCCGGCTGGACCTGGAAAACCTGATCATCGAAGGCGCCCGACAACTCCGTGAGTGGGAGCAGTTGCAGGACGAAATCCCCAGCCTGGATATGGCCCTCAAGTTCACCGACCGCCCCGGGGCCGACATCCGCAACGTCAATTTGAGCGTGGAAGAATGGCGGGTAGTCTCTTATATCAATCCCAAAAACACTATCAAGCAGATTGCTAACGCCAACAAGATGAACGAACTGGAGATCAGGCGCATCGTCTACGGGTTGCTGCAAGCTGGCCTGATCGAAATCGTCCGCCCGACGGGGATGCCGGTCATTCCCTCGGCCCGTTCATTCCCAACAGAAAATAAAGAAGAACAGAAATCATTGGTCAACAGATTAATTGATCGAATTCGTTCAATGTAATTACTAAGGATAACAATCATGCAAACGGTCAAAATGGTGGTTACAGGCCCGTTCAGTGCCGGGAAGACAGAGTTCATCCAATCGGTCAGCGAGATCGACGTCGTTTCCACCGAGAGGAAGATTTCTTCCAACACTGAAAAAGCGGTCAAAGAGGCTACAACGGTGGCGATGGATTTCGGTCGCATCACCGTGGATGAAGACCTGGTGCTTTACTTATTCGGTACACCGGGCCAGAAACGTTTCGATTTCATGTGGGAAATCCTTTCTGAAGGCATGCTTGGTTTTATTGTGATGGTGGACAGTACCCGCCCTGAAACATTCCGCGAAGCGCGCAGTATCCTGGAAACATTCCGGGCTTATGCCCCCACCCCCTATGTGGTTGCTGCCAACAAACAGGATTTGAAGGATGCCTGGGAAATTGACGATATGCGCCACGCCCTGCGCCTGGACGGCAAGGTCAAGCTCCTGCCTTGTACCGCGACCAACCGCGAGACTGTCAAGACCATCCTGCTCGAATTGCTCTACAGTATCCTATCTGAGATGGAGAACGGCAGTTAATCCGGGGACTGCCGTCCCGTAAGGTCGTCGTGTCCTCCATCACTACTGATCAAGGAATTGTCCATTACGAAGTTTATGGGCGCGGGCGGCCGGTCATCCTGCTGCATGGCTGGTTGGGTTCCTGGGGACTCTGGCAGGAGACCATGGCCTATCTGGGCCGTTATTATCGCACCTATGCGCTGGATTTTTGGGGGTTCGGTGAGTCGGGCAAGAAGCGCGACACGTATGCCGTGCAGGATTTTGTCAGCCTGGTTAATCAATTCATGGAGAGCCTGGGAATCGTCCGGGCGCCGCTGGTTGGGCACAGCATGGGCGGGACGGTCAGTTTATCGGTAGCCATCCGTTATCCCGAACGGGTGAGTAAGGTGGTCGTGGTTGGCTCTCCCATCGTCGGGTCCTCCCTGGCGTGGCCGCTCAAGCTGGCCGGATACCGCGGGATCGCTTTCCTGTTGTTCAATATGATGGGCGCTTTCCGCCTGGCGATGCGGGTGGCTTCACCGTTCATCTCGAAAGACCCGCGCTTCCCAGAGATGATGGACCGGGACCTGTCGCGGACCACCCTCGAATCCTTCCTGCTCAGCATCGCCTCCCTGCGCCGCACCGACCTGCGCCCCATGCTGGACGAGATCAAAATGCCGGCGATGGGCATTTACGGCGACCGGGATATCATCGTCCATCCCAGGCAATGGGAGCCGATGACCGCCGGCATCCCCCAGGCCCGCATCCAACGCTTCGATTCAGCCGGGCATTTCCCGATGCTCGACATTCCCGACGATTTCATGCGTGTCTTGAAAGATTTCCTGAGTGACGAGAAACCTGCCTTATGAGCATCCCAACTGCTGATTACTTTTATCCGAACCGATTGGTGCGGATCATGTTCCAGGCGCTGGAAGAGATCGTCGGGCGCAACGGCGTGAATGCGGTGCTCAACCGGGCTTCCCTTTCGGGTTGGATTGACAATTTCCCCGCGCCGGACGAAGCCGCGCAGATCTCATTCGGGATCATTGCCCGGATTCACAGCGGCCTGGAGGATGTCTACGGCCCCCGGGGCGGGCGCGGCATCGCCCTCCGGACGGGGAGGGCCTGCTTCTCATACGGGATGCGGACCATTGGTCCCGAGCTGGGCCTGACCGAAGCCGCCTTCCGCATGTTGCCCATCGCATCCAAGATGGAAGTGGGCAGCTCGGCTTTCGCCAACCTGTTCAATCAGACCACCGACCAGCGCGTCCGCATCGAGCGCGCAAACGGGGTGCTCTTGTGGCACATCGAACGCTGCCCGCTGTGCTGGGAACGGAAACTTGCCGACCCGGCCTGCCACATGGCTGTCGGGCTGCTGCAAGAGGCGTTATACTGGGTCAGCGGCGGCAAGCTCTTTCACGTGGAGGAAACCCGCTGTGTGGCCTGCGGCGACCCGGCCTGTACCATCGAAATCCATTTAAACGATTAGCCAGATGCTCAAGATCATCCTGCCCTCTTCCCGTTACCTTTCGCCGTTCAATGACCTGGCGCGGGATTTGCGACTCCAGAACCAGCCTCTATGGCTCTGGCAGCGCAATATGCTCGCGCCCTACATCACCCGCGAACGAGAACTCAGGCCGGATGAACGCCTGCCGCAATTACGCGAACCGATGCTGGTCTACCGGGATAACCTGTTCTTCAACGAAGAATACATCCGCGAGTTTATGAAAGAAGCCCGCAGCCGAAACCGGGCTGTCCGGGCCGCGTTCAGGGCTATGGACCCGGCGTTCCGCGAGCACGCCCTGCCGTTATCCCGCTCTTACACCCCCGCCGGGGAGCTTTACCTGGCTGACCTGTGGTACTATCCCGACGGCCCGGTGGCGGAGGTGGAGCCGCTGGTTATTGATTTGCAGGCGCGTGAGATCGGTTATTACCACGTCCCCACTTATATGGCCGACCAGAGCGGCGACCTGGTCTTCCAGGTGCCGCTGCGGGCATTCCTGGCAATCGATTCATGGGTCCACATTTTCATTGCAGATGTGGTCTTCGGTCTCTTCGGGCGCGGGGCGCGCTTCGAGAAGCGGTTGAATGAAGAC
This sequence comes from Anaerolineales bacterium UBA5796, assembly GCA_002418215.1. Classification (GTDB taxonomy): domain Bacteria; phylum Chloroflexota; class Anaerolineae; order Anaerolineales; family Villigracilaceae; genus UBA5796. The sequence continues at coordinate 17,713 of DIDQ01000132.1, forward strand.
CTGGCCTACAAGCTCAAAATCTTAAGCAAGGCTATCTATGAGGGCCGCCAGGTGCTGGAGTGTTCGGAACTGGTCAGGATCGGCAAGAATTGCGTCATTGACCCCAGCGCCGTCATCCACGGACCAACGACCATCGGCGATAACGTTACCATCAACGCCGGGACCGTGATCGAGAACTGCATCATCGGCAGCCATGTCAATATTTCGCAGGATGTCCAGTTGATGCTCTCGGTGGTAGGGGATGGGGCTTTCCTGCCCTTCCGCACCGCGCTGTTCATGACCACCGTGATGGACAATAGCATGATCGCCCAGAATACCTGTTTGCAGATGTGCGTGGTGGGGCGTAACACCTTCATCGGGGCTGGGTCTACGTTCACCGATTACAACCTGATCCCCACCCAGATCCGCGCCCGCTCCGGGGACGATACCCTCAAGGATTCGAACCGGCCCGTGATCGGGAGTTGCGTCGGTCACAATTGCCGCATCGGTTCAGGGATGATCGTTTACCCGGCCCGGACCATCGAATCAGATGTCGTGCTGGCCGCATCGAAAGACCGGCGGGTCATTGACAAAGATATACGCTTCGAAGACAGCGATCATCACCGGATGCGGCTGGGTCATTTACACCGCCGCCTGTACACCCGGCGAGGAGAGATGGAGGTCGAATCCTGGTAGTAAATGGATAACTTTGCTTTCATCATTCATCCCATTGATCCCAAGCGGGATGTCAGCCGCAAGTACCCTTTCTTGGGACGAGTTCTTTCAGAAAAGCAGATCAATTTTTTCTCAACATTTTTTCCGCCAGTATACATCTCAGAGATCGAAGGCATCACTTCCGCCGCGACGGGGAAGCAGATCAAAGGTTGGTTCGTCGCCTGTCCTTACACGCCTCAGCGGATGCTGGAGTTGTCAGAAAGGACAGTTTATCGTAAGATTATCCAAACCGGTAAAATGACCGAAAGACTCGGCGCACAGATACTCGGCCTGGGAGCATTCACCTCCGTGATCGGCGATGCGGGCCTGACGATTGCCCGTGCGCTGGATGTCCCGGTCACAACCGGGGACGCGTATACCATTTCGATTGCGGTGCAGGCCGTTCGTCAAGCGGCGGAACTGATGGATATCCCGCTCGGAGCGGCCACAGCAGCCGTCGTCGGCGCAGCAGGCTCGATCGGAAAGGTCTGCGCGGAGATGCTCGCCGGGGACGTCGCCCGCCTGTACCTGGTGGGACGACGCCAGGAAGCGCTGGAAAGTCTCGAACACGAATTGTGCCCAAAGTCCAGGGCCGAACTGATCGCCAGCACCTCCATGTCGGTCCTGTCTGAGGCGCAATTGATCCTCACCGTCACCAGCGCCGTGCATGATGTCATCCACCCGGAACATCTCCGGCCCGGCAGTATCGTTTGTGATGTGGCCCGCCCTCGTGATGTATCTGCAATGGTGACAGCAGTGAGAAATGATATATTGGTGATTGACGGCGGAATGGTTGATGTGCCAGGAACCGTTGATTTCCACTTTAATTTTGGATTTCCGCCGGGCAAGGCCTACGCATGTATGGCTGAAACCATGGCGCTGGCGCTGGAAGGCCGTTTCGAGGACTATACACTTGGGAAGCATATCACCCGCCAACGCGTGGATGAGATCACGTCCATCGCCGAGCGGCACGGGTTCCAATTGAGCGGTTTTCGCTCGTTCGAACGCGAAGTCACAGTCCAGGATATTGATGCGGTGCGACAAAACGCCCGCAAAGCGCTCTCTCGTCATTAATTTATGGAGGCTCTATGGGAAAAGCCCGCCTTATGGTCGTAGAAGACGATGTTGACATCGGCAACATGCTCAAAATCTACTTCTCCGGTTTGGACTATGAAGTGGATGTAGCCCCGCGCGGCGGCGATGCACTGGAGAAAACCCGCCAGGTGTTGCCGCACCTGATCATCCTGGATATTATGCTGCCCGATATCGACGGGTACGAAGTATGCCGCACTTTGCGGACCAATACGCGTACCAGCCACATCCCGGTCATTTTCCTGACCCAGAAGGATGAGCGCAGCGATAAACTCCAGGGACTCGAACTGGGCGCGGACGATTACATCACCAAGCCCTTCGATATCGAGGAACTTAAGCTGCGCGTCCAGGGGGCCATTCGCCGCTCGGAGCGGGAGAGTCTCACCGACCCCCGTTCGGGACTTCCGGCCGGCCGCCTGATCGAGGAGCAGTTACGCCGCATCATCCGCGAACCGAACTGGGCTTTGCTCGACCTGCGGATCAATCACTTCGAGTCGTTCAGGGACGTGTATGGCTTTGTCGCCGGGGACGATGTGCTCCGCTTCACGGCCATGTTGATGAACGAGGTCGTGGATGAACTTGGCACAACCAGCGATTTCATCGGCCATGCCGGCGGCGATAATTTCATCATTATCACCACCTACGAGGCTGCCAACGCCACCCGCCAGAAGCTGAAAGAGCGCTTTGCCCAGGAGGTACAGACCCATTACAGTTTCATTGACCGCCAGCAGGGCTTTATTTTGGCTCATGCCGACGATGGCAAGACAGAAAAATTTCCGCTGATGACGTTGGCCGTCGGGTTCGTATCGCCCGTCGAACAGGAATTTTCGGACATCCGTGAGATCACCGAAATGGCTGCGGAAGCCCGTCGTCAGGATGCAGCATAAGTCCGGGATGTCATGTTTCAAGGGCAGTGGCTGAGTTCGGGCATTGGTTTGGTGCTCACCGGGCTGGTATTTGTTTTACTGGTCTGGGGTATCTTGCGTTTTGCCACACGCCTTCGCCCCCGGCTGCAAACTGCGCTGGCTGCTCCGCCGCAGGCTGAAACGCCAGCCCACGAAGACGCCATCCTGGTCGTGCAGACAGGGGGACGGATCGAACATCTGAACCGGCAGGCCCGCGCCTGGTTCGAACTCCAGGAAGACGAACAACCCAACCTCGAAAGCCTGGCTCGCCGCGTACGCCCGGCAGAGGATTTCCTCTTGCTCTGCGCCTCCGAGCGCCAGGCGCGCATTTCCATCTCCGGGCGGTTGACGGAAGGCGTCTCCTACCGCCTGCCCGGCCCCGCCGGCGATGTTCTGGTCTCCTTGCGCCGCCCCGACCTGGCCCACGCCTTGGACGTCGGCGACGAGGGCGTTTCGACCTCTGTCATCAAGATCGTTACCGAATTCAGCCAGACCATCGCCGCCAGCCTCTCGCTGGATACCACCATCCAGACCGTCCTCGAAAACGTGGAGCGCCTCGTCCCGGCAGACGCGCTCGAATTGAAGATCTGGGACGAGACAACCCGGAAGTTGATCCCGTACCGCTTCGGCGCAGTCCAGGATAACATCCGCCGGGTCGAGAAAGCCGCCTCCACCCAGTTTGGGGAATACGCCCACAAGCTCGTCAAGGATAAGCGCCCGCTGCTGGTTGCGGATACCCAGACTTATGCCGAAGCCCGTTTCGTGGAAAACGGGGACTTTTCCCCGCTCCGCTCCTACCTGGGCGTCCCCCTCGAAGCGGGCGGACAACTGGTCGGCGCGCTGGAAATGGGCCTCAACGCCGCCGACGCGTTCTCAGAGGACGATCTCAGCCTGCTCGAATTGATCACCGGCCAGGCGGCGGTAGCCTTGCGCAACGCCGTACTGTACGAAGAGGAACAGAACCGCACTGCCGAGTTGTCCGGCCTGGCAAAGCTGGCCCAGGCGGTCGGCTCCTTGCAGGATACGCGTGACCTGTATACCCGCCTCGTGGAAAGCCTGGTCTCCATGTTCGATGTCGAGATACTGGGCTTCCTGATCTACAACCAGGCTTCGCGTTCCATCGAAGCCCAGAAACCCTATCACGGCATCCCCGAGCACGTGGTCGAAATCTTCCGGGCCGAGATACCCGTCACCAGTGAATCGGAAGAACTCTTGTTGACCCAGGACCTCTACGTGACCGAACAGGCCTTCGAAGACCCGGTCTGGCTGGGGCTGGGCCTGCAAATGGTGGCCCTGGCGGCCAGCCTGCGCGATTCGGCGCTGGTGCCGCTGGTTTCGGGCGGGCGTTCACTGGGATTCCTGCACCTGTCCAACCATTGCAGCGGCAACCCCTCCTTTTCGGAGGATGAACTGCGGCTGATGAATATCGTTGCCAACCAGGCAGCAGCCATTATTGATAACGCCAACCTGTTGCAGCAGAGCCGGCAGCGCGCCCTGCGTTCCGAGACCCTGCGCCAGATCGCCAGCCTGGCAAGCTCCTCTGCCACCCTCGAAGAATTGCTGGTCTATTCTGTCCGCGAGCTGGGACAAATGCTCCAGGCTGACAGCGCAGCCATCTTCCTGATGGACGATTCGCAGGGCATCCTGCGCCTGCACGCCCCGTCCCTGTGGGGCATTGACGCGGAGACTGCCAAACCGCTCTCCATGTTGAACGCGGATGACCCCCAGTTCCGCTATACGGTGACCAGCAACAAGCGGGCGTTCATTTCAGGTAAACTGCAACGCGACCGGCGGGTGCTGCCTATTTACCGCCCGATCGTCGAAAGCTTCAAACTCGCCTCTACCATCGTTGTGCCGTTGGTCACCCGCGATCGGGGGCTGGGCGAAATCATGGTTGGCAGCTTTAAAGAGAATTTTTTCAACGATTACGATTTACAGGTCCTGACTACCGCCGCCGGACAATTGGCCGCCGCAGTGGAAGAAGCCGTGATCTTCGCCGGGACGGATGACGATCTCCGCAGCCGGGTCGAGCGCATGGCCGAAACCGTGCGCTTGAGCCGGGAACTGAACGCCTCCCTCGACCCGAATTTCCAACTCGAAGCGGCTTATAAAGGTCTGCTGCGCATCACCGGGGCTTCCTGCGGTTCGGTGATGATGATCCAGGCCGAAGAATTGGACGCGCCTCCCGTCATACGGGCTTTCGCGGGAGAGGCCGCAGACGCGGACCTGCTCCTCGCCTGGAAGCAGGCCAGGGTCCAGAACGAAGCGTTGGTGGTGAATGATTTCGCGGCTGGCGAATCTGATCCGCCGCATGAGGGCGTCAAATCCGTACTGGCTGTCCCGGTCACTTACCATGACAAGCCGCTGGGAATGATCCTGCTGCACGCCAAGCGTATCGGAGCTTTTTCCGCCGAATTGGCTGACCTGGTCAAAACGATCTCGGTGCAACTGGCAGTGGCGTTGAACAACAGCCTGCGTTACCAGGATCTGCTGCGGCGGAGCGAGTTGCTGCGCCGTCAGAGCGGGACGTCTGGCCAGTTGGTCGAGATTACCCGCGGCCTGAGTGTGGATCGCTCACTCGACCAGACGCTCAACGAGATTGCCCATGCCATCCGCAAGGCCACACCCTTCGATGTCGTTCTGGTCAGCGTTTATGAGGCTGAGAGCGGCCTGCTGCGCCGCGTGGCGGGTGTGGGCATTCCTGAAGATACCTTGAACGAACTGCGGGCGCGCAAACAGCCTCTGCGCAGCGTGCAGCAATTGATGAAACCCGAATTCAGGATCGGCCCGGCCTATTTCATCCCCTCCGACCAGACGCCGATCGTCCCGGCTGACGTTCACATGGTCACGTTGTCGGACGCGGTCACAGACCGGCCGCCGGAAGCCTGGCACTCGGAAGACTTTTTGCTCTTCCCGCTCGAAAGCGCCGACGGTGACCCGGTGGGCCTGCTCAGCCTCGACTCGCCGCGTGACGGCCTGCGGCCCGACCGGGTGACCATCGAGTCGATTGAGATGTTTGCCGTCCAGACTTCGTTGTTGATTGACAGCATTTATCGCACCACTGCCCTCAATGAACGGGTCGAGACCCTCGACGCGACGATTGACCGCCAGCAGCGTCTGTTGGGGACCACCCAAAACAACCTGCCGACCCTGCTCCGTAAAGACCTGGAGCAGATGATTGCCATCCACAACCTTGACCGGCGCGCCCAACGCATCCGGGCCGGGTTGCAGATCACCGAGTCGGTCAGCCGCCAGTTGGACGCCGCTTCGGCCTTGCAGGCCCTGGGGCGCGAGCTGCTGACCCAATTGGGCATGTCGGTGGCGCTGGTGGCTGAAGAGACCGCCGACGGCCCGCGCCTGGCGCACGTGCTCGGCAACGTGCCGCGCGCCACCAGCCCTGAAGCGCTCTTCGGCCAGCGCAACCCGCTGCGCGCCTGCCTGCAAACGGGCGAGATTATGCTGGTGATGAACCTGGACGAAGACGATACCTGGCGCGAGACCCCGCTCTTGAGCGGGCTGCGGGCCAAGAGTTTCATCTGCCTGCCGGTCATCATGAACGGCAAGCCCCTGGCGGCTGTGCTGGCACTCAGCCCCGAGCCGATGCCGGCCCTCACTGCCGAAGACCGCCAGGTGTATTACCAGATCACCCGCCAGGCCTCGGTCATCCTGCAAAACATCAGCCTGCTTTCCGAAACCCGCCGCCGTTTGCAGGAAGTCAACCTGCTGCTCGATTTCAGCCGCCAGCTGAGCGGCCTCGACCCCGAAAGCATCGTCCGCTCGCTGCTGCAAAGCTCGCGGCGGGTGCTCTCGCAGACCGCCCACGCGGGCGTCGTCTTGCTGGCCGAGCCAGGGACCGACCTGCTGTTGCCGCGGGCTGTTTCGGGTTACGCCGATAACGACCGCATGAAGCAGATCGTCTACCGGGCGGGGGAGACTCTGCCGGGCCTGGTCTTTTCGGATGGGCAGGCCCGCAGCGTCGAAGAAGTGGATTTTGCCAGGGACTACAACCTCTCGGCTGAAAACCTGCTCCGCTATCGCCAGGCGACGGGTGGACGTTTACCGGTATCTTCGCTGCTCATCCCGATCCAGGCCGGCGAGCGGACCCTGGGCGTGATGGTGCTCGATAACTTCAACGCGGCTGGCGCGTTCAACACCGAAGACCTGACCCTGCTGATGTCGCTGACCCAGCAGGTGGCGCTCTCGCTCGAAAACGTCCGCCTGGTGCAGACCTCTCAGGAACGCGCCGGCCAATTGGAAGCCCTGAACCTGGTTGCCACCCGCCTGGCAGCCAGCCTGCGCAGCGACGAATTGATCGCCTCCCTGCTCGGCCACTTGAAATCGGTGATCCCTTACGATACCGCCATCCTGTGGGTACGCAACCAGAACCGGTTGACGGTCACAGCCGCCGGCGGCTTCACCGACACCGACGAGCGCATCGGCCTGACGGTGGATATCGAAGACAGCACCCTGCTCAAGGAAATGATCAGCACCGGGCAAGGCATCTCGGTCCCGGATGTGAGGGAAGACCCGCGCTTTTCCATGCTGGCTGGTTCGAGTTACCTGTCCTGGATGGGTATCCCGTTGATCTCCAAAGGCGAGGTGGTCGGCGTTATCGCCCTTGAAAAAACCGAGCCGCATTTCTACGGCCACGAAATTTTGCAGGTCTCCAGCACGTTTGCCAGCCAGGCCGCGGTCGCAATCGAAAACACTCGTCTGTTCGAGGAAAGCTTGCAGCGCGCTGCCGAACTCGACCAGCGCTCACAACGGCTGGCTATGCTCAACCGGTTCTCCGCGGCCTTGAGCGAATCGCTCAACTCTGACCAGGTCTTGCGCCTGACCGCCGACGAACTGTTGCGCGCCGTCAATGCCGAGTACGTTTCCATCGTCACCTACGACCGGGGCGTACCCATCCTGCGGGACCAGATCCCCGCGCCCCGGCGGGAATTGCCCCAGAACCTGGTCCACGCGCCTATTTTCGAGCATTTGCGCGACTCCCAGGGCATTTTCGTAGCCGACAATATCGCCGCCGAAGAAGAGCTTGGCGCGTTGCGCAAAGAATTTGTGGACACGCAGGCCATGATGATCCTGCCGATCCTCAGCGGCAACGACCTGCGGGTGCTCATGTTCGCCCACATTGACCGCGTTTATCATTTCTCATCTCCCGAAATCGAACTGGCCCGCACCCTGGGCAACCAGGCCGGGATCGCCCTCGAAAACGCCCGCCTCTACCAGTCCACGCTTTCGACCGCCGAGCGGCTGCGCATCCTCAACCAGGTTTCGTCCGAGATCAGCGCCAGCCTCGACCCGGAGACCATCTACGCCACTGTCCACTGGGCTGTGGGCCAGTTGATGCACGTCGAGTCTTTCGTCATTGCCCTGCTGGACGAGGAGCGCCAGGAAATCGAAGGCGTTTACCTGATGGATTACGACCGCCGCTCGCCGCCAGTCCGTTTGCCGTTGGGCGAAGGCTTGAGCGGGCGCGTCATTGCCAGCGGCCAGCCCCTGCTCGTCACCAGTGCCGACCAGGTCAACCAGATGGGCGGCGTCACTTACGGGGAGCGCGGCGCGCCGCGCTCGATCGTAGCCGTCCCGATGACCCTGGGCGGTAAAGTGGTCGGTATGCTTTCGGCGCAGAGCTACCAGCCTTACGTCTACACCGAGGCCGACCAGCAGATCCTGAGTACCTTCGCCAACCAGGCAGTGGTCGCCATCCAGAACGGCCGCCTGTTTGCGGATGTCAACCGGCTGGCCGAAGAATTGGAACAGCGCGTGGTCGAGCGCACCGCCGAACTGGCCCGCGAACAGCGCAACACCGAAACCCTGCTGCGCATCCTGAGCGAAGTCTCCGCCAGCCTCGACCTGGAACGCGCCCTCAACCGCACCCTGGGCTTGCTCAACGAAGCCATCGGCGCCGAACAGGGCACGATCATGATGCTGCATCCCGAAGACAACCTGCTCCATTACCGGGCCGGGTACGGCTACCTCACCTCCGAACCCTCGCCAGACCGCCCAGGCGAGCGCGGGTTTACCCTCAAGGTCGGCGAGGGATTGGCAGGCTGGGTGGTCAAGAACCGCCAGCCCGCCCTGGTACAGGATCTATCCAAAGACCCGCGCTGGGTCTCCTCGCCGGAATCGCCGGTAGAGCACCGCAGCGCGCTGGTCACGCCGCTGGTCGTTGGCGAAGATATTATCGGCGCCCTGCTGGTTTTCCACCGCCAGCCCGGCTTTTTCAGCAATGAACAGTTGAGCCTTGTCCAGGCGATTGCCAGCCAGGTGGCGGTAGCGATCAACAACGCCACCCTGTACGAATTGATCCGGGATCAGGCCGAGCGCCTGGGCAGCATGTTCCGCAAGGAGCAGATCGAGGCCAGCCGCCAGCAAGCCATCCTCGAAGCCGTGGCGGACGGCGTGCTGGTGACGGACGTGAACAACCGCATCGGCTTCCTCAACGCCTCCACCCAGCGGATTTTGGGCCTGGATTCCGCTGAAACGATCGGTCAGTCGCTGGACGCGTTCGTGGGTGTCTTTGGCCGGGCGGCCCAAGCCTGGATGGAGACCATCCACGTCTGGTCGGACGAACCGGGTTCGTACCAGGTCGGCGACAGTTACGCCGAACAACTGAACCTGGAAGACGGGCGGGTCATCATGGTGCATCTCGCCCCGGTGATCATGCGCGGCAGCGAGTTCCTGGGAACGGTATCCATCTTCCGGGACATTACCCACGAGGTCGAAGTGGACAGGCTGAAGTCCGAGTTCGTGGCGACCGTCAGCCACGAGCTGCGCACGCCGATGACATCCATCCGCGGCTATGTAGACATCCTGCTGATGGGCGCGGCCGGCGCGTTGACCGAGAACCAGGTCCACTTCCTGGACATCATCAAAGGCAATACCGAACGGCTGAACATCCTGGTCAATGACTTGCTGGATATTTCCCGCATCGAAGCCGGACGGATCACGCTCTCGCCTCAGCCGCTCGACCTGGGCGAGATTGCAGAGGATGTGCTGGCGGAAATGAAGCGCCGCTCTGAGGAAGAAAACAAGCCGATGCAGTTTGCCACCGAACTGCCCAAAAAACTGCCGCGTGTCTACGGCGACGCCGAGCGCGTCCGCCAAATCCTTGCCAACCTGGTGGACAATGCCTTCAATTACACGCCCGAAAATGGGAAAGTGCTGGTGCGCATCCATGCTGAGAACGGTTCGAATGTCCAGGTGGATGTGCAGGACAACGGTGTGGGCATCCCGCCGCACGACCAGGAGCGGGTGTTCGAACGGTTCTTCCGCGGCGAAAGCCCGCTGGTGCTGGCGACGCCCGGCACAGGCTTGGGGCTGCCGATCGTGCGCCAGTTGGTGAACATGCACAACGGAGAAATCTGGATGACCAGTAAAGGTATCCCTGGGGAGGGCAGTACCTTCTCGTTTACGCTGCCGGTGTACCAGGCTGAAGAATGAGGAAGCAATGACGAAAATTTTGATCGCAGAAGACGAGCCGGATATCCGCGATTTGATCGCCTTCACCCTGCGTTTCGCCGGTTACGAAGTGGTGACCGCCGTCAATGGCAAGGATGCCGTGGAACTGGCTCCCAAAGAAATGCCCGACCTGATCCTGATGGATGTGCGTATGCCGATCATGACCGGCTACGATGCCTGCAAACTGTTCAAGGCCGACCCGGCGCTCAAGCATATCCCGGTGGTCTTCCTCTCAGCCAAAGGCCAGGAATCGGAAATACAGGCCGGTCTGGAATCCGGGGCGGAGGAGTATTTGCTCAAGCCGTTTGGCCCCTCGGAATTGACCGAAAGCATTCGCAGGATCCTGTCGAAACAGGGTAAGGCGTAAAAGGAAGTCTTGTAGCCGATGAGCGCAATCTTGCTCAACAGCCAGATCGTGCATTATGAAGTGCTGGGACGCGGCCGCCCCATCATCTTTCTGCACGGCTGGGTCGGTTCGTGGCGTTATTGGATCCCCACCATGCAGGTGGCCTCCACCTCTTACCGCGCCTACGCCCTCGACCTGTGGGGCTTCGGCGAGACGGCCCACACCGAGGAACGGTATACGCTGAATGAGCAAGCCACCCTGATCCGTTATTTCCTGGAGCAAATGGGGATGATCAAAGTCGCATTGGTCGGGCACGGACTGGGGGCGCTGGTGGCGATGGAATTTGCCGGCCGCGACCCCCAAAGCGTGGACCGCATGATGCTGGTCAACTGCCCGCTTATGACCGGGATGCTGAACCCGCGCCTGGGTTCCGCCTCCCCGACCGAACTGGCCGACTGGCTGCTGGACCGGACGCCTGAAACCGAAGCCGCCCGCGCCGACGCACCCAAGGCCGACCCCAAAGCCATTGCCGCTTCGATAACGAGTATGCAAAGCAACGGCCTGCTGGATAAGATTTCGACCGTGCGCACGCCCAGCCTGTACGTCCACGGCCTGAACGACCTGGCGATCACCTCCCCGACCCGCGAGCAGGCCGATGAAATCCTCCCGTCTTACCACGCCACCCAGATCACTTTCGACGATGCCGGGCATTTCCCCATGCTCCAGGACAGCGCCAGGTTCAACCGCTTGTTGACCGATTTCCTGTCCCTGCAATCGGGGGCCAGCCCGAAGGACCTGCAACTCAAGGAGGAGTGGAAGCGGCGGGTACGCTAACAGGGACTGCGGATGCGGTCCCTGTTTTTTTGACTTGACACGGCCTTTAGGCCGTCTTATACTGAACCCTACAACTGAACGGGGAGTCCGTGTAACGGGCTGAGAGGAGCGTGCGACGCTCGACCCGCAAGACCTGATCCGGATCATGCCGGCGGAGGGACGATCACGCTCATCGAACATCCTCCATCGGCGGAGGATGTTTTCGTTTGGAGACCTTGAAATGCGCGTTGTGATCTTTGCCAACGGCAATTTGCCCGACCCGGCTGCCGCCCGCGCCCTGCTGAGGGATAACGACACCCTGATCGGCGCAGACGGCGGGACCAACCACCTGCTCAAGATGGGCTTGATGCCGCACCTGGTCATCGGCGACCTGGATTCGCTGGACGAGGACGCTTTCTTCGACCTTTCGGCCGCGGAAGCGCAAATTGACCAATACCCCGAAGACAAGGACGAGACCGACCTGGAACTGGCCCTGGCGGCCGCTTACGAGCTTCGCCCCGACAGCATCCTCATCGTCGGCGGGTTGGGCGGGCGGCTGGACCAGTCGCTGGCGTCCCTGTCGCTGCTGGCCGGGATGCAGGGCGGGATGGACCTCCGCCTGGACGATGGGGTGGAGGAAGCCTTCTTTTGCCGGAGCCAGGCCCAAATCCGGGGGCGCAGCGGGGACACCGTCTCCCTCATCCCCTGGGCCGGCCCCGTCAGCGGGATCCAGACCGGGGGGCTGCGCTGGCCCCTGATCCGCGAAACGCTTTATCCAGACCGGACGCGCGGCATCAGCAACGAGATGACCGGCGAGCAGGCCACCGTCGAAATCGGCTCCGGCCTGCTGCTGGTCATCCACCGGAGAAAATAAGCGTAGTAACGACTTAAGTCGTTACTACGAAGGAGCACCCATGAAACAGATAACTTTTTTGCTTCTCGCTTCGACCCTTTTACTGGCCGCTTGCGCCCCCCAACCCGGCGGCTCAACCACCCTGACCGTGATGACCCACGATTCGTTTTCGGTCAGCGAAAGCGTTGTAGCGGCTTTCGAGCAGGCCAACAATGCCCAGGTGGTCTTCCTGAAAAGCGGCGACGCCGGTTCAGCCCTCAACAAGGCCATCCTGTCGAAAGACGCTCCGCTGGCCGACGTGTTCTTCGGCGTGGATAACACCTTCCTTTCGCGGGCGCTCGAAGTCGGCATTTTCGAGCCGTACAAATCGCCTCTGGAGGCCGACATCCCCCGCGCCTTCATCCTCGACCCCGAATACCGCGCCCTGCCGGTGGATTACGGCGACGTGTGCCTCAATTACGATGTGGCCTGGTTCGAGGAGCGCAGCCTGGCCGTCCCATCTTCTTTCGCCGACCTGCTCGAACCCGAATACAAAGGCCTGCTGGTGGTCGAGAACCCGGCCACCTCCTCACCGGGGCTGGCCTTCCTGCTGGCGACCATCGCCAAATTCGGCGGGGACGGCTACTTGGATTACTGGGCCGCGCTGCGGGACAACGAGGTGAAGGTGGTGGATGGATGGGAGACGGCTTATAATGTGGACTTTTCCGGCTCGTCCGGGAAGGGCGCCTACCCCCTGGTCGTTTCCTACGCCTCCAGCCCGCCCGCCGAAGTCATCTTCTCGGACCCGCGGCCTGCGGAGGCCCCAACCGGCTCCATCGTGGCTGACGGGATGTGCTTCAGCCAGATCGAGTTCGTCGGCATCCTGAAGGGGACGCAGAACCGCGCCCTGGCCGAAAAGTGGGTGGATTTCATGCTCGACATCGCCTTCCAGGAGGACATGCCGCTGCAAATGTTCGTCTTCCCGGTCAACGGGCGGGCCAAAGCGCCGTCCGAGTTCGAGTTGTACGTGCCTTCGTCTTACGCGCCTGCCACCCTCGACCCGGCCCTGATCGCCGCCAACCGCGAAAAGTGGATCGCCGACTGGACCGCGACGGTGCTGCGCTAAGGGAGTCTTTTGGCAAAGCAACTTCACCACGGAGACGCTGCCCCCTTCGGGGATGATAAGGCACAGAGAAAAGCCATAAAAAAACTTCGTGGCTTCGCGTCTCCGTGGTTTTCCTCTTACGTTTTACATTGGATTGCCCCATTGGCATTCCTCGGCCTCTTCTTCTTCCTGCCCCTTATCCGCATCCTGGCCCTCAGCCTCGACGCCTCCGCCGTCACCCTCGACAACCTGCATCTCGCTTCCCGCGTTTTACTTTTTACTTTTTACCAGGCTTTCCTCTCCGTCCTGCTCACCCTCGTCCTCGGCCTGCCCGCCGCCTGGCTCTTCGCCCGCTTCGACTTCCCCGGCAAATCGCTCCTGCGCGCCCTCACCGCCGTCCCGTTCATGCTGCCGACGGTGGTGGTCGCAGCCGGGTTCAACGCCCTGTTGGGGCCGCGCGGCTGGCTGAATCAAGCCGCCATGGGCCTGTTCAACTTGCAGGGTCCGCCCATCGAGTTTATCGGCACGCTGGGGGCGATCCTGGCGGCCCACGTCTTTTACAACACGACCATCGTCATCCGCATCGTGGGCAGCGCCCTGGCGAATCTCGATCCCCGCCTGTCGGCCGCGGCCCGCGTCCTCGGCGCAGACGAGCGCCGCGCCTTCCGGCGCGTCACCCTTCCATTGCTGCGCCCGTCCGTGCTGGCCGCGGCCCTGCTGGTCTTCCTGTTCGATTTCACCAGCTTTGGCGTCATCCTGCTGCTTGGCGGGCCGCAATTCGCCACCCTCGAAGTCGAGATCTACGTCCAGGCCCTCAGCCTGCTCGACCTGCCGCTGGCCGCCCTGCTCTCCGCCATCCAGCTCGCCTGCACCCTGGCCTTCTCAGCCCTCTACACCCGCCTGACCCGTCTCCAGACCGCCACATCTCCCCGCCCGCAGTCCCCTCAACGCCCTGCGGCTCCCCTCCAGCGCCTCTTTGTCATCAGTTTCATCGTTTTGCTTTTTATCTTTTACCTTTTACCCCTGATCGCCCTGCCTCTCCGCTCCCTGACCACCTCTTCCGGCCTTGCCCTGGATTTTTATCGGGAACTGTTCCTCAACCGGCGGGGATCGGTCTTCTACGTCCCCCCCGCCGACGCCCTCCGCAACTCGCTGCTCTACGCGGGGACCACCGTCCTGCTCTCGTTATCGTTGGGTTTCCCTGCCGCCCAGGCCCTCACCCGCCAAACCCGGCTGACGCGTCTGCTCGACCCGCTGTTGATGCTGCCCCTCGGCGCTTCGGCGGTCATGCTCGGCCTGGGGTTCATCCTGGCTTTCAACCGGCTGCTGAGCCAGCCCTGGCTGGTACCCATCGCCCACACGACGATAGCCCTGCCCTTCGTCGTCCGCACCTTGCAGCCGGCCCTGGCCTCCATCCCGGTGCGGCTGCGGCAGGCCGCCGCTTCGCTGGGCGCTTCGCCCCTGCGCGCCTGGTTAACGGTGGACTGGCCGATCATCTGGCGGGCGGCCCTGGCTGCGGCGACCTTCGCCTTCACCGTCTCGATGGGTGAATTCGGCGCGACCGCCCTGCTGACCCGCCCCGAATACCCGACCATCCCGGTGGCGATCTACCGCTTCCTGTCCCAGCCGGGCGGGCTGAACTACGGCCAGGCCATGGCCATGGCGACCATCCTGATGACGGTGACGACCCTGGCGATTTTGCTCATCGAAAGGCTGAGGCTGCCGGGCGGGGAGTTTTAGTGTGAGAGGATGCGTCGCACCTTTCTGAACTGGAGAAATCTAGGCGTGGAAAACTCCGTT
Source organism: Anaerolineales bacterium UBA5796 (assembly GCA_002418215.1). Classification (GTDB taxonomy): domain Bacteria; phylum Chloroflexota; class Anaerolineae; order Anaerolineales; family Villigracilaceae; genus UBA5796. The sequence continues at coordinate 32,766 of DIDQ01000132.1, forward strand.
TAATGGGATTATCCTTTCAGTAAGGTGCGACGCATTTGCGGAAAAGGTGAATATGCTCGAACTCATCAACATCCACAAAACCTACGAAGGCCAGCCCCTGCTGCGCGGTATCTCCTTCAGCGTGGCGGCGGGGGAGACGGTCTGCCTGCTGGGCGCCTCCGGCAGCGGTAAATCCACGCTGCTGCGGATCGTCGCCGGGCTGGAAGAGGCCGAAAGCGGACGCGTCCTCTGGGATGGGCAAGACCTGTCGGGGGTGGCGGCCCACCGGCGCAATTTCGGCCTGATGTTCCAGGATTACGCCCTCTTCCCGCACCTGTCGGTGGCGGAGAACGCGGCTTTCGGCTTGAAGATACAAAACCTGGCAGCCGGCGAAATCAATAAGCGTGTAGCCGCAGTTTTGGAGCTGGTCAATATGCAGGGATTCGAGCGTCGGCGCGTGACGGAACTTTCGGGCGGCGAGCAGCAGCGGGTGGCGCTGGCGCGTGCCCTGGCTCCCCGCCCGCGGCTGTTGATGTTCGACGAACCCCTCGGCGCGCTCGACCGCGCCCTGCGCGACCGCCTGCTCGGCGAGCTGCGCGGCATCCTGCACCGGACGCGAGTCCCGGCGATTTACGTCACCCACGACCAGGAGGAAGCCTTCACGATAGCGGACCGGATCATCCTGCTGCATGAGGGCGGGATCGTCCAGAGCGGCGCGCCGGAGGAGGTGTATGCCCGTCCGGCATCGGCCTGGGTGGCGCGGTTTTTGGGGTTGGGGAATATCGTGAAAGGGAGAAGGGAGAGGGGAGAAGGGGGAAGGGGGGTGGTGGAGACAGAATTTGGGGTGTGGGAGGTGGCCGATTTGACGGAAGCAGGCGACGGGTCGTCCGCTGCGCTGCTGGTCCGCCCGGGGGCGGTCAAAGCCGGGGAGGGCGGGAACCGCGTCAGGGGCCGGGTCGCGGACGTCGTCTTCGAAAAGGACCGCTTCAAGATCGTGCTCGAAGGCGGGTTCTATTTTTACGCGCCGCAAGCCCTGACGGTCGGCGAGCCGGTGGATTTGCGGGTGGAGGCCGAATGCCTGGCGTGACGGTTTACAAGCTGGACCTGTCGGGCCGGGTTGCGTGGCAGTATGATGGACAGGTGTTGCGCCGGGAGGCAGACCGGGTGGTGCTGGAGGCGTTCTTCAACCGGGATGATGCGCCGTTCATGGGCATCCTGCTCAAGCGTGGCGACCGCTTCGTGGAGACGTTTTTCAGCGACCGCTGGTACAACATTTTCGAGATTCACGACCGGGACGACGGCGGCTTGAAGGGCTGGTACTGCAACGTGGGTAAACCCGCGGCGATTGCGGACAGCCAGGTCTCCTACGTGGACCTGGCGCTCGACCTGTGGGTCGCCGCGGACGGGACGCAAACGGTGCTGGACGAGGACGAGTTCGAGGCGCTGGGGCTGGACGAGGCGACGAGGGAGAAGGCGTTGGGGGGATTGGATGCGGTGAAGGAATATTTCAGCCGCGAATTTCGCTAGTGAGACTGACGTTGATGCTATAAATAGGCCTCGCGTGTTAGAATTACCGGGAAGCAAGGAGTAATTATGTTAGAGAACACAGTTAATGTGCGTGTTTCGGGCGATTTTCTCAACCTGGGATTGACCCAGGAAGAGATCCAGCGCCGGATTTCGGAGTGGCTGGTGTTTTCGCTTTTTTCGGAAGGGAAGGTTTCATCGGGAAAGGCGGGAAAATTGCTGGGCCTCACCCGGCTTGAGTTCATTGACCTGCTGAAAGCGCGCGGGATCGCTTTTATCAATTACTCTGATGATGAACTCCGGGAAGAATTGGACGCGGCGCGGAACCTTGATCCGAAGTCCAAAAAATGATCGTTGTATCCAATACGACCCCATTGATCGGGTTGGCCTCCATTGGCAGGCTGGAATTGTTGCCGAAATTGTTTGGGGTGATTTACATTCCTCAAGCTGTTTTCGATGAGACTGTGACTTTTGGCCGCGAAGAAGGCGGCGCGAAACACTTGGTTGCCATTGCCGAATGGATCAAGGTCGTGAGCGTCCAGGATCGGCTTGCAGTTGATGTGTTGCTCGATGAAATGGATTTGGGGGAAGTGGAAACGATCATATTGGCTGGAGAGATGAAGGCCGATTGGGTGTTGATGGATGAGAAAAAGGGCAGGCGGAAACTGGTTCAACTCAATATCCCCAAGATTGGAACGATAGGTATTTTGCTCAAGGCCAAAGAACTCGGCTTAATCTCTGTGATGAAACCTGAAATCGAGAAACTGCAAAAAGTGGGATTCAGCATTGCGCCAGTTATCGTTAATGAAGTTCTACGACAGGCTGGAGAATAACAACGATTTTGGATTGGCTATGCCGCATTTTCGCGTGATGCGAGATATTCCAACGCAGCCTCGGCGATCAGCCCGGAGCGGGTTGCGCCGTGCTCGGCGGCGTATTTGTCCATGAGGGTCAGGATCCGTTCCGGCAGGGTGACATTGACCCGCCGGGTCTTGCCGGATAATTTGCCAATGTCCACGTTGACGAAGGCCCAGACGCCATCGGCGTAATCGGGATTGGCCTGGTGCTGTTCGATAGGTTGGGGCGCAGGGATGGGTTCGCCGTCAACCAGCAGCCCTTCGACATGACATTCGATAGCCTCGACGACTTCGCTCAAAGCGTCATCCATCGTATCGCCCGCGCTGAAACAGCCGGGCAGGTCGGGGACGGTGACACCGTAGGCGCTTTCAGGATCTTTATGGATCACAACAGGGTAACGCATGGGATTTCACTTTCTCTCAGTCCAGTCCCAGCCAGCTTGACGGTAAATGCTGCGGACTGTTCCAACAGGTAAATCTTTCTTCGGGTGGGGGACAGTCACTCTCCCCGCAAAAATCCCATACCCCAAATACTCGAACAAGCCCTCCGGCATCTGCTTCCAGAGTCTCTTGTACTCCCTGAAAGCGGGATTGACCAGGTAGAGCCAGCCGGAACGGACCAGGATGCGCAGGCCGTCGGCCAGGCTGTAGCGCCGCTTCTGGCTGGATTCGCGCCCGGCGTCGGCGCGGTCGAATACGCGGGTTTCGATGTCTTGCAGCCCGGCGCTGAGCAGGAAACCCTCCCAGTCGCGGGCGGCGGGGAGGTCCGGCTCCACGTCCATGTTGTGGCGCATGAAGGCCATGTACTCGTCCGAAGGCGGAGGCTTGACCCAGACCTCCTCGTTGAAGCCGATCCGGCCGCCGGGTTTCGTCACCCGGGCCAGTTCCCGCACCAGCCCCGGCTTGTCCTCGACGAAGGTCGCCACCGATTCGCACAGGACGGCGTCGAACGCGCCGTCGCCGAAGGGCAGGGAGCGGGCGTCCGCCACCCGGAACGCGACCCGGCTCCCCAGCCGGGCGGATCTTGCGGCTTCGATGGCGCGGGCGATCATCGCCGGGCGGATGTCCACGCCGGTAACGCGGCAGCCGACCTCTCGGGCCAGGAGTCGCGCCGTCGTGCCGGGACCACACCCAACGTCCAGGACGTGATGGGCCGGGCCGACGCGGCAGAGGCAGACCAGGTCCTTCGTGGCTTCCAATCCGCCCATGTGCCTGGTCGCTCCGATGGCGGCTTGCAGGTCGAGGTAGGGTATCCGCGAGGGGGAATTATTGGGCATAATCCTCACTCAGGCGACGGTGTAGTCCATCCCCATTTGTTCGAGCGCCCGGCGGACCTGGCGCACCCGCCTTTCGGTCTCCTTTTGCGGGACCTGCCCCTCCAGGCCGTGGGCGAGGGTGTTGGGCACGCCGTAGTACATGAAAATGTTGACGTTATCGAAACCGGCGGCCCGGATGAAGGTGATGGTTTCAGCCACGTCCTTTTCGGTTTCGCCGGGGAAACCGACCATGATGTCGGTCGAGACGATCATGCCGGGGGCGTGCCGCTTCATGAAATGCACCGATTGGATCGTTTTTTCCACGTCCGGGTAACGGTGCATGGCTTTCAGGATTTCCCGGCTGCCGGACTGGGTGGGGTAGTGGATGCCCCGGATTTTGCGTGTTTCGAGGATCGGGGCGAAGGCCTCCTGGTATTTGACCAGCCAGACGGGTGACAGGTTCCAGACCAGGATGCTGTACTCGCCGGGGACGGACAGCAGGTCGAGCAGGAGGTCGGGGAAGTTGGAGCCGATGTCTATTCCGTACGCGCCGACGTCATCGGCGATGAACTCGAACTCCCGGTAGCCGCGCCGGACCCCCTCCTCGAACTCGGACCGGCAGGCCTGCCGCGGCTTGCTGTGGAATTTTCCCACCGCCGAGCGGATGCCGCAGTACGAGCAGTTGCGGTTGCAGCCCCACGAGACCCGGATCGAGAAGGGCGTCGTCTCCGGGGCATCCTTCCAGACCACTTTCCTGACCAGGCGGGGGAGTTCCTTGCGGACGATGTAACCGGGGGAAAGCATCCGCAGCGAGAGGACTTTGGTCCAGACGATTTCGGCGAATTCGTTGCTGAGAACGCTGCTGTAAGACGGGTAGTACTGGTTGGCGTCGCCCATTTCGGCGAATTTGACCTGCGTCTGCGGGAAGACCTGGTCCAGCTTGTCCAGCTCGGAGGTGGGAATGCTCCTGCCGGTGTGGACGGTGAGCAGCCGCTCCGGGTTGATGGCCGGCAGGCAGCCGCTGACGATCAACTCGCCGGGGAACTTCTGCAAATGGCGGATGCGGCTGAGCGAGTGGTCTTCCCGTTTGGTGGATACCGCGCAAGTGACCAGGATCAGGATGTCGGCGTCTTGCGGGTGGGTGACGACCTCGAAGCCGTTGAGGCCGAAGAACGAGGCCATCTTCTGGGCGTCGAGTTTCCTGCGGGTGCAGGAGCCGTGCAGCGCTTCGATGTAGACTTTCCCCAAAGTCACGGGTGAACTATTCATGCTGGTAACTTCCCTCCAAATGAGTCCCAAAACAACAGGCTTTATCGGCAATTGGGAAGAACGTCCCGAAGGTTGCCGTTAAGCTCCTGAGTCGTTCGAACCAAACCTTCGGGACGGTGTTTCTGTGTTATCACCGATATTGTCTAACAAATGACACATCCAGTATATGCCTGAGATGAACGTCCCGAAGGGTTTTCTGAAAGAGTTTGCTGCTTTTACGACAACCCTTCGGCAAACTCAGGGCAACGCCTTCGGGACGGTTTCAACTGAAATGAAACATACCCAAATGACACCCCCAGTATATGCCTCCGGGGGTGTGTTTGAGAAGGGGGTACTTTGGGTTATTGCTTAATAGAGTATGGCGTACTCTGCCGGAACCCGCCGGGAGAATCGCAAATATACGGGCGTAAAAATGGCAAAATCCCGCCGGGGAAGATCGGATATCCCGCCGGGAATCGCTCAGGATCCCGCCGGGATATGGCGGGTAACCCGCCGGGAAATGCGAAAGATCCCGCCGGGAGAATCGCCAAAATCCCGCCGGGATATGGCGGCCCAAAGAATGACCGAGGGCAAGCGGCGATTCCATGTTGGGAAGCGTTGTAATTAAAAAGTCCGGCTGCAAGCCGGACCTACTTACCACTTACCACTTACCACTTCTCACTTCTCACTTCCTACTCAACTCCATCTGCGCCCTGATGAACTGGCCCGTGTACGACCCGTCCACTTCGGCCACCTGCTCCGGGGTGCCTTGGGCGACCAGTTCGCCGCCGCGGTCGCCGCCTTCGGGGCCGAGGTCTATCAGCCAGTCGGCGGTCTTGATGATGTCGAGGTTGTGCTCGATGATCAGCACCGAGTTCCCGGCGTCCACCAGGCGCTGGATGACTTCGATCAACTTGTGGACGTCCGCAGCGTGGAGTCCGACCGAGGGTTCGTCGAGCACATACAGGGTCCGGCCCGTGGCCCGGCGGGATAACTCTTTCGCCAGTTTGACGCGCTGGGCCTCGCCTCCACTCAGGGTGGGGGCGGGCTGCCCGATCCGAATGTAGCCCAGACCGACCTCGTTGAGCAGGTTCAATTTGCTGCCCATGCGCGGGAAGGCGGCGAAGACCTCGGCCGCGTGTTCGACGGTCATGTCGAGCACCTCGGCGATGGAGTAGCCTTTGAATTTGACTTGCAGGGTCTCGCGGTTGAAGCGCGTGCCGTGGCACACGTCGCAGGGCACGTACACGTCGGGCAGGAACTGCATTTCGATCCGCAGTTGGCCCTGGCCCTGGCAGGCTTCGCAGCGCCCGCCGTGGACGTTGAACGAGAAGCGCCCCGGCTTGTAGCCGCGCACCTTGCTTTCGGGCAGTTCGGCGAAGAGTTTGCGCATCTCGTCGAACAGGCTGGTGTAGGTGGCCGGGTTGGAGCGCGGCGTGCGCCCGATGGGGGATTGGTCTATGTTGATGATCTTGTCGAGCAGGTCTACGCCTTCGATCCGTTCGTATTCGCCGGGTTGGGTGCGGGCGCCCATGAGTTGGCTGGCCAGGGCGTTGTGGAGCACGTCGCTCATCAAGGTGGACTTGCCGGAGCCGCTCACGCCAGTGATACAGACCAGTTTCCCAAGCGGGACTTCGACGGTCAGGTTTTTCAGGTTGTTGGCCTTCGCGCCGACGATGGTGAGGTGTTTGCCGTTGCCCGTCCGTCTCTGGGCTGGGATCGGGACCTGTTTCATGCCCGAAATGTATTGCCCGGTGAGCGAATCGGGACAGCGGAGGATCTGCTCCAGCGTCCCCTGGCAGACGATCTCGCCCCCGTGTTCTCCCGCGCCCGGCCCCAGGTCGAGCACCCAATCGGCGGTGCGGATGGTCTCCTCGTCGTGTTCGACCACCAGGACGGTGTTGCCCAAATCCCGCAGACCGATCAGGGTCTGGAGCAGGCGGTTGTTGTCGCGGGGATGCAGGCCGATGGAGGGTTCGTCCAGCACGTAGAGCACGCCCACCAGCCGGGAGCCGATCTGGGTCGCCAGGCGGATGCGCTGGGCCTCGCCGCCGGAGAGGGTATTGGCCGAGCGGTCGAGGGTCAGGTAGTCGAGGCCGACGTTGACCAGGAAGAACAGCCGCTCGTGGATTTCCTTCAAGATGCGCTCGGCGATGGCCTGCTGGCGCTCGTTGAGCGGGGTATCTTCGCCGGTCAGCGTTTTGACCCAGTCGAGGGTGCGCAGCACCGGCCAGGCGGTGACCTGCATGATGTTGGCCTCGCCGATGGTGACGGCCAGCACTTCCTTGCGCAGGCGTTTGCCGCCGCATTCGGGGCAGGTGCGCATGGACATGACCTGCATGATCTTGTCGCGCATGTATTCCGAGTTGGTCTCGTTGTAGCGGCGCTGGAGGTTGCTGATCACGCCCTCGAACTCGCGCTCGAAGACGTACTCGCGGCCGCGGGCGTTTTTGTAGCGCATCTCGATCTCTTTGCCGCGCGTCCCGTACAGGATGATCTTCAGCTTGTCTTCGGGGATGTCCCTGATCGGGGCGTTGAGGTCAACCTTGAAATGACGGGCTGCGGCTTCGAGTGATTGCCAGTACCAGCCGCCTTCTTCCCGTGGCCCGCTCCACTCCGAGATGCTGATCGCTCCGTCGTTGAGCGACAGGCTTCGGTTGGGGATGAGCAGGTCGGGGTGGATCTCCAGTTTGCCGCCCAGTCCCTGGCATTCGGGGCAGGCCCCGTGAGGGGTGTTGAACGAAAAGGTGCGCGGCTCCAACTCGGTCAGGCTGACGCCGTGCTCGGGGCAGGCGAGGTGTTCGGAATAATAGAAATCAGAGACTAGAGAGTAGGGAGTAGCGCTCTTACTGCTCTCTTCTCTCTGCTCTCTACTCTCCAAAATATTTATTGTGACGTAGCCCTCTCCGAACTTCAGCGCCGTTTCAATCGAATCCGTCAGGCGGGTACGGGCGGCCTCGGCCTCCTCCTTGCCGTCGGGACGGGAGATGACCAGCCGGTCCACGACCGCTTCGATGGTGTGCTGCTTGTAGCGGTCGAGACTGATCTCGTCGTCCAGGCTGTGGACGGTTCCATCCACGCGGGCGCGGGCGAACCCGGCCTTGCGGATCTCCTCGAAGACGGCCTGATACGTCCCCTTGCGGCCGCGCACCAGCGGGGCCAGGATGTGGATGCGGCTGCCCTCCGGCAGGGCCTCGACCCGGTCCACGATCTCCTGCGCCGACTGCTTGACGACTTCCTTTCCGCAGACCGGACAATGGGGGATGCCGGCGCGGGCGAAGAGCAGGCGCAGGTAGTCGTAGATTTCGGTCACGGTGCCGACGGTCGAGCGCGGGTTGTGGGAGGTGGATTTCTGGTCAATCGAAACTGCCGGGGACAGGCCCTCGATGTAGTCCACGTCGGGCTTGTCCATCTGGCCGATGAACTGGCGGGCATAGGCCGAAAGCGATTCGACGTAACGGCGCTGGCCCTCGGCGAAGATGGTGTCGAAAGCCAGGGACGATTTGCCTGATCCCGATAAACCGGTGATGACCACCAGCTTGTCACGCGGGATCTCGACCGTTATATTTTTCAGGTTGTGGACGCGTGCGCCCACGACTCGGATGGTATTGGATGTCATAAACGACCTTTGCGGGGGGTGTGGCTGGATTATAGCACAATTGTTCCAGTAATGACGCTGTTGTGGCAGCAAACAATAATTATACCAGCCGAGTCAAGGATGGAAATTTTTTGATTAGGGCAATCGCATCTTACATCTAGACAACCGGAATATATGAGCAATATCTCGATAAATTCATCGTTTTGCCCAAATATGGTTTTCCATATTTGGGCTGCAAGAAGCAAGAATGGCAATTGTGTCCATATATAGGGTATCAAAATTTAGATGCGATTGCCCTGATTTTTTGATGGTCTGGGTCTTGGTCTGTTGGTCTGTCCTCCGATAGCTTGTCTCTCGATGAAAAGCGGAACTCCGAGACATTTGTGTCTCGGAGTTCTATTCCACTATCGGGCAGTTTTTACGCATCGTCACAATTGCTACTGAGAGGATTTAAAAGACTCAATAATTGTGTCTGTCGTTGATTGAATGCTGACCGAGAGTTCAGCCATATCATAATCGGTGTGAAAGTCTTCCAAGCTCAATGTAAATATCATTCCATCTGTATTAATTTCCATGCCGAAGTTATACAGGATAGCTTTATCCTTATTTTGATATCTCAATACATCCCTGGAAATTTCCTGGCCCAAGAAGTTGACTTTTCCAATTGTGGAGATGTCACCTGCCCCGACACCAGTTCGTTGGATAGGTAAGTCTTCCGAATCTCGCCTGAATCCCACGATGAGGATTGTTGTAGGTTTGTATTGAGGCCTCACACATACATAGTTTTGCCCCTCGATGAGTTCCCAACCTGGCGGGAAAGCTAGCGAAAATCCATAAGTTTCGTTTGTATATTGATACCACCCCACATATTTTCCAGGAGATGTTTCAAGAGATAGTCCTGTCTGAGGGTCTCGCTCACAATGAGGAAGGAAAAGATTGGCATTGTCAACTGATGGGATGGTCGGCGTTAGTGTTTGACTCTCGAAAGAACCAGCAAATGGGGTAGGTGATTCCACTGGCAAAGCATTACAGGCAGTTGTTGCAAATGTCATTAACCACAGAAGGTGTATAAGGGTGTATTTAAGATTCATCCTTTTACCCTCTGCACATTCAAATATCAATTTCCTTGGTTATTTACCGATGTAGAAAAAGCAGCCGCTATTTTTTATAATATAAAGTCCACATGTAACCTTTAGGGTTGGTAACAGAAATGGTTCGAGTATGTCCGCAACTGGTGCACCAGTACATTTCACTTACAGTGATGGTAGTTCCTCCAGTAAAGTAGGGCAAAAATGCGACATGCCCAGGAGATCCTGACCACCAAGCGATGTTATCATTCCATTGACACGGCTGACGCCCACGTCTCCAAGTAGGGTAATTAGGTACTTGGCTGTACCACGTACCCGCGTCGCCACGAAAGGGAACTCCCCCATACTTATAGTATACCCACCATGTGCAATTTCCTTTATTGCTGCAACACGGGAAGGGGTTGCCTGGAGAACTGTACCCACAACAAGTACTAACTAATGGACTTACAACCCCTGACTCGCCTGTCGCCTTTTGTGCCTTCATTAACACATCGTCGGGTAACACCGCTGGTTCTGTTACTTTTTTATCCGGTAAGCTTATTGTATCTAACATGTGTCGATATACCAGTAACCCTGCTTCATTCTGGGTCACGGTATACCAAAGGCGATATACATATTTCCTATCGGTAAAGAATACAGCCAGCATGTCAATTGTCTGCCCGCTTTCGAAAAATGCTACTGCTTTATCTCCAGCCACTGTTGCATTAGGATCCGTTATAGGAATTGGATTACGCGTTTCGCCATACCTTTCTAACCATTCGACTAAATCAAGACCATTTGCTAGCCAAATATCTAAATCAATCAAGCCTTCTTGACCAAAGAAGGTTAATCTTCTAACAACCGCTAAAGAATCAGAATAAGGGATGCTTTGATCAATAGTTATATTGAATTCCCATTCTGCTGGGTACGTAATAATCAATCCATAATCGGGGTCTTCGTAATCTTGCCACTTAGTTATTGGTTCACTCGATATCGACGCTGCCAAAACATCGGAAACCCCGCAGCGTTGTTCACCGAGAGGATAATTTGGAAGAGAATCGCCCTTTATCGTGAGCGTTGCCAGTAAAACTACAAATATAGCGATCACTAAAAAATAGAATTTTTTCATTTTATCCTCCACGTTAATATCTTGCAGATATCTATGCCTATGCAAAAAATATTTACATACCTATGTTATATCTCTTTGTCCTTCGATACTATTGTGGATTCCCGCAATTCAGACATAAACGCACATATTACTCTTGAAAATGGCGATAAGCCCATATTGCCATTTCGGTTCGATTTGTAAGTCCCAGTTTCTTCAGCAGTTGTGTAATGTGGTGTTCTGTGGTTCGAATGGAAAGTCCTAGTTCTCGCGCAATTTCCTTATTTGCTTTGCCACACATTACAAGCATCACAACATCTTTCTCTCTTTGGGTTAACTCAACGATTTTGTAATTATTCATAATACCGCCTCAATCTTGATTGGCGTTCATGCAGTCATGGTAGCGTTAAATTGGTTGTCCAACCAATAAAAGCATATGCGGGAACATTTTTTGCACAACCTTTTTCTTGGATTTCCTCACCTCTAAAACTATCCCAAGCCTATATCCATCTTACGACAAAAAAACTTCAAGAACAAGTATCCATCAGAATTGATCTTGGACGCTGTATGATTTTCCAACCAGCATCTTCCTCCCTGATTGCATGAATACTTTGGTACTTGACATCGAATTGCCCAATGGGGTATATTATAACTGACCAGTCAGTCATTTATCTGCAAAGGAAACCATGTCCCCCAAACCAGATGTCAGCGAAGAACGCAAGGACCAGATCATGAACGCTGCCGAGGAGGTCTTCACCCGCAAGGGCTTCGACGAGGCGCGCATGGACGATATTGCCGAGGAGACCGGCCTGAGCAAGGGCACGCTTTACCTGTATTTCAAGAGCAAGGATGACTTGATCACGGCCATCCTCGACCGCATCTTTCAGAGGGAGTTCAAGGCGTTCGAAAATCTTGACTTATCTACCCTAAGCGCCTCAGAGGCTGTCTGGTTGTTCACCGACACTGTGATCAGAGATATCCAGTTGATCCTGCGGCTGATGCCGATTGCGTATGAATTCCTGGCGTTGGCGTTTCGCAACAAGGTCGTCCAAACCGCGCTTAAGCTCTATGTCAATCGCTACATGGACATTTTCATCCCCATCATCGAGCGCGGTATCGAAAGCGGCGAGTTCCGTCAGGTGGACCCGAAGGAAGTGGGCATCGCTGGCGGCGCAATCATGGAGGGGACGATTTTGTTATGGGTCTACGATAACTCGCTGGTGGACCCTGAGAAACATATCCGTTCAGGGATGAAGTTGTTACTGGAAGGTTTGCAGGCGAATCCACAAGGAGTATGAAATGAACCGATTCTTGTTCTGGCAACGCTGGTTGTTCACTTTCAGCCTGGTTGTGGTCATCTTCGGGATGGGCATGGCCCTGCTCAATCGCACTCCACTCTTTGCCTTTTTCGATTCGCAGGTCAACCCGGCCTTTTGGGAAGCGAATCCCTTGCCGCCTGGAGCGAACGGATTCATCGGCTGGATCTACGGTGTGCTGGGCGCGACTATGGCCGGCTGGGGCGTTGTCCTGGTATTTATCGCCGGGGTCCCGTTCCGCAGCCGGGAGCGCTGGGCCTGGAACGCAATCGTTCTCGGCCTTTCGCTCTGGTATCTGACCGATACGGCCATCTCGCTGTATTTCGGCGTGGTCTTCAATGCAATCTTCAATACAGTCATTTTCGTCCTGGCGGTGCTGCCCCTGCTGTTCACCCGCCGGGAATTTCAGAAAAAAAAGTCCGTTCTTGATACCTGAGAGGAGAAAATCATGGATATCGTCATTCTGGTTGCTGCAATGGTCGTCGTGGGCTTGATCGTTGGTTGGCTGGCAGGACTGATCTGGAAAGGCAAGCGACCGATCGGCGCGCAGGGCGATTATATTGCCGCCGTCATCACGGCCATCGTCGTCGGCCTGGTGGACTGGTTCGTCATCCCGGCGATGGGATTTAGCGACTCGCTCCGCAACCTGGGCGTGGCGCTGGAACCGGCGCTTGGCGCGTTGCTGGTTTTGTGGATCATTAGAGTGGCAAAAAAATAGATCAAACCACAAAGCAACTGTGTAGAAA
>DIDQ01000131.1:0-4455 GCA_002418215.1 Anaerolineales bacterium UBA5796
AAAAGGTTTTCCCGTTAAAAACGGTAGACCCAAAAATACAAACCCGCCTTCCAGAGCATTGACCGGAAGGCGGGTTTTTTGTGCGTGGAGCCGGGGAGCTAGATGGTCTTCTCGCGCAATACGGATGAGATGTAGTCCATCGTGGCCACGACCACCGCAATCGCCAGCATCTGGGCGCTGGCGCCGCGGTAGTTGAGCAGGTTGATGTTCTGTTGCAGCAGGAAGCCGATCCCGCCGCCGCCGACGAAACCGATGATGGTGGACATGCGCACGTTGATGTCCCAGCGGTACATGGTGTACGAGATGTACGGCGGGATGATTTGCGGGATGACGGCGTAGATGATGGTCTGCAGGCGATTGGCCCCGGTCGCTTCGATGGCTTCGAGCGGGCCGGACAGGATGCTTTCGACCTGCTCCGAGTAGAGTTTCGCCAGGCTGACGATGGTGTGCAGTCCCAGGGCCAGCGCCCCCGCGAAGGGGCCGATGCCGACCGCTATCACGAACACGATCGCCATCACCAGGGCTTCCACCGAGCGCAGGGTATTGAGGAAAGTGCGGGTGATGGTGTAGATCGCCAGGCCGATGGGCAGGGCGTCTTTGGCTTTGGTGAAGACCGCCAGCAGCAGGCCGAGCGCCACCCCGGTCAAGACCGGCCCCCACAGGGTGTAGAACGGATTCCCGATTTGGTACAACCATTCCACCAGTTGGCCGAGCAGACCGAAGATGGTCGCCCCGGCAACGGGAGCCAGGACCAGGTTGAGGGTTTTGAGTCCGGCCGGGGGCAGCTTCTCCGACCCGACCTGGCCGATGCGTCCCATGAAACTGCTCAAGGCCCCGCCGGCGGCCAGCGCTCCGAGGGCGGGCGTAATGATGGCGACGATGTCACCCACCTGGAACAGGAAATAGCCCAGGAACTTGAATGAACCCAGGGAGACTTCCAGGGCTTTTCCCGCGGTCATCGTCAGGTTGGCAAGCTGGAAGAAGGCGTAAAAACCGAGCAGAACCATCAGGAACAATGTCCCCAGGCGGGCCAGGCGAATGGGCAGACCCGGTGGGGTGAGTTCCTCCTGCGGTAAAGCCCAGCGCATCCCCAGCCCGATCAGGGCAGGAACAATGATCACGCTTGCCAGGTTGATCCAAATGTTGGCGCCGATTGTTGTGCTGATATCCCCAACCCACCTGACCACGATGAATCCCAGTCCAATCCCGATCGGCCAGCCCAGGACGGACAGGGAAACGCCGGCCAGGGAACTTTTGACCGGTTTCATCAGGTTACGGGCGGCGATGAAACTAAGCGGGATGGCGAGCAGGGTACCGAAGACGGTCGCCAGCAAAGCCATGAAGACGGTCTCCACGATCTTGTCCCAGGTGTCTTTGGCAGTCTGGGTAAAGCGGGGAATGCCGACATTCCGGCGCAGGGTGGCGCGGACGTACTGGACATCCTCGCTGGGCCGGTTGGGGAGGGTCAGGGCGGCGATGAAATGCCCGTCGCCGTCGGTTGTGGCATTTTCCCGTCCCAGGGTTACGATGTTGGCCGGGTCGCTGCCGGGGACGAAGCGCACGGGGCCGGTCGTGTTCCCCGCAAAATTGTAGCCTTCCACCTGGACCGTCTCACCGGGAGCGGCGCAGGCAGGCGTTACGACCAGGTATGGGTCCGAATCGCCGTGTTCCGGCAATTCGGGGGTCCTGCCGTCTGTTGGGCAGGGCACGAAAATGGGGTAGTTGAGGACTTCTTCTTCCTGGTCATATTCGAAGAGGTCCGGTTTGGCCAGGGCGCGGGTGACGCGGATCAGGCTTTGCTGGCGGTTCTCGCTGCGGAGTTCTTCCAGGTTTACTTTGGTGATCTGGAAGCCGTAGGCAAAGACTACCAGGGTCAGAAGCGTGACCAGCCCGACTTGCAGGGATTTCCAGGGGGAGGCTTTACGGTTCTTTTTCATGGTTTTACCCTACCCGCTCAGCTTCGCGGCCGTAAATTTCCTTGAATTTCTCGTCGTCAATGTCTTTGGGCAGTCCTTCGAAGACCAGGTTGCCTTCATTCAGGGCCACGACCCGGTCCGCATAGCGATGCACCAGGTCGAGGAAGTGCAGGCTGCACAGGACGGTGACGCCGTCCTTTTTGTTGATGTCTTCCAGGTGGGTCATGATGCTGTGGGCCAGGACCGGGTCGAGGCTGGCGACCGGTTCATCGGCCAGGATCATCTCCGGGTCCTGCATGAGCGCCCGGGCGATCCCCACCCGCTGCTGCTGGCCGCCGCTGAGTTCGTCCGCCCGGTGGTAGGCTTTGTCCGCGATCCCAACCCGCTGTAATTGGGCGATGGCCTTCTCGACATCTTCCCTCGGGAAGCGGTTGACCAGGCTCCAGGCCGGGTTGACATAGCCCAGCCGCCCGGCAAGCACATTGGTGATGACCTTGGAGCGATGGACCAGGTTGAAATGCTGGAAAACCATCCCAATGTGGCGGCGGATGCGGCGCATCTCGTCCTGTGAGGCGGCGGTGATGTCCTGGCCGTTCCAAAGGATTTGCCCGCTGGTGGGTTCGATCAGGCGGTTGATGCAGCGCAACAGGGTGGATTTGCCTGATCCGCTCAGGCCGATGACGGCCAGGAACTGACCATCCGGCACCTCGAAGCTGACGTTATCGAGGGCTTTCACCCCGCCGTCATAGATTTTGGTCAGGTTTTTGATTTGTAGCATAGTGGTTATCCTGAAAGAAAGTGATTATGGCGCGTCCCGGCGCCGGAGATTTCCCAAGACGATTGAGGCCCTTTCCCCCGGTTGCCTCTCTCTGCTAAGTCGAAATGTGGTAAAGAATGATCGAGGATGATGCGCATAATTACAGTTTGGGGCAGGGAACGTTCCCTGCCCCAATAGTTTACTTGCAAAGGGTGGATTTACGGTTCGATGGTGTAGCCGGTGGCTTCGACCATGGCGCGAACCATGTCGTACTCGGCATCAGTGGCGGGTTCGATACCGGTCCAGCCGTAGAAGTCGTTGCTGCCGATGGACTGGCCCCAGGCTTCAGTTGTTGCAAATTCGACCAGGGCTGCTTCGATCTGGGCGCGCAGGTCAGCCGGGAACTCAGGCCCAAAGGACAGGGTGTCGTTCGGGATGGCCTGGGAGACGGCCAGGATGCGGACTTTCTGCATCACATCGGGAGCCTCGGTGCGGATGTTGGCGCGGGCGTCCAGGACGCGGTAGCCGTCGCAGAACAGGCGGGAGGCGTCTTCATTGGGAGCGCAGTTTTCGATGGATTCAGCCGGGACTTCGTACTGCTCCAGGCTGGTGATCTGGCCGGCCTGGTACTCATCCCAGGTGAAGATCGGGCTGCCTTCGGGATTCAGCGGGACGCTGTAGAAGACGGTGCCGAAGTCTACCTCACCGTTATAGACGGCGGTGACGGTCTGGTTGTGGCCGCCGGTCTGGACCTGCTCGCCGGGGGTAATGCCAGCTGCGGTCAGTTCAACGGTCGGGACCATGTAGCCGGAGGTCGAGCCCTGGTCGCCGTAGCCCCAGGTTGCGCCTTCGAGGTCGGCCAGGGTCTGGAACTCGCTGTCGCGGGCGACGATGTACTCAGCCCAGTAGACCGGGTAGCCGAAGCGGATGGCCTTGAAGGCCACGTCCACACCGCACAGTTGGCTGGCGATAGCGTAACCCAGGCCGGGGATGAAGGCCATGGTGTCTGTCGGGGAGGCGCACATCTCCTCGATGGTGGCGGCATAGGAGGTCGGGACCGTGACTTCGAAGGTCAGGCCGGTAGCCTGGTTCAAAGCGTCAGCCATAACCTGACCACCAGTGACGATGATGTTGGCATCCACCGACGGGACGAACAACACCTTGATCGGGTGTTCGGGCGAGCCGATGGCAGGCATGGGTTCTTCAGTGGGTTCCATGGTGGGTTCCATGGTCGGCTCCATGGTTGGCTCCATGGTGGGTTCCATGGTCGGCTCAGGAGCAGCCGTGGGGGTCGCAGCCGGACCGCAGGCTCCCAACAGGAGCGAGGCTACCAGTACCAGAGCGACAAGCGAAAGTACTTTCTTCATGATTTTCTCCTCTCGTGCAGATTGGTTGATTGGGGATCGATCCCCTTGTTACCCCCCGATGATAACCTTTTTTGCGGGGCAAGGCAAGTGATATAATCCGGGTAATTCTTTAAAAAATGGTTAATGTGATTTCCCGGATTTTGCGCTAAAATCACCACGCCGGCCCCCGGCGAACCTTTGATCTCATTATCGCAAAATCCACTCGAAAAATTGTGTTCGGCTGATGTTCGTACCCGGCGGCGACAAGGCCGCCTGAAGTTTTTAATCCCAGCCGACTGCTTGTCAGTAGATCGCGAAACAATCAAGAGAAGCCCGCACCCCTGCTTTAGGGGGCCCTTAGAATTTTTGTGGCTCTTTGATGTTTTATGGGGTCGCCCATTTTTTCACCACAGAGATCACAGAGTCCACAGAGAAA
>DIDQ01000131.1:4460-15540 GCA_002418215.1 Anaerolineales bacterium UBA5796
GCTCGGTGGTAAAGCGGGTTTTCACCCCACTTAAACCTGAAGAGCCAATTTTGTGAAATACGTTTGTAAGGAGAAAGTACCATGCAAAAATCGAACTTCGTTTCGATCCTGATCCTGGTTATTGTGGCCGTAGCAGCCTATTTTATGGTCCAGTCCATCCGGGATACCACCTCGAACGCCATGCAGCCCATCCAGCAGGCCAACCAGGCCTTGCAAACCCAGGTGGCCGACCTGCTGCACCCCACCCCTACCGTCATCCCCGACCCGGTGACGTACATCAACGAAGTGCGCGCCCTGGCCCGCCTGGAGACGATCCAGTACAGTATCGAGAAGGTCATCACCGCCGAGATCGGGCAGGGGACCTTCGATTTCCTGTTCGGCGACCGGCTGCTGTTCGTGGCGCACGGCATCGTCATTGCCGGGATTGATATGTCCCGGATCAACCCGGAGGATATGCAGATGCAGGGCGGGGTGCTGACCGTCGTGTTGCCCGAGACCGAGATCTTCATCGCCACCCTCGACAACGAGAAATCCTACGTCTACGACCGGGAGACCGGCCTGCTGACCCACGGGGACGTCAACCTGGAGACGACTGCCCGCCAGGTGGCGGAGGCCGAGATCCGCAAGGCGGCCCTCGAAGACGGCATCCTGGAACTGGCTTACCAGAACGCCAAGTCGTACCTGACCCGCTTCTTCGAGGCGCTGGGCTTTACGGAAGTGGTGTTCATCGAAGAGTAAACAAAGTAGCGCGTATGCCCGGACATCACCCAAAAATTTGGGTTGCCGCCCTCTTTGCTGTATAATGATTTTGTACAAATGCACCACCATGATTGGCGGCGTTGAACCAAAGTCTTGAATTTGGTCGCTTGTCCAGCATTGTGTTCCAACATCCAGCGGAGGGACTTTGGGAAGCCAGTAGCGAAACCGGCCTTGTGGCCGGTTTTGTTATTGAGTCGAAAGGAGGTATCTTTTCAATAAATCGGGGTGCGGGGTGTTGTGGACGGGCTACGCCCGCCCACAACACCCCGCTTTCCCCCTTCTTTTTGAGAAGATGCGAAAGGAGGTCTTGATAGAACGAATACCACCTGAGAATGTTTGCACCAACCTGTGTCATGACTTTCACGTTTGTTTCAAAAGGGAGAACAGATGAACAAAAAATACCTACTCACCGTTACAGCGATCATCGTGATGCTCGGGCTGGCCGCAGTCACAGCCAGCCCGGCAGCAGGTAAGCAATGCGCGACCATCCAGGACGGCGTGTTGACCGATTCGTATGGCAACCTGCTCGTGATGGGCTACGACCAGTTCGGCTACAATTACCAGGCCCACCTGTTCAACGGCACTTACGACAGCGTGGACCGGGTGCTGGACGGCAAGTATTGGGGAAGCACCGGCGATTACGTAGACGACACCCTGATCATGAAATGGTCGGACGACTGGCTCTCGAACCAGGATTGCGACGGCGACGGCAGGCTTGACCGGGGCACCTCCGGCGTCAGCCTGGGGTGGGAGACCAACCACGTGATCGGCGATTACGATTCGGACGGCGACGGCATTGACGATGCCCACTACACCTACTTCGTCAAGATCGTCTGGGTGGGGCCTGGCGGCCCGCTCTGGGGCCAGTACGAGCTCATCCAGGAAGTGTACAACGACCCGCTCGGCGGCTATCACGGGCTGTTCTACAAAGTCAACCCGCCCGGGTTCGGCCTCAACGATCAGTGGACAACATTACCTTGATCCTGCCCGTCAAAACCGCAGCCCCCGTTCGCTTCGATGGAACGGGGGCTTTTTGGCCGGATCATGGGTCTGACCGGAAATCCCTATACGCGTTTGGTCCATTCGGGGTTGGCGTATTTCTGGCGGACGAGTTCATCGGCCCGGGCCAACTCGGACGGGGAAAGTTCTTCCGCTTCGAGGTTCAGTTCCAGGGCGACCTCGAAAGCCCAGACGAGGGCCTGGGCGGCCGTTTCCCAGGGGATTACCTGCCCGACGACGGATTCGACGGTCGTTGCCCGCGCCAGCAGCCTGTCGGCGGCGGCCTGGCGGGAGTCCTCGTCAGCGAAGACCAGGGCCTGGGTAATGCGCCGCAGGTCCCCGGTCAAGGGGAGTGAGCCGTGCTGGAGCACGCCTTCCTTGCGGCGGGCCTGGGCCGATCCGATCAGCTTTTTCCCGTCCACGGTGATTTCATACGTCGAAGGGACCTCGAAACAGACCGGGTTGGGGTTGGGTCCGCTGCCTTCGACCCGGTCTTCCTTCATCTCCACCGGCAGGCCGATATCTTTGACGGCGGCCAGCAGGGCCTGGGCCAGGCGGTTGTACGAGTCGAGCAGCGACCCGGCCAGGCGCGGCTCGTCGGCGGGGGCGCAGACGGAGTAGGTCAGCTCGTCGGTGTGCAGGATGGCCCGCCCGCCGGTGGGGCGGCGGACGACCTCCCAGCCGTGAGCCAGCAGGGCGGAGGTGTCCACATCGGCGAAGGGCTGGGCGTGGCCGAGGGAGAGGCAGGGCGGGTCCCATGAATAGAGGCGCAGGGTGGGCAGGCGCAGGCCGTTGCCGGCGTGTTCGAGGATGGCCTCGTCCACAGCCATGTTCCATGCGCCGCGGGTGGGCGGGGTGAGGATGAGTCGCCAGGTGTCCATAAAGATATTGTACACAGAAATCGGGACGCGCAGGGATGAGAAATGTCACTGTCTGCGCGTAAAGGTTGTCAATTTCAGGGACTTCATCAACCCGGTCCAGTTCCCCTAACCCGGACAAGCCGGAATACTCACCACAAAGACACAACACCCTTCGGGTATGCTTCGCAAAGGACACAAAGTTTTCTGGCTCTTCAGGTTTAAGTGGGGTGAAAACCCGCTTTACCACCGAGCACACGGAGAGCACGGAGATTTTAAATGTTTTCCTCTGTGGTCTCTGTGGTCTCTGTGGTGAAAAAATGGGCGACCCCATAAAATATCAAAGAGCCGGTTTTCTTTGCCTGCACTGGGCCGCAGGCACACTTGTGACCACAAAGGATTTCTTCGTGAACTTCGTGCCTTCGTGGTGAAATTTCTTGCACACGTGTGCCTGACACCTTTTGCATGCGCACAAAGCGACCGAGTAAGCGTTCCCGGCATGTAACTGCCCAGCCGTCTGGCCTCCCGGCATGTTCCGGCGGGATAAATGCCTGCCTCAGTTCATGGAGCAGCCCGAAGGGCTTTTTGGTACTGAGGCAGGGCTTGTGCGAAACCCCCTGTAAGGGCAGCCCGCCGAGTCAGTCGTTGAGCAGTTACCCCGGCATTTCCGTTCGACCGGCAGACCCCGGCGCCTGAAATGCGGGTGGGGATTTGGGAGGCTGCCTGTAGACTGAAATCTTGATAAAGCTCGGTTCCAAACCCACCCTGAAAGAAGAAGCCCCACGGCCTTTCCCAGGCCCCGGGGCTTTTTTCATTCCATTTTCCGCTTTACCCTTGACACGGCTGTTTATCGGTCGGCGGCTCTTAATCATTTAGAACCTGTTCTTTTTGAAGATTGACAATTTCTCTTACTTTCTCAACTGATAGCGGCGGCTCTTTCTTGTGAATGACGACATGGCAATTTGGACACACTGGACGCATATCTTTAATTGGATCTACCTTATATTCTGCGCCGATGCTTGACAATGGCGTGAGGTGATGAACATGGATAATCCCTTCGCCATCTTTGCCGTATGCTTTTCCAAAATCAAATCCGCAAATAAAACAAACACTGCCATAATAAGAGATACACTTAAGCCTTGCTTCTGGGTTTCGCTCGTAGGCATTGACGACGATTTGATAAACAGTACCTTCAAATAAGTCTTTACTGTCACTCACTTCTTCTGCTGTTGAAAACTCAAAAGACGTTACCAACTCCCGCCATTTACGTTCCAGTAATTCTTTGGCTTCATCCAAAGTTATTGCTTCTAATTTGTGACGTTTCAGTTTTTCAGCGTTTTTTTGTTTCCTGAACTCAATAGCCGCTTCAAGCGCTTTTTCTCTCCCGCCATACTTCTTTATTGGAAATGACGTAATGTGTTGTTTCTCGCTTTCATCATGCCAACTCACACTAAATTTCAGATTTTTGCTCCCATCCCGATTTAGGTCATGTGTTTCTGTTACGCCAAGAAACCCTGTCGAATTATTTGTTGATGAGTTTGTGATGTATCGCAAATGATTCGTGTTTGGCAATGTCTCATCGGCAATATCTCTAAACTTAGCGGCTATATCATAAGCGGGGTCAAAACCACCATAAACACCATCGCTAAAAAAATGCGAAAACGTCAATTTGGGTGCGCGATATATTCTCACAGACCAACCGTGAGTTTTCGAATTATCTACTCTTGAAATACCTTTGTCTTTTGAGTGCTTCATTTTAGAAACTCATTGCGGGACTGCCGCCGAACTCGCGATTCAGCAGTTCGCATGACCTTTTGGACAAACCGCACAACGTCCCAACAGCGGTTCGGGAGTGGCGGCGGGGTGGGCAATAGCATCCCCGAAGCGTAGCGGAGCGGGACTGCCCCGCCGACCATAATTAGCCCGCTTTTAGGGTAGGATGCCTTGCTTATTTTTCCTTAAGCCATCAAGAGTATTAAAGAATTTTGCACCTTCTTGTGGTTTCATGCTGGGTATGAGGTAAATTTCTTGTAAACCTTCATGATGATGGTTCGCTATAATATGCGTGACAATCCATTCTGTTTTACCGAGTAGATATTTTTCCAGATGAGTCATTTTTTCAAATGTGGTTATGTCAGCAATCGGAATAATTAGGGAAATAGGATTGGTCAATGCTTGAATGGTTTCTTTTTTATTGAATAATGACACTCCGCCAATTTCCGTAATGATGGCGGAAACACCCCTTGTTATATCGGATAATGCTTCTGAAGCGAATGATTTTGCAAAATACTTCATAGTAAGTTTTGCTCTCTCATTATCATTCGGAGTCCATAAAGTCAGATAAAGAAGATAATCTGGAAATAACATCAATCCTGTATTGTATTGGGCATTTATCGTTGCTGGTGGCAAACGAGGAGTATTCTTATCAAAAGGAGGTGGCGCAAAACTGATGGTAGGATTTTCTGCCGTGAAAAGAATGTTTTTCTTTTCGTAACGCTTATCAAGCAATTCCTTCAATGTTGCAAGCCTTGCGGTGTTTTCCAAGTTCTCGCTCATAATATTCTCCTTTGACTTCCTTTACAAGCTACGGCTTCTCTGGCGTGCCAACTCGCGATTCAGCGGTTCGCATAATACCTATTCGACAAACCGCATAACGTCCCAACAGCGGTTCGGGAGTGGCGGCGGGGCGGGCAATAGTATCCCCGAAGCGCAGCGGAGCGGGACTGCCCCGCGACCATAATTGGGCAGTTTCCTTTCCTGCCGGTACATTGATCTTGGATTTCTGTCACTCATTCAAGATTGCGAATTTCGGTCATCAAATAAATACCCTCAAGAATTTGTCTTACTCGTTGTTCCGACAATGTGCCAATAAACTCTCCAAGCTGTGACTTATCCACCGAGAAAATTTGAGAAACTAATACCACACTTTGTTTGGGTAAATTCCCTTCGCCTTTTTCAAGAAGCACATTGCCGGGGGCTTGGGCTCGTTTAAGATTGGAGGTAAGCACACAGACAATCACCGTATTGATTTTGCTGGCGTTAAAGACATTGTTCTGGATAACAACGTGAGGATGGCTATAGCCAGGCTCAGAGCCTTCGGGTTCTTCCAATTCAATCCAATAAATATCGCCTTGATTTATTACCATGCGTTCCTCACCATTTTGCGATGGTGTTTTCTGATTTTGGTGAGACGAACTTTATCCGCAGGATCTGGCTCATTCGAATAGGCTTGATTGATTTCCTCGAGCAACTTTTGATTCTGGCGACTTCGGACAAAAGATTCAATTGCCAAACCAAACAATTCGCTGCGCGACACATTTAATTCATGTGCCAGATTTTCTGCTTCTTCAAACAAGGATTTTTGAATTGAAATAGCCGTTTTAACTGTAGATGCCATGGGTTATACCTTTCGTTTTGCGGTAGTATAACTATTCTTCTGCCGGAAGTCAAATGCCGAGTATGCCAAGCGCCTAACTCGCGATTCAGCGGTTCGCATAATACCTTCTCGACAAACCGCATAACGTCCCAACAGCGGTTTGGGAGTGGCGGCGGGGTGGGCAATAGCATCCCCGAAGCGTAGCGGAGCGGGACTGCCCCGCCGACCATAATTGGCTCGCTTTTCATGTTACTCATAACTTGAACTTCTCAATAACTTTATTATAAGATTCTTTGTCGGATAAAACCAACAAAGTGTCGTTACCCTGTAAAACTGTTCCGCCACTTGGCAGCATAAAATCGTTATCTCTGGCAATGAGAATTACTAGAAAATCATCAGGAAGTCCTAGTTCAAAAATAGCTTTTCCATTCATGCCAGACTCTATCGGTATGGGTAATTCTTTTAGTTCACTTTTCAACCCGCCCATAGGGACATACTCAATTGGATAGACTCGTTTCGGTATTATTGGCGCGTCAACTTTTAGCGATTTAGCCATGAGTGGCAATGAAGTTCCTTGTAACAAAACAGATGCCAGTACAACAAAAAAGACTACGTTAAAGATTAAGTTTGCTTCCTGGAGTTGGGCGAGTAATGGAAAAGTTGCCAAGATAATTGGGACTGCGCCGCGCAAGCCAACCCAAGAAATGAAAGTCTTTTCTCGCCAATTTAACATGCTTGGCAATAGGCTAATAAGAACACTAATTGGGCGAGCGACAAACATCAAGCATCCTGCAATTAGCAAGCCAATGCCGATTATCGGTACAAGACGGGAAGGAAAAACCAGCAACCCTAGCGTTAAAAACATGGTTATCTGCATAATCCATGCCAAGCCATCGTGAAAACGCAAAAGGCTTTTCTGATGCAAGAAATCTTGTTTCCCTAAAACAATGCCTGCCAGATAGACCGCCAAGAATCCGCTACCGCCAATTACATCTGTCAAGCCAAATGTAAGAAATGCTAACGATAAAGTCAGGACGGGATAAAGACCTTCATACCCTAACTTTAAGCGATTTACCAAAAATAACATCACTTTCCCCATACCGTATCCTACCGCCGCGCCGATAAGCATTTGTTTTACAAACAATCCAATGAGGTTTAATACAGATGAATTTGGTAGGGTTATGAGCTGTATCAAGCCAACGGTAAGAAATATTGCCATAGGGTCATTGCTGCCAGACTCTAATTCTAGCAATGGCTTGAGTCTTCCCTTGAGGTTGATGCCTGTTGAGCGTAAGACCGAAAATACAGCCGCCGCGTCTGTGGATGAAACTATCGAGCCAAGTAGCAAACCTTCAAGAAATGAGAGACCAAGAAGCGCACTCGCAAAAAGACCAACTACAATTGCGGTAATAAGAACTCCCAAAGTGGAGAGGAGCAAACCTTCTTTCAAAACGGGGCGAACTTCATTCCATTCTGTGCCAAGTCCGCCTGAAAATAGAATTAGGATTAACGCAATAATGCCTATGAATTGTGCAAGCGCAGGGTCGTCAAAATAGATTCCGCCAAACCCATCTGACCCAGCCAACATTCCCAAAATTAGAAAAAGCAATAGAGCAGGAACGCCGAAACGGTCAGAGATTTTGCTAACAAGAACGCTTATTAGCAACAAAATGGAAGCGCCAATCAATACATATTCATTCATTAGACTGTCAAAATATGAGCGTTGATAGTTGTGCAAGGGGCGGGCTAACTTGCGATTCAGCGGTTCGCATAACGCCTTTTGGGTAAACCGCATAACGCCCCAATAACGGTTCGGCAGTTAGGCGGTGTTGGATTAATATCCGCTAACCAAATTATATGTCCCCGCTCCCCAAAGGTCAACCTGAGTGAGCGGCCTCGAACATCACCCCGCCTTAAGACCAGCGTCAGTGCTGTTGAGGGTGTTTAGAACGAGTCGGCGGAGGGCGGCAATCCTCCGGTGAGACGTTTTAAATCGTCTCACCGGAGGATTGCAATCGTCTCACCGGAGGATTTAAATCGTCCGGTGAGACGATTTTGCCTGAAAAGACGCCCCCCATTTCTTCCCAAAGGGGACGAAATGGGGGGCGGGGTGGCAGATGGAAGGCCGGGATCAGGCTGGCGGCTCTTCTTCCGGCAGGATGGTATCCCCTTTTTGGAAGTCGGCTATCTTGAGGACTTTCTTGAACTCTTTGCCGGGGTTGAAGCGCGGCAGCAGGTTGATGATTTGGGTGGCGTTGACATCGTCGGGATCTTCCATACCTTCGGCGTTGTTCTTCAACCAAAAGGTGCCGAAGTCCCCCAATTCCACCACGTTGCCCGCCGCCAGTTCCTGCGGGATGGTCTTCAGGAAGGCTTCGATCAGGGCCATCATGTCTGTGCTGCTGACGGTCGAGAACTCGCTGATGCGTTCCGCCAACTGGCGGGTGGTCTTGCGGCCCGTCGCAACCACCGACGGGTAATACTTTTTGGGAGCTTCGGGAAAGCCCGGCCTGCCCCGTTGGACGATGTTGAATTTGATGGTCATTACCTTTTTCCTTTCGATTAGTGGGTTGTTTGTGTCAGAGCATCCCGGTTCAAAGGACGCCCTGTTCTACACAATCTGTGTACCTGACGTTGTTTGCATGGCTCCCCATCGGATGGCTGGTATCGGGCTTTATAAGGGTTGGGAACTTCGCCTGATGACCCCCGCTTTGGGATACGTATACTTTAGCGAAATCCACCCCCTCCGGGCAAGTGACAAAAATCATCTTTTGCCGCGAAGAATATCGCCCCGCAACACGCAATATATCATCCCGAAGCGCAGCGGAGTGGGTATCATCCCGATTCACCACGAAGACACGAAGCCACAAAGACTTAATGGAAAAAATCGTATCTATTCAGCCATACTCAAAAATAGCGATGTCACTGCGAACGAGCGGTCTTTGCGAGTGAAGCAGTCTCCCAAAGGTCAGTTTTCCATTTAGCGGGAGATTGCTTCGGCAAAAACCGCCTCGCAATGACAGTGCCGCAAGATGTAGGTCACGTTTGAAACGTGACCCACGGGATGCCGCCAAATATGGGGATGTATCACGACGATTCCCAATGAACCAAAAATCTTTGGGATCATTGGGAATCGCCGTGATTAAAACCTTTGGACACGGATACTTCGACAAGCTCAGTACAAGTTTCACCGATTACGCGGATGAACACGGGTTTTTCTTCGAGAAAAATCCGTGCGATTCGGTGAAATCCGTGTAATCCGTGTTCAGAATCGCGGCAAATCCCAGAGAGCCAATCTTTGTGACTTCGCGACCTGGTGACTTGGTGGTAAGGTTTTCAGACACTCTCTGATAATTGCTGTCAGAACGGCTTGACTTTTGATATGGGGACATTATCATTAACGCATGGCACAAAACACACCTGACCCCCGCCCCACCTATCGCATTACCGACCTGCACAGCAACGACCGGCCGCGCGAGCGGCTGGCTGCCCTGGGTCCCCAGGCGCTCTCCAACGCCGAGTTGATCGCCATCCTGTTGCGGGTCGGCGTGCAGGGGGAGAACGCCGTGATGGTGGGGCAGCGCCTGCTCAACACTTTCGGCGGGCTGGCCGGCCTGCACCGCGCCCTGCTCGAAGACCTGAAACGCCAGCGCGGGCTGGGCGAGGCCAAAGCCGCCCAGATCAAGGCCGCCATCGAACTGGGCCGCCGCCTGACCCTCGAATCGCCCGAATCCCGCCCGACGATCAACTCGCCCGCCGACGCGGCCGCCCTGGTGCAGTACGAAATGTCTGCCCTGGAGCAGGAACACCTGCGGGTCATGCTGCTCGACATCCGCAACCACGTGCTCGAAACGGTCGAAATCTACAAAGGGTCGGTCAACTCGTCCCAGGTGCGGGTGGGGGAAATCTTCAAGGCTGCGGTGCGGCGCAACGCCAGCGCCCTGATCGTGATCCACAACCACCCCAGCGGCGACCCCACTCCCAGCCCGGATGACGTGGCCGTGACGCGGGCCATCGTCCAGGCCGGCAAGCTGCTGGACGTGGACGTGCTCGACCACCTGGTCATCGGCCAGGGGCGGTTCGTGTCGTTGAAGGAACGAGGGTTGGGGTTTTCGTAATTACGCGCTCGCCCTCACCCTGAAACCCGTAAATTCCCCCGTCACAGTTTCCCATTCTTCGCGCCAGTCGTCCACGCGTGAGCCGAGGGGACCGCGCACCATCACCTGGATGAACTGGCTGATCCGGTCCTTGCTGCCTTCGGCCACCGCCTCGACCGTGTCGTAGCCTACGTTGCGCACCCAGCCGAGCACGCCGATCCGCAGGGCCTCGCGCTGGACGAAGGCCCGGAACCCCACCCCCTGGACGCGTCCCTCGACCCAGACGTGGACGCGCACCTTCTCATTCGAGGAAGTGTTCATCGGACTCGCTCCTTTCCTGTTTGCGGGTGAAGACCTGCCAGAGCGGCACCAGCAGCACCACCAGCGCCACGACGATGTAAGGCAGCAGGTTGCGCAGCGCCACGGAGGCCGGGTTCTCGCCCAGCGCCGATTCGCGCCACCCGCTTTCCAGTTGCGCCAGCGGCTTTCCCAGGGCCGCCGCCGCGCCCGGGTCACAGCCCTGGCCGCCGGCATAGGCCGAGATAAGGGAATCCAGGCCCCGGTTCCCATACGCATCGTACAGGAATCCCACGAAGGAGGCCGCTTCGGCGTAGGCCAGGTAATTCCGCTCCGCATCCGGCGGGAACGGTCCGCACAGGTCGGCGAGCGGGATCAGGCTGTCCGCCGCGCTGGCGGTCTCCAGCGCCCGCGAGCGGTCGGGGTCGGGGGTGAGTTCGGCCAGCGAAGCCAGCCCCTCCCGCAGCCATTCGGGCAGGCGGGCATAGCCGGCGCCGGTCTTGGCGTATAACAGCACATGCACCAGCTCGTGGGGGAACTGCCGGTCCATCTCCAGGCTTTGCTGCGGGCCGGGGGCGATGGAGACCAGCGCCACGCCCAGGTCGGGGTCGGCGTGCCCGACCACCCAGGCCTGGCCGGGGCGGTTCAGGGCAGATTGCAGGTCGGCGGCGCTGGCGTAGACGAAAACCTCCAGC
>DIDQ01000114.1 GCA_002418215.1 Anaerolineales bacterium UBA5796
CCGACAAAATGAGCAGGGAGCCGGTCGGGTTCGGCGGGAGGCGCTTCGGGCGGGAAAGAGGCCGGTTCAACGGCAGCAGGCCCAGGTTCCGGGGCGCTTTCGGGTTTGGCCGCCGGGGCTTCACCGCCGTTGCGGAGCAGGTTCAGTTCCCCATTCCCCGGCTGGACCTGGATCAGCACCGCACTCAGCTCCGAGCCTGCCGCGGCCAGAAGCCGCCGCCGGGTGATCTCCAGCGAGGCCGGGCCGCGCCGCTCGACGACGATCCCCTCCCATCCGGCGGGGACCTGGGTTGCCAGCACAACCTGGTCGCCGGGCTGCAATTCGACGAACGAGAGATAGGCTGTCAGAGTCTGGCTCAAGCCCAGGCCGCGCCCCGACATTTCGGGGTCATGGATGGCGCGGGTTTCCGCGCCGAGGTGGAAAGCGTAGGTGGGGCCGCTTTGCAAAAGGTAGAACTGCCCGCCGCGCTGCGCTCCCAGCACCAGCCAGCCGACCGCATACTGGCCGCGTCCGCTAGTCGAAAGGTTGCGCTCCAAAAGTAACTGGTTGAAGTAATCTGCCGCCGAGCGCAGGGCCGAAGTGACCGAACCGGGTGACTGGTAAAAACTGTTGGCGATGTCGCCGGTCAGGTTCAGGTAATCGGCGGTGGTCAGCGGGGCGCTGCCGTTGATCGAGAGCAGCACCACCAGCCGGTCCTGTTCGCGGCCGCGGGCAGTCTTGCGCGGCGGGGTTATGGCCAACAGTCCGGGCAGGGAGGGGAGTTCCTGTCCTTTTTGGCGGTTGAGGGGGAGTAACGTAAGATCGAAGGGCATAAGTTCGTCTGCTTCCTGGCTGTAGGCACAGCCGAGCCGGTGTAAATTATACTGGTAAAATCAAACCAGCCCAATCAATCGAAACAAAAATGGAATACTCTCTCATCACAACCCTCGAACACCTTGACCAACTCGCGCCAGAATGGAACGACCTGCTGGCGCAGAGTATTGTAAATGTCCCCTTCCTGCGCCACGAATACCTGCGGGCCTGGTTCCAAACCCTGGGCGGCGGCGAATGGCCCACCGGCGAACTGGCCGTGGTCATCGCCCGCAAGGACGGCGGCCTGGCCGGGATCGCTCCCTTCTTCCTGACCGAACGTGACGGCGAGCCGCTGCTGGCCCTGCTGGGCGGGATCGAGATTTCGGACTACCTCGACCTGATCGCCCGCCCCGAGGATTTGACCGCCTTCGCAGCCGGACTCTTCGACTTCCTGGCGGAGCGCGCGGGACTTCCGGCCTGGCGCGGCCTCGAATTGTATAACCTCCCCGAAAATTCTCCCACGTTGGCCGCCCTGCAAGCCGAATCCGTCAAATGCGGCTGGACCTGTACTGTTGAACAATTCCGCCCCGCGGTACATGTCCCGTTGACCGGGGACTTCGAAACCTACCTGGCCGGGATAGACAAGAAGCAGCGCCACGAGATCCGCCGCAAGATGCGCCGGGCCGAGGAGAGCGGCCTGGGCGTCTGCTGGTACATCGTCGAGGACGAATCCACCCTGGACGCGGAGATCGAGGCTTTCATCGCCCTGATGGCCCATGACCATCACAAGGAAGAATTCCTGACCGAAGTGATGCGGACGCAGATGAAGAAATCCGTCCATGCGGCGTTCAGGGCCGGCTGGCTGCAACTGGCCTTCCTCGATGTGGGCGGCAAGAAGGCCGCCGGATATCTGAATTTTGATTACGACAACCGCATCTGGGTCTACAACTCCGGCCTCGACTTTTCCTTCCGGGACCTGTCCCCCGGTTGGGTGCTGCTGGGCTACCTGCTGCAGTGGGCCAACGATAACGGCCGCCGCGAATTCGACTTCATGCGCGGCGACGAGGAGTATAAGTTCAAGTTTGGGGGGATTCAGAGATGGGTGATGAAGGTAAAGATCAGGCAGTAAATTTTTAACGCGAATGACGCAAAGAACTATTCCTTGAGTTCGAGCAGGCGGACATCTTCCAAATCTACCGGGCGTCCAGCCGCTCGTTTGGACGAAATCAAATCTTCACGTGAAGCAACATAAAACTCCTGCCGTTGAAATTCCATCGTTTCCCGCCGTTTCCACGCCTCGTCAAAGTTGATTCCAGGCGTGGAAGTTTGTACGTCAATACGAACACGGTCTTTGAAAATTGTGATTTCCTGTGAAAGCAATCCTTCAGGGGTGGTCAATGCGGCTGTGCCGAGTTTGGCATCCAAAAATGCTTCGAGCAGGTTCTTGGCGTTTTCAGGCTTGGCTTCAATCAAAATATCAAGATCAAAGGTTGCGCGCGGGACGCCGTGAAGCACCGCTGCTATTCCCCCAATGACGATATAGCGAACTTTATGCCTTTGTAAGGACGAGAACACGTCCTTCAACAGGTTCAGCATCCTTTTGCTCCACGATCTTGGGATTGGCTACTAACAAAAGTTCTGTGAACGCGCAGAGCATTTCCATGCGCTCAACAAGAGTTAACGAACGGAACCAAAGCGTCTTGGCTTCGATGGTCTCTTCAGCTCTATCATGGGTCAGGGTTGGTTTCATGAGTTAAATTATACCTTGTCAATCTATGGTCAGTGGGACAAGGTTGACTGTCTCCAACTTATGTCCCGCGCTCGGCCAGTTGGCGCAACCCAGCCTCGTCAATCACCGGCACGCCCAGGCTGCGGGCCTTGTCCAGTTTCGAGCCGGGATTTTCGCCCAGCACCAGGTAACTGGTCTTCTTGCTGACGCTGTCGGTGACTTTGCCGCCGTGCGACTCGATGAACTCCTTGATGCCATCACGGCTGAACCCGGCCAGCGTCCCGGTGACGACGAACGTCATCCCGCTCAAGGCTGCTGACTGCTGACTGCTGACTGCTGACTGCTGTGAAACCGGCCAGACCCCCGCGGCCTTCAACTTGCCCAATAAATTCCGGTTGGCCGGGCGGGAGAACCAGTCCACGATGGCGGCGGCGGTATTCGGACCGAAGCCTTTGATGCTCTGCAGGTCGGCGTCGGTGGCGTCCGCCAGGGCGTCGAGGTTCCCGAAATGGCGGGCCAAATCCCCGGCCGCGACCTCCCCCACACCATGGATGCCCAGGGCGGTGATCAGCCGGTTGAGCGGCTGCCGTTTCGAGGCTTCGATGGAATCCAGCAGGTTCTGGGCTTTTTTATCGGCGAAACCTTCCAGCGTGAGCAATTGCTCCTTCGCCAGCGCGTACAGGTCGGCCACGTCCTTCGCCAGGCCCTCGGCGATCAACTGCTCCACGATCTTGATCCCCAGCCCGACGATGTCCATCGCGCCGCGCGAGACGTAATGCTCCACGTTGCGGACGAGTTGCTCCGGGCAGGCGGCGTTGACGCAATACCAGGCTACCTCGCCCTCGAAATGCTCCACCGGCTGGCCGCAAGCTGGACAGGTCTCCGGCGGGGTGTAGGGCTGTTCGTCGCCGCGGCGGGCGTCCGTCACCGGGCCGATGATGTAGGGGATGACCTCCCCGGCGCGCTTGACCAGCACCCGGTCGCCGATGCGGATGTCTTTCTCGGCGATGTAATCGAAATTGTGCAGGGTGGCGTTCTTGACGATCACCCCGTTGATCTCCACCGGCTCCAGGGCGGCCTTGGGCGTCAGCACGCCCGTCCGCCCGACCTCGACGTTGATGTCGAGCAGGGTGGTGGTCACTTCGAGGGCCGGGAACTTGAAGGCAACCGCCCCGCGCGGGTCCTTGCCGACGAAGCCTAAATCGGCGGCCAGGCCCAAATCGTCAATCTTGATGACCATGCCGTCGGCTTCGTAGTCCAGGCTGCTGCGTTTATCACCCCAGGATTCGGTGTAAGCGATGGCGGACTCGATGTCATTGAAGCGCCGGGCAATGTCCGTGACCGGGAAGCCGAGGGCGCGCAGGGTTTCGAGGGTTTCCCATTGACTCTCCAACGCCTCCCGACGTTGGACTCCGGCTTCTTCCCAGTGGACGATCTGGTAGACCAGCAGGGTCAGCGGGCGCTGGGCGGTCAGCTTCGGGTCGAGCTGGCGCAGGGACCCGGCGGCGGTGTTGCGCGGGTTGAGGTAGGTCTTCTCCCCGGCTTCTTCCAGCTTCTTGTTCAGGGCCTCGAAATCAGCGGTGGGGATGAAGACTTCGCCGCGCACGACCAGATATGACGGAGGACGGTTGACAGTGGACGGAGATTCGGTCTCCGGTTTTCGGTCATCAGTCACAACCGGTATTCTCAATGGGATGGCCTTGACCGTCCGCAGGTTGCTGGTGATGTCTTCGCCGATCTCGCCGTCGCCGCGGGTCGCGCCCTGGACGAAGAGTCCGTCGCGGTAGTGGAGCACCACGCTCAGGCCGTCAATCTTCGGCTCGACGACGAAACTGGCCCGCTCGACCCGGTCGTCCAGTTTGCGGACGCGTTCGTACCAGGCCCGGGCGTCGGCGGCCCCGAAGGCGTTGGACAGGCTCAGGATCGGCGCGGGGTGGCGGACCTTGTCGAAACGGTCAGCCGGCGCGGCTCCCGCGCGCTGCGTGGGCGAATCGGGGGCGATCCAGTCCGGGTGGTCGGATTCGATCTGTTTGAGTTCGGCCAGCAGGCGGTCATATTCCCCATCACTGATAAGAGGCGCATCCAGCACGTGATACCGGTAATTGTGCAGGTGGATTTGTTGTTTCAGGTCTTCATATCGGGCTTGTAAAGTGTCCATGCCGCGATTATACCCAGGTCGGTTGAAATTGCGTTCAAGACTTTGAAAACTCCCGCCCGCCATTTTTAAAACGGCGGGCGGGAGTTTCGGGATTGGCGGGCAGGACTTTACCCGCCGCGCACCGGCGCAGGTCACGCTTGTAGCGTGACTGCCCACGCAGCAGCGCAAGTCACGTTTGCGAAGTCCCCGGCAGGGGAAAACGTGACCTACCCGCCGCGCAGCACGCCGAGCAGGGCCTC
Organism: Anaerolineales bacterium UBA5796; assembly: GCA_002418215.1. Classification (GTDB taxonomy): domain Bacteria; phylum Chloroflexota; class Anaerolineae; order Anaerolineales; family Villigracilaceae; genus UBA5796. Next base: position 4,919 of record DIDQ01000114.1, read on the forward strand.
CATCATCTTGGCCCGGTACTCGATGGCCGCCTGGACGTTCTGCTGGTGCAGGTCGAAGACTACCGCGTCCACTTCCAGGCTGCCGGCCTCGCTCTTGCGCATCGGCAGCACTGTCTGGCTGTCGCCGTCCAGTTTGACGCTGGTGCGGGCGGCCAGCTTGGCGTCGTCGAACGACGCCGCGCCCATTTCGATGTAGGCGGTTTCCACCGTCATCCCGGCCGCGTCTTCCACGTACTGGGCGATCTTGTCGGCCACGCTCTTGAGGGCCTCTTTCAATTCTGTGCTTGTTGCCATTTCTTCCTCCTAAAAAGATAAGTTTGGATAAAGCGCCCGAGGGTGCGTCGCACCCGCCCCTGGGGAAGGTCCCGATAAGCGGAGCATCTCGCCGTTGGGAGAATCCCATTTGGAAAGGTGCGACGCACTTTCCGGGTGACTTCGTCACGTTGAAAACGTGACCTACGGTTTCTGGCGTACCTGCGCCAGCACCTGTTGGACGTATTTCCAGGCCATCGGCAGCGCCATCACCGCCCCGGCCGGGGTCGTCAGCAGCGCCGACAGTTTCACCGCGCCGGTCGCGACGGTTGTAAACGTGCGCAGGCGCATCATGCGGGTATTGACCGCCAGGTCGAGCGACTGCTGGTGGGCGCGGGTTTGCTCCGGGGTGATCTCGCTGTGCCAAACATTATTGGCGTCCCCGCTCCAGCCCATGGTCGTGCGAGCCAGCAGCAGGCCGCCCTGGTTCGTCTCGATCCAGGCGAAGTGCAGGAACTCGCGGTTGACCTGCTCCATCAACCTGGCGAACTCGGCTTTGGCGCTTTCCACGGCCTCACTGGCGAAATCGGTGATCCCAAAACTGACCGCCGCCGCCCCCGCTTTTTCCGTTTCGCCCATCAGCGCAAACAATTCGGCTTCGGGTGAACCGGACTCGAAGACGGGTTCGGACGGCGCGGCGAACGAGACCGCCTCCCCCGCCGGAGGCCCCGCCCGTTTAACGAAATCATCGAAGCGTGCCGGAACCTTCGCCAGTTCCCGCTGCGCCGCGTCCACCTGTCCCTGGGCCTGGTCCAGGGCAGATTTGACGGCTTCGGGGTCTTCGGGCAGGTTCACCCGCCAGACCGAGGCATCTTCGGGCGGCTCTTCGGCAGGCGGCGCGCCGACATCGAACGAGACCGAGGCCGGGCGCGGCGGAGTCGCCTGCCAGGGACCAAGCAACTCCTGGGCAGTATTCTCCTCGCCGACGAATTCGAAGACCGGCTGGGTCATGCTTTCAGGCCGGTCATGCCGCTGGCGGCAGAAACGAGGGTCTTCATCAACTCGGCCCGGCTGTCCTGGGCTTGCTTGACCATGTCGAGGTGGATCTGCCAGACGGCGGTATCCACTTCGCCGTCGGTTTCGGGGACGGCCACCAGGGTGTCGCCGTCAATGTTGACCCGGGTCATGGCCCGCAGGCGGGCGTTGCCCTTGAACTCGCCGCTCTCGTAGGTCACGCCGCCCATGTCCTCGGTCACGTAGGTACGGACTTCGAGGCTGGTGGCGTCGTCGAGGGCTTTGCTGAGGTAGGCGCTGAGTTTGTCCACGAACTTTTTCAAGGCTTCATTGACTTCGCCGCCGGATTTAAAGGTATCGAGCACACCGTAATCGGTGACGGTCTCGGCGGAGGCGGGCGCGGGAGCGGCTTCGGGGGCGGGAGCGTCGAATTTGGCCGCGCCAGACCCCAGGTCCGAGGGGGCGGCTTTGAGGGTGATGCTCGGGCGTTCGGCTTTGCCCTTCCCGTCGGCAACCATCAGGCGCACGGCCGGGTCCCCGATCACCACGAAGTTGCGGGCGTCGTTGTTGGCGGTCCACATCCCGGAGAGTTCCAGGTCGTCGGCTTTCTTGCCGAATTCGATCTCCTCCAGTTCCACGCTCAGGTCGGAGGAGAGTTCGGCGTAGCGTTCGTTGAAGTATTCGAAGGCTGAGCCGACCGGGTGGCCTTCCATCAGGCGTTTGAGGGTCGACTCGAAGACCGCCAGTTGGCGGCCCGCCTTGCCCCAGACGAAGGAGTAGCCCCAGGCCCGCTCCACGTGGCCGATGTAGGCCAGCGCCCCGCCCTTGGGGTTGGAAAGCATTTTCTTGGCCAGGTTGGCGACGAAGGCTGCCGGGGCGATCTCGCCGCGCTCTTTGAAAGCCTGCTTGGCGAACTCGTCCATTTTGGGGGTGCCGGCGCCGTAGCAGGCGAAGGCGAAGGTGATCAGGCCGAGCAGGTTGGCGTCGGCGGCGAGGTCGTCGGCGGCGAAGTAGAAGTCTTTGGGGATGGGTTTGCGCCAGTCTTTAGGGCCGGGCCAGTCCTGGCAGAGCAGGCCACCCTGGTCGGGGAGTTGCAGGGCGTGGCCGTTGGGGAAGCCCATGCCGTGGCTGGCGGTGAAGAGCAGGGCCGGGGTCTTGGCCCCGCCGAGGTAGTTGCCCAGGTTGGACTTGGTGGCCTGGCCGGCTTTGACCAGGTCGAAGCCCCAGGTGGGCTGATCCTTGCCCATGCTGTCCACCAGCGGGGCGATCAGGTGCTCGGACGAGAGGTTGGTGGCGCGGTCGTCGGGGTTGGAGACGCCGAAGAAGGCCGCGGTGCGGGGCAGGCCGATCTTCTTCTTCTCGGCTTCGACCACGCTGTTGGCGTAGTTCCAGTAATCTTCGGGCTTGTCGAAGTGGACCCGCCCGACGGCGTACTGCACGTCGAGCTGGTACTGGAAGGTGTAGGGGATCTTCTCCGGGTCGCCGACGATCAGCAGGTAATAGGGGTTCTTTTCGGGGTCCGCCGGGCCGGGGCCGGAGCCGTGCCGTTCGAGGAAGCTGCGTTTGTTCTCGCCGGGACGGTAAGCCAGCGGGCCGCTGTATTCCTTGTAATAATGTTCTTTGGATTTGGCGGCCTGGGCTTTGCGCCAGTCGAGCAGGGGGCGCAGAGCCTCGACGACGGCCGGGTCGGCGTCGTGGGCGAAGATCACGCCCCAGCCGGTGGTGGACAGGTCTTTCGGGTCGGCCCCCTCTTTGACGCCGTAATGCCCCTGGGTGGAGCGTTCGTAGTACCACTTGAGTTCCTGGAGGGCTTGCGGGTCCTGCGTCTCGCCGCGGATAATGGACGAAAGCTGCCCGGCCTCCATCGGCGGGAGCAGGGGTTCGCCTGTGGCTGCGTTGATACCATTGAAGACAAGTTCTTCGCTCATAATTCTCCTTTGTATCGGCTTATTGTATCTTCTCAAAAGAGGGGGAAGGGGGGTGTTGCGGACGGGCGCAGCCCGTCCGCAACACCCCACACCCCGATTTATTGAAAAGATGCGTATTACTGCTCAACATTTGCTGTGTGTCGCGTTTTGGTTGCGGAATGAATTCCGCGTTACGGGCTGCGCGCCGGGCGCGGGGTCGGCGGGGTGCGGTAGACCGGGATGCCGGTCAGGTCGCCGGTGGTCTCGCCCAGGCCCGAATAGACCCAGCACTGGGCGTCCAGCACGGTGACGACCCACCAGCGGGGTATGCCCGGTTCCGAGACGCCGATGATCGAGGCGGTATCGCCGGAACGGAGGGAGGTCGCGATCTCGTATCCCGGCCCAGGCCCGGAGCGGCAGTAGGCCGGGGTGATGGCGATAAAGGTCGGCGGCCCGAGGGTGATCGGCGTGGCTGTTGGCAGGGCGGTGGTGGTGGCCAGGGTCGCGGGCGCAGCGGTCGGGGTGGGGGTAAAGGTGCTGGGGACGGACACTGTCACCGGGACTGCCGTGATCTGGAGCGGCTGGGGTGAAAAGTCCTCTTCACCGGAGGGGCAGGGCGCGACGTGATAGATATTGCACTCCGCATCCGAGAAGGGCCGGGGCAGGCGTTCGCGGGCCAGGGCTTCCAGGTCGCCTGGGTCAACGACGAAACCGCGCAGGGTGCCGTCCGCGCCGGCGGTCAGGATGGTGTGTCCGTCTGCCGAGAAAGCGGCGCTATAAACCCGGTCTGCATTGCCATAGAGGCCATGATAATCGAAGGTATTGATATCCCAGAAGCGGGCGACCCCGTCAATGCCGCCGGTGACGAGGGAAAGGCTGTCTGGGCTCCAGGCAATTGTGTCGAGGGTGCCGCTGGCGAGGTCGTAAGAATCGCCATATTTTTCGCCAAAGTTTTCCGGCGATAACTCCCAGACCGTGATCACGCCGTCATCGCTGGCAGAGGCGAGGAACCGGCTATCAGGACTGAAGGCCAGGTCGCGGATGATGTCGTCGTGAGCCTCGGCAAGCCCTTTGATAAGCTTTCCGCTCCGGGCATCCCAAATTTGGAGGGTCCCATTGTAATACCCGGCGGCAAAATAGCGGTTATCAGGGCTGTAATCCACGCCGTAGACCGAACTGCTCTCTTCCTCCAGCGTGTAGACGACTTTGCCGCTGGATACTTCCCAGACCATGATGCGGCCATTCGCGCTGGCACTGCCTCCGCCCGCGATCAGGTAGCTGCCGTCGCCGGAAAAAGCTGCTTTGTTTACGCCGATGCCGAAATCCAGTACCTTCAGTTCCGCACCGGTGCTGGAATCCCAGATGCGGACGGTTTCGTCATCGCCGCCGGAAGCGATCAGGCGACTATCGGGGCTGAAAGCGACTGCTTTGACCGTGCGTTCGTGCCCTTCGAGGGCCAGCAGTTCCCGGCGGGATGCAGCATCCCAGACGTGGACCAACTGGTCCCGGCCTGCGGCGATGAACCGCGTCCCATCGGGAGAATACGCCAGATCATGCACCCGATCCTTGTAATTGAGCGTGAACAATTCGAAACTGCCATCTTTGGAGACATTCCAAAGGCGGACGGTCGTATCCTGGCTGGCGGTGGCGATGAATTTTTCATCCGGGCTGATGGCTACGCTGAATATCTGGTCGCTGTGGCCGCGCAGGAGCAGATCCGGGCGGCCATGGGTGGTATCCCAGGAGCGGATCGTGCGGTCGGAGCTGGTGGAGTAAAGCGTTGAACCGTCCCGGGTGAAGGCCAGGCTGAAGATCCAATCCCGATGACCGGGGATGGACATGAGCAGTTCGCCGGTATCCATATCCCACATGCGGATGAGCCGGTCAGTGCTGGCGGAGGCCAGGCGGGTTCCGTCGGGTTTGAAGGCAACTGCCGTTACGCCGCCGCCGTGACCGGTAAGGCGGAAGAGCAGTTCGCCTGTGGACGAATCCCAGATGCGAACAGTTTGATCGTAACTGGCTGTGGCGATTTTGGTTCCGTCCGGGCTGTAGGCCACAGACGACAGCTCATCCACGTGGCCCTCCAGGGTCAGCAGCAGTTCGCAGGAGACCGAATCCCAGACCCTGGCAGTCATGTCGGCGCTGGCCGAAACGATCCGGCTGCCATCCGGGCTGTAGGCCAGCCACCAGATCACGTCCTCGTGGGCTTCGATATCGTGGACAATGGCCCCGTCAGAAATATCGTAGGTCAGAATGTGCCCATCCTTCGTTGAGATGGACAGGTGGGTCCCTTGCGGGTTGAAGACCGCATAGGTCAGCCCGGCGTCCACTTTGAATTCGCGGACGACCCGGGTGGTCTCCACATCCCAAATCCTGGCTGTGCCGTCGTTGGAGGCCGAGGCCAGTTTCGTGCCGTCCGGGCTGAAGACGACGCTGTAGACTTTGTCGGTATGGCCTCGATAGACGCGACTGACCCGCAGGGACGGCAGCGCCAGGCGCAGGGATTCTTCGGCTTCTGAGACGAGGTAGCCGGTCTCGTCAACCGATTGGAGCGCGAGCAGGATGCTCAACTCAGGTTGGTCTTGGGCCACGCTCTTGGCCTGCGCTCCGTATTCGCGGGCTGTGGCGAGGTTTTCGGCCACGGTGGCCCGGTAGAAGAAATAGACCGCGATGATGCTGATGAAAACCGATGTGGTGAAGAGCCAGCGGATAATGGTGTTCCCGCGGCGTTCACGGACTTCGGCGGCATGGGCTTTCTGGCAGGCTGTGTGAAAATCCCGCTCGAAATCCAGCAGTTCTTCGTGATGGGCATTCGCCCATTGGTCGGCGGTTATGTATTCCAGGCCGGTCAGGAGCAAGCCGTCGGGGCGGCCCTGTTGGTTCCACAGGTCAGCCTGGCGTTGGAGCAGGTTGAGATTCCTGATGAACCAGTGTTCGTTATCATTGCGGACGGGTTCGATCAGCCGGTCGTGGGCCAGTTCGAACCAGGTGATGCCGCCGCGTTTCTCGGCCCGGATGATGCGCAGCCGTTCGAGGAACCAGATGGTATCGTTCTTCAGGCCCTCGCTGGCCTCCGGGGCCATTTGAACCTGGCCGCGCAGCCCCTGGACGGTGATCAGGCGGTTATTGACCCATTCGCGGATGGCGCGCTCGCTCGTGTCGGTTTCGCTGGCGGCAATGGCGACCTGGGTGGCGTAATAGGCGCTCAGGGCGGTATCAATATCGCCGGAGTTGGCGACATCCGTCGAGGTGATCTGCTGGTTGCCAGCGGGGATTTGCGTCCACAGGCGGCGGCAGACTACCTGCAACTGGACTGGTTCGACGTACAGGCCGGGCTGTTCCACCGTGGCGCCGTCGGCTTGCTGGATGCGCACCAGGCGCAGTTCCCCGGTCAGTTTGCGGGCCGCGTCGAGTTCGAATTCCACGCCCAGGGCCGCGGCCGGTTCGCGGATGGCCTGGATGGCGGCCTCAGCTGAGAGCAGGTCGAGCCGGTAGCGGCTGCTGAGTCGCGTCGGCACGGGACGCAGGTATGGGTCCAGGCCCGCCACGTAATCCTCCCGAAGGGCGAACAGGGCATAGATGCCCCGGTCACGCAGGCATTCACCGATCTGTGAGAAGAATTCCTGTTTGGCATCCCGGTCGGTAGGGTTGAGGGTGAGGATCTCCTCCATCTGGTCGAAGAGCAAGACAAAAGGGGCGCGGTCGTCCAAATCGGGGTTGAGGCGCTGGGCGCGCTGGCGGTATTTTTCGATGTAAGCCGCAAAGCGCAGGGTCGCCAGTTCGTTATCGGAGAAACGCTCTTTGGAATCCACCGCATCTTCGAGGCTGGCCATGGCGCTGAAAACATAACGGTTGAACGTGTCATCGAGGACGGCTGCGGGCGGCGGTTCCTGGTTGACGCGCATCGGCGGCAGGACGACGAATCCCTGCTTCTCCAATTCGGGAAGCAGGGAGGCGTTGAGCAGCGAACTTTTGCCCGCGCCGGAAGGCGAGTAAAGCAGGACGATCCGCTCGGCGATGATCAGGTCGAGAAGTTCGGCGGTTTCGCGGTCACGGCCGTATAATTTTTCCCCGGTTTTGAAGGCGCGCGGCCCGACATACGGGTTCGAGCGGGAGACCAGGGTAGCCTTGTTACTTTCAGACATTAAATGCTCCCTATGCTGGGGCGGGGGTCAATTGCTGGTGCAGTTCTTTGACGAAATCGTCGGATGCGCCCCAGAAGATGCTGATATCGGCGTCCCCGAAGTAGTTTTCGAGGTAGTCACGCGCCCGCTCGGGTTCGCTGGTCGAACTCTCGTCCGGGTCAATCTGGACGCCGATGTGGGCGTATCGGCTGCGGCGTCCGCCGCCCTGCTGGCCCACGATGGCCCGGTAGAAGACCCTGAACGACCAGTCGTCCAGTTGGAAGCCGATGAACATCAAGGCGCTGTCGGCCAGGGCGCGCCGCACGGCGGTGGGGATCAGGTCTTTGTTGCTGGTCAGGCCGATCAGGAAATCGAAGTAATCGTCCTGGGTCAGCACGAGCGAATCGGCGTTGTCCCAGCGGCCGAAGAGGTGGTAGACCAGGGGCCGGTCGGGGTCGGGACGGTAATCCGATTCCTTCTCGAAGACTGAATCCATCGTGTCAACGTATTCGTTCCACGGGCAGACCACGACCTCGGGTTTCTTGCCCGCTTCGGCCAGGGCATCGGCCAGCATGTTGTCGTAGTTGGTGGTAATAAAGATCGGCAGCGGAAGGCTGGCGAGTACCTTGTGCGCTTCATCGGGATTCTTTTCGCGCAACGCCTTGCCGGCTGACGAAAGCAGGGGATCGACCTTGGCCCGGGGCTGTTTCAAGGCTTCGGGCAGGACGCTTTCGAAGCGTTTTTTCAGGTTTTCCCGGATGGTATCTTCGAGGGTATCGTAGGGGAAATGGCGGTCCTGGTTGACCGCCAGGTATTGCGCCACCTGGGGCAGCACGTCCCTCTGGTGGGTGGCGAGCGGATAGTGGTATTTGTCGGCCCAGCGACGGGCGATTTCCCGCCAGGGGCCGAGGTAGGGTTCCAGCAGGCCGGAGCCGATGATGGGGGTGCATTGGCCGCGCTCCACGCTGCGGACAAGCGACGGCCATTTCTCGAAACCGCCTTCATCGCCGAAACCAGGCACGTACCAGATGCGCCCGGATTTCAGGCGCATGAACAGGGCCGGCATCCAGAAATCGGCCTGCTCGCGGACCATCCCTCGGGCGACGGCCATCGCCCGGTCAATCTGCCCGTCTTTTTGCAATTCGGTGAAGAAGACCGGCATGAACTTTTCGACGGTTTCCATGAAGACGTTACCCTGCATCGCCACCACTGCCGGGACTCCCGTCTCGGCCAATCTCGGACCCAGAGCCTGGAGCGCCTCGCCCGCGCCTTTCCCGGCGCTCTGGCAGGAGGCCAGCACGATCAGGCGCGGCGGGTTGTCGAGTTCCTTGACCCTCGTCACCAGGTCGAGGCCGGCGGTGCGCCCGACCTTGCCCTCGTCGTCTTGCAGGAAGAGCCAGGGCTGGTCTTTGGCATAGACGCCGTGCGCCACCAGGTACAGGATGTCGTAGCCCTGGCGCAATTTTTCGATGAGGGCGTTCAGGGTGCAAAATTCTTTCTCTGCGCCAGGCAGGGCCGTGACCGGGATGCCGTCCAGGCCGGTTTTGGCGCGGCCAAGTTCGCCGTCCACGTCCACCGCTTCGAGCGAGTAATCGCCCAGGTTGGACGGGTTGGCGATGGCGACCAGCGCCTTCAAATCGCCTTTCGCCCGCAAGCGAACGGGACGCAGGTCGGTGCTGTTCAGGTAACGCGAGAAAAAGAGTTGTTCGCCGGTGAAGAGCGGCGAGCCGTCCTGCGGGTCGCGCAGCGTTTCCCAATAGAGGCTTTGCAGTTCCGGGGCGCTGGGGCCGACCAACAGGCGCATCCGCAGCGGCGCTTTCAGGGACTGGGCGCTGGCGCGCGCCTGGGCAAAGGCGGACAACACATTCGCGTCCGCGAACAGGCTGCCTGCCAGGGCTTTGCCATAGTCTTCAGGGTTGTCAATTTTTGACTGGAGCGCCGGGATGTCCAGTTCAACGGTGATCTTCTCCCCCTGCCCCAGGCGCACATCTGCGTCGCTGCTGGGTTGGCTGAAGCGCATTTCGATGCTGTAAGTTGCGCCCTCCCGGCGATGCAGGCTTAGTTCAAGTTCGGCAAATTCAGCCAAGGTATTGCTCCAGATAGGATAGTATTACAGCGCAAAGTCAGGCTCAAAGCCGCCATCCCTGGCGAAACATCCCATAAGGGGGCAACCTTGCGCTGTAATGATGGTCACGGTCGCAAATTGCGTTCAGAAAAGCGCAATTCCCTGGCACCGCCCGCCAGGGCAGGTGTGTGACCGTCCTGGGTATAAATTCACTGGAGGGAATGACTTGCGTCCCTCCAGTGAGATAAAGTACGGTTCTTCTATTAGGAGTCAGCCGGGGATACGGCTCGCACCGGATCTTCAGGCCGTTCTTCCACGCACCAGCCGGCTACGTAGCCTTCGTTTTCGGCCACATCCTTGACGTGGATCCACTGACCCATTTCGCCGATCTTGGGGGCTGCCAGGTCCGGGGCTTCGACGGCAATCAATTCCGTCTCCAGCGGCATCCGGCGGATGAGGGTCCTGGTCGAGACGAAAGGCTCGTTGCGCAGGGCCACGCCCTCCTCGGTCGTCCGCAGCAGCACCGGCAGCACTTCGCCCACGCTGAAGGACGGAGCCGAGGTCTCGCGCTCGGCTGCCGGGCCGAAGGCCGCGTTCCCCAGGCTGACGATGCTCACGTACCAGGCGGCCACCACGCCCTGGGCGCCCTGCACGTCGGCCACTTTGAGCCACTCATACATCACGCCCACTTTGCGTTTGACTTCCGAAGCCGCTTCGAGCACCTTCAACTCCGCGCCGAGCGGCAGCAACTTCAGGATGGTCGCGTCGGTGCTGTCGGGGCGGGAGCGCAGTTTCAGGCCGTCGGTGGTGGTCTTGACCACCGGGGCATCGTTCGGCACGGGCGCCGGCTTGGGCGTTTCGCCGGGGGCCGGCGCGGCCGCTCCGCCCTGCTTGTCTTTGGCGACGTACCAGGCGGCGGTGTAACCGTCTGTGCCGTCCTGGGTCTTGACGGCCAGCCACTGGTTCATCTGGCCGATCTTGGCATTGGCGGCTGCGTCCGCTTCGAGCACGGCCAACTCGGTGTTGATCGGGACGCGCTTGAGCAGGGTATGGTCGGCCACCAGGGTCTGGCTGCGGATAGCCAGATCGTCAGCCGTGGCGTAAACCTTGAAGCTGGCGCGCACGCCCGTGTCCAGTTTGGGCGGCGGAGGCGGCTTGACCGCGCCCGCCGGGCCGTCGAAATACATCACGCCGGTGATGATCTTGCCGGGGCTTTTGGAATTCGCCACCGAAGCATACTTCGAAGCCCCCAGGGTGATCTCGCCGGTCTGCACTGGGAAGGGGTACGGGTCCTGGATCAGGTAATCGCCGTCCTTCTTGCCGTAAACCACCATGTAGTGGGTCTGCACGCCGGATTGCGGCGACCAGTCCACTTCGATGATGACCGGCTTGCCCATTGCCAGCCAGGTGTCAATCTCGGACAGCGGGGCAGGCTGGTTCTTGCAATCAATGTAGGTCTTGTAAACAATGCCCGGCATGACCGAACCGATGGTGTAGGGCATCAGGAACGCGCCCTGGAAACCTTTCACCCCTTTGAGCTTCTCATTCAGCGATGCAGGAGTCTCGGAGAAGCCATAATTGCTGGCCAGCATGGTAATGCTGGTCAACAGGCAGCCGTAATCCCCAATTGTCGAAGATTTATCGAAACCAAGATTGTTTTTCTTCCATTGCGGGTCTGTTTGTGAATATCTTTTCAGTTCACCCATGTTACCTCCGGTTATAGTACTCAAGGGGGATAGTGTGAAAAAAATTATACAATGAAACTGCAATGTTTCGAGATTAAGATCACTTCTCACATTTGAAAGGTTTGGGCAAGCCCTGAACACTTTTGGAATTGGCGATATACTCGGCCCATGACTGTCACGCGTACCGGAGTTTTTGGGGGCACCTTCGACCCGCCCCACCTCGGACACCTGATCCTGGCCGCTGAAGCCCAGGCCCAACTGGGGCTGGCGCGCCTGCTCTGGGTGCTTACCGCCCAGCCGCCCCACAAGCCTGAACAGCCGATCAGCGCCCTGGAGCGCCGGCTGGCCATGCTCGAACTGGCGATCGCTGACGACCCGTATTCCGAAATCTCGCGGGTCGAGATAGACCGTCCCGGCCCACACTTTGCCGCCGATACGCTCCAGCTGATGCAGGCCCGCTATCCCGAAACCGAACTGGTCTACCTGATGGGCGGGGATTCGCTCCGGGACTTGCCCAACTGGCAGCGCCCCTCGGACCTGTTGGCGGCTTGCCGTTTCATCGGCGTGATGCGCCGCCCCCGCGACTCGGTGGACCTGTCGGCCCTGGAACGCCTCCTGCCGGGGATCCAGGCCAAAGTCCGATTCGTGGACGCGCCCTTGCTGGAAATCTCCTCCCGCGAGATCCGTCAACGCATCCGCAGTGGGGGCCATTTCCGCTACTACCTGCCGGAAGCGGTCTACAAGTATATTGTACAGCAAAAACTCTATATTTAAGACAGGTAATATCTAAATAGCGAATTCGAGGCGTCATGTCCCTTTTGATCGATTCCATCTTTTCTTCGGTTGCGTTCGGCCACCTGATGGTGGACCTGCTCAACGGCAGCCGTCCGGTGCTGCTGGCTTTCTTGAGCAAATCGCTGGGGCTGACCAATGCCAGCCTGGCGCTGATTTCGACGATCTATATCGTGACGGCTTCCATTACACAGCCGCTTTTCGGCTGGCTCACCGACCGTTACGGGCCGCGCTGGGTGGCTGCCGGGGGCATGGTGTGGATGATGGGTTTCTTTTCGGTGGCGATGTTTCTGCCGGGTTACAGCAGCCTGGCCTGCCTTGTCTTCGCCAGCCTGGGATCGGCAGCTTTCCACCCTGCCGGGGCCACGCAGGCCACCCTGCGCGGGCAGTCCCACTTTACGGGTCGCGAGACCACCGCGGCCTCGATGTTCTTCATGTTTGGTCAAATGGGATTTTTCTTCGGCCCCATCGTCAGCGGCCCCCTGCTGGACGCTTTCGGGGTTATGGGGCTGCTCATCCCGGCTGCCATCCTCCTGCCTATCGGCTTGAACGCCGCCTACCAGTTGCGCCACACCTCCCGCCCCGCCAAAACGATTGCCCCGGCAGGTAAAAAAGCCACTGCCTTGACCGTGACCCCGGTCTTCATCATCCTGCTGGCGCTGGTGGCCTCGACGCAGGCCTGGGCGCAGCAAAACATGATCACTTTCGTCCCCAAATACCTGGCCGATCTCGGCCAGCCGGCCAGCGTTTACGGCCTGGTAGCAGGGTTGTTCATGGGCGGTTCGGCCCTGGGCAACGTGCTCGGCGGGACGCTTGCCGACCGCTACGGGAAGATGCGCGTGGCCATGACGGCCCTGGTGCTGGCAAGCCTGCCGCTCTACGTCGTTTCGCAGATCGGCTGGTCGTCCTGGCTGTACTTTCTGATTCCGCTTTCAGGTGCGCTGACCGGCTCGGTGCATAGCATTGTGGTCGTCCTGGCCCAACGCGCCATTCGCGGCGGGATGGGCCTGGCCTCCGGGCTGACCCTGGGGATCATGTTCTCGGCCGGGGCGTTGGGCACGCTGCTCTCCGGCCCGCTGGCCGACTCGCACGGTTTCCCGCTCGTCTTCCAGATGACTTCCGGCCTGGTTCTGGCAGCAGCTTTTTTCGTGGCATTGCTGCAACGCGTCCGGCAGCCGGAACTGGCCGTGGCGTAACGGCTAATTCAACTATTCCCAGCTTCTTTTGTCAACGATAATCCCCATATTGTCGTCCAGGTCGGAGACGGCGACGAACTCCACCCGGTCCACTTTGACCCGGCAGGCAGATTGGACAGCCTGTGACAGGGCCTCCGTGAGCGCCTGCCGGTCGGCGGAGTCGTCGGCCGGGGCGGCCCGCAGGGTGAATTCGTCCCGGTTTTCGGGGCGGGTGACGACCGCCTGGAACTTCGCCACACCCCGGACCTGCCCGACCGCGAAACGCAACTGGTTGGGATGCACGAACATGCCGCGCACCTTGACCGCATCGCCCACGCGTCCGACCAGGATGATGGAACGCTCTCCCTGGCGGCTCGCGCCCGGGGCGGGGTCCACGTTCATCGCCAGGTCGCCCGTGCCCAGCCGGATGAGGGGGTAGGTCTCGTTGAAGGTGGTGACGACCACCTCCCCGGTCTCCCCCGGCCCGACCGATGCGCCTGTCTCCGGGTTGGCGACCTGCACGATGGAACTCTCCAACAGGCGCATGGCCAGGCCGCCTTCGATGTTGTAAGCCAGGAAGCCCAATTCGGCTGTGCCGTAGGCATTGGCAACCCGCAGGCCGTATTTTTCGACGAAGGTCTGGCGCAGGGCCGGCGGCAGGGGTTCGGCGGAGACCAGCGCCTTTTCGAGCGCGAAATCCGCCCGGAAGTCCAGCCCGCTTTCCTCGGCTTTCTGGATCAGGGCCATCAGCCAGGAAGGCGTGCCGACGTAGCCGGCGGCTTTCAGGTCGCGCATCATCTTGACCTGCAAATCCGCATTGCCCACCCCGGCCGGGATCACGGTGGCCCCCATCTCCCGGAAGGCCTGGTCGAGCGCCAGCCCGGTGGGGATCAGGTGGTAGCCGAAGGTGTTGAGCACCATGTCGCCGGGGACAAAACCGGCGATCCCGAACATTTCGCGCACGGTGTCCATGACCGCGCTTTCCCCGGCGTGGGGTTCGTAGAGCGGGCCGGGGGAGAGGAAGACGTGCAGCAACTCCTCCGGGGGCACGGCCAGGAAACCGCCGAAGGGCGGATCGGCCTGCTGCATCCCGGCCAGCCGGTCCTTGCTCGTGACCGGGATCCGGTCCAGGTCGGCCAGGGAGCGGATGTCCCCCGGTTTCAGCCCGGCCCGGTCGAAGATCGCCCTGACCGCCGGGGCGTTGGCGTAGGCGTGTTGGAGGATGTGGTCAAGTTTTTCGGCGAATGGCTCGGTCATGGAATACTCCTTTTCCTGGGCGCTTACCCTTGCCTCGAAAGGAAAGCGGCCAACACCTCGTTGAACTTTTCGGGCTGTTCCACCGGAGTGGCGTGGCGCGAATCCTGGATGACGGCCAGTTCCGCCCGCGGCATCCGGCCCACGTAGCTTTCCTTCAGGGACACGGGGGTGTAGTCCTGGTCTGCCGCGATGACCAGCGTGGGACAGGCCACGGCGCTCAAACGGTCTGCCACGCTCCAGCCGGGGATGGCCTGCATGGCCTCGCGGTAGGCGCGGGGATCGTTCTCCGCCCAGCGGTCGGCGAATACCTGGCGCAGTTCGGCCTGCTCCGGTTTGACGAAGAGCCGCCTGCCCAGTACCTCGCCCATTTTCCGCATCCCCAGCAGGCGGACGATGAGTTTCCGCTGGAAGACCTGGAAACGCTCCCTGGCGGTACGCACGATGAACTCCGGGGCCGAGTTGACGATGGTCAGGCTGCGCACCAGTTCCGGCGCGTCCACCGCCAGCTGGAAGGCGACCATCCCGCCCAGGGAAATGCCTACGATGTGGGCCGGGGCGATGTCGAGAGCGCGGACCAACCCGGCCGCGTCGGCGGCGAATTGGGCCATGCTGTAAGGGCCGGGGGGTTTATCGGATTTCCCATGCCCGCGCAGGTCGAACGTCACTGCCTGGTAGCCTTCGGAGAAAAAGGGGACCTGCATTTCCCAGTCGCGGCTGCTGGACCCCAGGCCGTGAATGAACAGGATGGGTTGCCCCCGCCCGTTGACTTCGTAGTAAAGATCAATGCCTTCAATTCGCAGTTTTGGCATGGCAGCCTCCTGCCGTTTGTTTTCGCAACTGATGTTACGCAGCAATATCCATTTGCGCTCTATGGAGACCCTTGCCGCACGCCCCGCCCGACGATAAAACCGTCGGGCTACTCTTACGAAGCCGCCTGTGGCGGCTAAGTACAGCGCTTCATAATTTTGATCCGGGTTTCTCTGGCGATTTATCCGCTAATCCTTCGTCAATCTCAGGACAAGTCTTCGCGAATTCTCGCTAATTTTCGAACAGATTAGCGGAGATTAGCGTAAATTCGCGGATGGAAATCGGAATGTATTTCTGCAATGCTGTACTAAGCCTGCTTCGCAGGCTTCGGATGAATAGCACGGGGCTTGTCCTCGTGCGGGCGTGGAGTGAGTGCGTAACATCAGTTCGTAAGGTTTCTACGCAACACGTAACATATCAGCCCAGCCAGCGTTTGCGGCGTTTGTAGTGTTTCACATCGCGGTACGATTTGCGTTCGCCGACCTGGGTCAGGCCGAGGTAGAACTCCTTGATGTCTTCGTTTTCAGCCAATTGCGCCGACGGCCCGTCGAGCACCACGCGCCCGTTTTCCATCACGTAAGCGTAATCGGCGATCTTCAACGCCACGCGGGCGTTTTGCTCGATCAGCAGGATGGCCATCCCCTCCTGGTCGCTCATGGCTTTGATCTTTTCGAAGATTTCCTGGACGAGCAGCGGGGCCAGCCCCAACGAGGGTTCGTCGAGCAGCATCAACCCGGGATGGGCCATCAGGCCGCGCCCGATCACCAGCATCTGCTGTTCGCCGCCGGAGAGGTAGCCGCTGACGCGCTTGCGCAGGTCTTTGAGACGGGAAAAATAATGGTAGACCTGCTCCAGGTCCCGGTTGACGGCGGAACGGGAAACCGCCCGGCCGCGGGCGATCCCGCCGAGCATCAGGTTCTCCTCCACCGTCAGGTGCTGGAAGAGGCGGCGTCCCTCCAGGGCCTGGACGATCCCCAGGCGGACGATATCTTCCGGCCGCCAGCTTTCGATCCGCTGGCCGTCGAACTCGATGTTGCCGCGCGTCACCTCGCCCTCCTGGGCGCGCAGGAGGCCGGAGATGGCCCGCAGGGTGGTGGTCTTGCCCGCCCCGTTGGCGCCGAGCAATGCGACGATCTCGCCATCCGGCACTTGCATTGAAACCCCCCTCAGCACCTGGATCACGTCGCTGTAAATGACTTCGATATTGTTCAGGCTAAGCATGATGATGAGGGGACGGGTGGAAAGCACCCGTCCCCCGCAAAGGTCGTTACTCGGCAGGACGCAGGTCGGGGGTCTCGGCCCAATCCTGGATGACGGTGAACTTATCCGGGCCGCCCTGGATCATGCGGATCTGGGACATGTGCGGCGAGCGGCTGCCGTTCGAGAAGTCCACTTGCAGCACGCCGTCCAGCGCGTCGAAGGGACTCATCTCGATCAGGGCGTTATGCACGGCTTCGCCGGTGAGATTCTCGTAGCCGACGGTGTCAATGGCGCGGGTGATGGCTTTGGCGGTCATGTCCACGCCGGCGACCAGCAGCAGGTAGCCGACGTTGTGCTCGGCGGCCGGCCGCCCGTTGGCCTCGAAGAGCTGCTGGGCGTATTGCACGCCGGGATTATCGGTATCCGTCCACCACAGGTAGGGGAACGGGGCGATCAGGCCGACGCCGTAGGCCGGGTCGGCCAGGAAGGCGTAGGTAGCCAGGTCCATGGTCCAGTTATCGCCCGCGACCACGAACTGGTCGCGCAGCCCGAGGGCGTTCAGGTCGTTCAGGATGGCTGCCGGTCCGAAGGCCAGGGTGTTGGTCCAGATCACGTTGGCGCCCGCAGCCTGGGCGTTCAGGATGGCGGTGGTGGTGTCGGCGGTGGGGGCTACGTCGTAGGTCTCCTCCACGACAACTTCGATGCCCAGGTCAGCCAGGAAGGCCCGGCTCTCGGCGGTCAACCCGCCCTGGCCGAAGGCGGTCGGCCAACTGATGTAGGCCAGCTTGATCTCGTCCCCGGCGCTGGCGGGCTTGTAGGCGGCCCAGTTCTCGGACAGGAATTTCATGGTGTGGGCCAGTTGGTCGGGATAGATGGAACCCAGGCCGAAGGTATAGCCCGATCCGGCTCCGTAGAAAGCCTTGGCGCTCAAGCCAGCCGTAATGTTGACGATCTTGTCCTCGGCGAACCGTTGGGCCAGCGCTTCCGCTTCGCCCGAACCGTAGGTGATCATGACCAGGGTGTTGGGGTTTTCGCTGGTGAAGCGGTCGTAAGCCGCCACGGCCTCGTCAATGCTGCCGGCGTCGTCAGCAAATTTGATCTCCAGCATCGCGCCGTAGATGCCGCCAGCCTCGTTGATCGCCTTGATGGCGTCCTCCGCGCCGTGGATGAGGGGCGCGGTAATCGAAGCATACGGCCCGGACAGGTCGCCGAAGTGGTAAAGGGTGATGGTCTCGCCGGTCAGGTCGGGCGGGCCGGCCGGGGTCGGTTCTTCAGTTGGGGCTTCAGTTGGGGCTGCGGTTGGGGCTGCGGTGGTGGGCGCGGCGGGCGGCGCGGTGGGGGTTGGCGTGGCTTGTGGGCCACAGGCAGCTACTCCCAGCGCTACGGCCAGCAGGATAGCTGTCAGGACAAACGGGGTCTTACGCATAGGGTACTCCTCCTTCAAACGTTGGCGAAAAAGTGTCGAACTTTGGTTCTGGCCCATCTCTTAAAGGGCCTGAAACGGGGAAATCGGTCGCTCCTACCACCTCCTTTCAAAATCCGATTCAATGCGAGAACGGACGCAGCCGCCAGGCTGCCTTGAGTAATTGCCAGCGGTGGGCCAGTCCGCGCGGCTCGAAGATCAGGAAGAGCATCAGGGTTATCCCGAAGAAAAGCGGACGCAAGGCCTGGACCGCCCCGGCTGCGGTGGAAGGGAAGAGTGTGATGAAAAAGGGGCCGAACAAGGTGGCAAATTCGATCAGCAGTTCGACTACGATGGCGCCGAAGATCGGCCCCAGGTTCGATCCCAGCCCGCCGATGACCAGCATCCCCAGGAAGACCACCGAATCGTTCAGGTTGAAGGTCTCCGAATTGAGGTGGCGGATATTGTGCGCCGCCAGCGCCCCGGCCAACCCGGCGTAGACCGCCGCCAGGAAGAAAGCCTGCAACTTGTATTTGAACAGGTTCATGCCCAGGAGTTCGGCGGCCAGGTCGTGGTCGCGCAGGGCGACGAAGGCGCGTCCCAGCCGGGAGCGGGAAACGTTGTGCGCCACGACTGTCGAAAGGACCAGCACCGTCAGCGAGAGGAAAAGGTATTTCTGGGGCGTGTTGAATACGATCCCGAACAGGACCGGCGATTGCACATTCAGCCCCTGGGCGCCGTTCAACACGTCCGGGAAAGCGTTCCGCGTAAACCAGGGGATGATGAACTGGGCGGCCAGGGTGGCCATGGCCAGGTAGAACCCCTTGACCCGCAGGGAGGGCAGCCCGAAGATCAGGCCGATCACCCCGGCTCCCAGGGCGGCCAGCGGCAGGGCCGCCAGGAAGGGCCAGCCGGCCTGGTTGACCAGCAAAGCCGAGATGTAGCCGCCGGTGGTCATGAAGGCCGCCTGGCCGAGGGAAATTTGCCCGGTATAGCCGGTCAGCAGGTTCAGGCCCTGGACGGCGATGATCGTGATGGCAATGCGGTTGACCAGCGACACCGTGCTCTGGCTGGCGTAGAACGGCAATCCATAAAGGGCCAGGATAAAAGCGAACAACAGCCACCACTGCCAGGGCTGGCGGATGGTCGCCATGTCACGCGCATAGCTGGTATCGAATTCACCCGCAGGGCGAGGCACTCCCATAAATTAGATCCTTTCGATGCGCTTCTGCCCGAACAACCCTTCAGGGCGGATGAGCAGGACGACCAGGAGGACGACGTAAGGCATGATCTCGCTCATGTTGCGGACCAGGGGGACTGTCGAAGCGGAGACCAGGCCCTGGGTCAGGCCGATCAACAGGCCGCCGATGATCGCCCCCGGGATGGATTCGAGTCCGCCGAGCAGCACCACCGGGAAGGCCGCCAGCACCACCACCGACAGGCTCAAGTCCAGGCCGCTAGAGGTCGCCAGCAGCACCCCGCCCATCGTGGCAACCATCCCCGCCAAAGCCCAGGAGACGCCGAAGATGCGGTGGATGCGCAGCCCGATGCTCTGGGCCAGTTCGTGGTCTTCCGAGGCGCCGCGCATCGCCAGGCCGGCGTTGGTATAGCGGAAGAACGCGCTGATGACCAGCACGCCCAGGATGGCGACCACGAAAGACCAGACCAGGTTCTGCTTCAGGATGATGATGATCGGGGTCCCGTCACGCAGGAAAGGCGTGGCGATCTTGTAAGGATTGGCCGCCGAAAATATCTGCGGGAAGTTGCGCTGCGCGCCGCCAAAGAACAGCAGGGCCAGGCCGTGCAAAAGCTGGCTCAGGCCCAGGGTCATCAGGACGATGGAGAGCAGGGGCTGGCCGGTCATCGGGCGCAGGGCAAACCGTTCGATCCCGAACCCGATCAGGGCCGAGAGCAGCAGGGCCAGGATGATGGACAGCCAGAGCGGCAATCCCACCTCGACCGTGAACCACCAGGTGAACAGCGCCCCCAGCAGCAGGAGTTGTCCCTGGGCGAAATTGAAAATGTACGTGGATTTGAAGATCAGCACCAGCCCCAGGGCGGTCAGGGCCAGGGTGCCGCCGGCCAGCAGGCCGGTCGTGGCAAATTGGGGCAGCAACTGCCAGTTCATAGCGCCTCCTCCATCTCCATGCTGGCGACCCGCACGGTGGTCTCCACGATGCCTTCCCGCCCGTCCCGGTATTTGACCGCGGCCCGCACCTTTACGCTGTCGCCGCTGCCGTACATGGCGGAGATCATCTCCCCGTAGCGTTCGACCAGCAAATTGCGGCGCAGCTTGCGGGTGCGGGTCAGTTCGCCTTCGTCGGCGTCGAATTCCTTATGCAGCAGGACGAACCGGCGGATGCGCGCCGCAGGTGGGAGGGCGCGGTTGACGCGTTCCACGTCCTGCCGGACCAGATCGTACACTTCCGGCTTCTGCGACAGGTCCACGAAAGTGGTGTAGGGGATGCCGCGCTTCTCGGCCCAGCGGCCCGCGTTCTCGAAATCAATGTTGATCAGGGCGGTGACGAAGGCGCGCTCCTCCCCGCCGACGGTCATCACGTCCCGGATGTAGGGGCTGAACTTCAACTGGCCCTCCAGGAATTGGGGCGAGTATTTCTCGCCGCTCGCCAGGGTGATCATTTCTTTCACCCGGTCCAGGTAGATGAGGTGGCCGTCCGCGTCCAGGTGGCCGGCGTCGCCGGTGCAGAACCAGCGCTGCCCGTCCTCGTCCACGCGCAGGGACTTTTCGGTCGCTTCGGGATTTTTGTAATATCCCTGGAAGACGGTCCCGCCGCTGACCAGGATTTCCCCGTTCGCAGCGATCCGGACCCGTTGGCCGGGTGACGGGACCCCGACCGTTTCGAACCGGACGTCGTCCCCGACGTGGAGGGTATGCACCTGGGCCTCGGTGGACCCGTACAACTGCTTGATGTTGACCCCGATGGCCCGGAAGAAGCGGATCACGTCCGGGTTCAGGGCTGCCCCCGATGAATAAGCCGACTTGACCCGTGTCAGCCCCAGCTTGTCCCGCAGCGGGTGAAAGACTGCGGCCTCTCCCAGGGCGTAGAGCAGCCGCCGCAGCAGGCCGACCGGCTTGCGCTGTTCGTAGCGCAAACTGGCAACCTTGTAACCCACCGGCATGAACGTCCGGTACAGCAGGCGGTTGATCCGGGTCGTTTCGGCGACCTTGACCTGCACCAGGGCCATCATGTTCTCCCACAGGCGGGCGCTGAACAGCATGGCTTGGGGCGTGAGTTCGCGGATGTTCTCCTGGACCGTTTCGGGGGATTCGGGGAAATTGACCACCATCCCCATCCGCAGGTGGATCGCCAGCCCCAACACGTTTTCGGTGATCCAGGCGGGGGGCAGGAAGGACAGGTATTCGTCGGTTTCGAGGCGGGGGTCGGCCTGCTGGGCGCTGTCGCAGCCGGCCAGCAGGTTGTTATGAGTGATCATCGCCCCTTTGGGGAGGCCGGTCGTCCCGGAAGTGTAGCAGAAGATCGCCAGGTCGTCGCCGTCGCCCTGTTCAACGGTAGCCTCGAACAGGTCCGGTTGCGCTTCGTCGAGTGACCGCCCGAGGGACTGGAGTTCCTCGAAGCTGATCAGCCAGGGTTCGCGGTAATTCCACAATCCTTTTTCATCCCAATAGATCACGCGCTTGACGCGGGGGACCTGCCCGCGGATTTCGAGCAATTTGTCGCACTGTTCCTGGTCTTTGGCGAAGACAAAGGCGGCGTCCGAATGGTCAACGATGTACTGGATTTCCTGCGGGGCGCTGTCGGTGAAAATGCCCACTGCCACGCCCCCGCCCGACTGGACCGCCAGTTGCGCCCAGAAATACTGCGGGTCGTTGTCGCCGATGATGCCGACCTTGTCGCCGCGCGCCAGGCCGAGCTGCGCCAACCCCAGGGACAGTTGCCGCACCTGCCGGTAGGAATCCTGCCAGGTGTAGGAGCGCCAGATGCCCAGGTCTTTCTGGCGCATGGCGATCTTTTTGTCCCCGTATTTTCGATAAGAGGCGACCAGGTTCTTCGGGAGGGTGTCCATCGGTTTCATCGGATGTCCGTCTTTCCCAGGTAGGCGTTGATCACGGCTTCGTTGCGCTGGATCTCGTCGGGCGGGCCTTCGGCGATCCTGGTGCCGAAATCGAGTACGACCACCCGGTCGGCGATGTCCATCACCAGGCCCATGTCGTGCTCGATCAGCAGGATGGTGATCCCGCGCCGGTCGTGGATGTCCAGGATGAAGCGGGCCATGTCTTCTTTTTCTTCCAGGTTCATGCCGGTCATCGGCTCGTCGAGCAGGAGCAGGCTCGGTTCCATGGCCAGCGCCCGGCCCAGGTCGACGCGCTTGCGCAGGCCGTGAGGCAGCGCCCCGACGATGGACTTGCGGATGTGTTCCATTTCGAGGAAATCAATGATCTCCTCCACGACCTGGCGGTGGGCAATATCTTCGGAGCGGGCGCGCCCGTAATAGAGGAGGCTGTCCAGCATCCCGGCGCGCATGTGGATGTGGCGCGCCGCCATGAGGTTGTCCAGCGTGCTCAGGCCGGTGTAAAGGGCGGTGTGCTGGAAGGTGCGGGCAATGCCCAGTTGGGCGATCCGGTACGGGGGGAGACGGGTCAGGTCATGGCCCTCGAAAAAGATGCTGCCCTGGTCGGGGTGGTAGAAATTGTTGAGACAATTGAGAAGTGACGTTTTTCCCGCGCCGTTCGGCCCGATGATCGCCAGGATTTCCCCCCGGCGCGCCCCAAAACTGACATCGTTCAACGCCATGATGCCCCCAAAACTTAAAGTAACATCCTTAACGCTTAAATGGTCGTCATCAGAGTTCATTGTTCCCTGCCCGAAGCGGCATTTTTCCATCGAAAACGAGGGAATGGATAAGTTCTATTCGGCTGTCGTGAAAAAATAAGGAATTGGGCAGTACGACAAACTCACAACCCGCCCGCGGGTTCCTTTGGCAATTCGATAATAGCATAAATCAAGTCATTGTCAATCCTGCCGGGACGGGTTTTCACAAATATGGTTACACTTTCTCCTCCCATCCTTTGGGATTATGAGGCAGGCCAGAGCATGGGCGCCAATACCGCAACGAGGCCGGCTGCCAGGAGCGTCAGCGGAATGCCGACCCGCAGGAAATCCGAGAATTGGTAGCGGCCCGGCCCGTAGATGAGCAAATTGCCGTGATGGCCGATCGGGGTGAAGAACGATGCGACCGAAGCCATCGCCACCGTGACCACGAATGGTTCGGGGGGGAGGTTCAGGCCCCGCGCCAGGGCAATCGCAACCGGCGCAAGCAGGATGGTGGTGGCCGTATCCGACATGACCTGGGTGATGACGCCCGAAACCAGGAAGAAAGCCAGCAGGATCCAGGGAGTATCCCAATCCATCACCAGCCCTTGCAGCCACCCGCCCAACAGCGCGGCGGCCCCGGTCTTTTCCATGGCCAGGCCCAGGGGAATGGCGCCGGCGATAAAGACGTAGATGCGCGTGTCAATGGATTGGTAAGCCTGCCGCGCTGAAATGCACCCGCAGAGCAGCACTGCTGCCGCGCCGGCCATCAAGGCAACGTCCACGCGGACCAGGTTGAGGGTCGAGGCCAGGACGGCCAGCGCCATGATCGCGCCGGCCAGCGGCGCTTTACGGTGGAACTTCGGCTCTCCTTCGAATGGGACCAGCATCAAAAAAGACAGATCTTCTGCAATCCGCTTCAACGAAGGGTTATCCCCGACCATGACCAGGACATCACCTGCGCGGAGTTTTGTCCGCGATAACTCGGTTTGCAGCCAACCCTTCTGCCTCCAGACACTGACGATGATGACCCCATACCTGCGGAGGAAATCTATCTGTCCGATGGTCTTCCCGATGAACTCCGACTTCGGGGCCACGACAGATTGGACCAGCCGGGAGGCAATATCTTCGTTGTGGTTGTTTTCGCCGTTGTTTTCATTCCCCGACAGGAGCAAGAATTCCTTTTCGTATTTATGGAGCGGATGCAAGGCGATCCCGCGCTCCTGCTGGATGCTTGCCAGCTTGTCGGGATTGGTGCGGATCACCAGGACGTCACCGGCCCTGGTCTGTTTCCTGCCAAACGGCTTGCCGCGAGGGTGCGTGTCGCGGAACCAGGCAGATACCTTCAGGTCCGGTTCCAGCTCGGATTCGATCTGGCGGATGGTCTTTCCGACCAATTCCGATTCGGGCAGGATGACCAGTTCCGTATAATATCCCTGCAAACGGAAATGATTGATCGCTTCGTCGTCACCCGGGTGGGCGGGGAGCAGGAAACGTCCGATAAGCAGCACGAAGAGGGTCCCGGCCAGGGAGAGCGCCAGGCCAATCGGGGCGATCGAGAATATCCCCAAACCCGGCTGCCCGGCCTGTCTCAACAAACTGTTGGCAACCAGGAAGGCGGGCGCGCCGATGATGGCGATGGTCGAGCCGAGTGAAGCCGCGAAAGACATCGGCATCAGCAATTTCGAGGGCTGGATGTCGTTCTCCCGAGCCAGGGTCATGGTCACAGGGAGCATGATCGCTGTCAAGGCGACGTGGCCGATAAAAGCCGACATCAGGGCAACCGCGGGCATCATCACGGCAATGATGCGCTCGAAACTGTTGCCGGCCATCAACTTGATCCCGTTGCCCAGCCGCTCCGACAGACCGGTGTGTTTCAATGCCCCGCTGAGGACAAAAATGGCGGCCAGCATGATGGCCGGTTCGCTGCTGAAACCCGAAAAGGCCTCATCCGGTTCGAGCAGCCCGGCCAGGTTGAGCGCCAGGATGATCAGGATGGCTGTCAGGTCAATGCGGATCCACTCTGTGAAGAGCAGGATGATCGCCCCGACCAGGATGGCAAATAGCGCGAGTTGGCTGGATTCCAGACCTAAAGGCATGATCTACTCCGTTGTTCGTTGTTCTGATCCGTCAGGAATCGCCGCAGTAACCGGCTTGGAGCCAGCCGCGGCGAGTCCTGCAAGGCCGGGAAATATCACCAATCCGGGTTCCGGTCCTGGCCGGGGTTCCCGGTCAGGTTGTAGGCGCTGCCGTCCCCGATGTTGATCGCATAAACTTCCAGGTTGCCGTCCCGGTCTGTGGTAAAGATGATCCACTCCAGGTCCGGGTCGAGAGAGGGGTCCAGGTCCTGGGCAAAGTGATTGGTCACATTGGTGAGAGCGCCTCCGCTATCGGTCATCGTATAGATTTCGGGGTTGCCGTCCCGGTCGGTTACAAAGGCGAGCAGGCCGCCTCCGTAAATACCGGACGGGAAATAATCATTGGCTGAATTGTTTGTCAGGTTCTCCAGGCCGGAGCCGTCAGGCCTGATCTTGTAGATTTCCAGGTTGCCGTCCCGGTTCGACGTGAACGCAATCCACTCCTCCGAACCCAGCAAACGAGGCACGGAAAACCAGGAGGGAGCAAAATCGTCGGAGGAGTTGTTGGTGAGATTGCGGACTTCGGAGCCGTCACTTCGCATGACGTAAATTTCCTGGTTGCCGTCGCGGTTCGACGTGAAAGCGATCCAATCCCCATCGGGCGACCAGGTCGGTTGCTGGTCATCGCTCGAACTATTGGTCAGGTTCAATGGCGACCGGCGGTCCATCCCGGTAAAGTAGATTTCGTTGTTCCCGTTCCTGTTCGAGACATACGCCACCCGCAACAAATCAGGCGCCAGGGCGGGCTGCATATCGGCCGCGGGGTCATTGGTCAAGCGCAGCATGGAGCGGCTGGTCAGGTTCAAGGCGTAGATTTCGGAATTGCCGTCGCGGTTGGATTCGAACAGGAGGATCCCGTCCAACGGGGGGAAGACCAGGGTGGGGGTGGCTCCCGGCGGGTTGGTATTGGTTGGGACCGGCGCGTTTGTCGGGGCATCGGTTGGGGGGG
>DIDQ01000070.1 GCA_002418215.1 Anaerolineales bacterium UBA5796
CCCACTTAAACCTGAAGAGCCTGATTTATTTGGGCTTCCAGGCCATGTTCATGTAAACGTCTCCCCTTTCGAGTTCAGCCAACATCTGGTCAAGGCGCTTTTCCCGGGTTTCAGGCCGTTTGGCGCGGCGGATCCAGCCGAGGTAGTCGTTTTGCTGGTAGGCGGGCCGGGCACGGTAGGCGTCCATTAAACGGCGGGCCAGCAGGGCGTCCCGAACGAATTCGGGCATGGGGTGAATATCACGGGTCAACGGCATGGCGTCATCACTTTCTCCAGCTTCGGTTATCCCCCGGCCAGGACCTTTTGCAGTTCCTTTTCCTTGTCAACGCGCAGGCGGATCGCCACCGGCGCGGCCAGGATGCGGCGGACGGCGGCCTCGGTCAGGTCGGGTTCGTAGTGGTCGCGGTAGACGTGGAGCAGGCTGACCGTTTCGCCGGGATATTCCTCCACCCGCACCTGGTCCCCGGCCTGGATGCGGCCTTCCTTGAGCACACGGCAGTAAAGGCCGGGGCGCTCGGCAGCCCGGAATTTCTTGACGAATTGCGGGTCGCCCATCCGGGCGGCGAACGTCCCGCAGGGGATGCGCGGCGCGGTGACTTGCAGTGTAACCCCGTCACCGACGTGGAGCAGGTCGCCGATGTCGAAAGCCGCGCTTTCGACATCGCTGAGGGTCAGGTTCTCGCCGAAGGTGCCGGGAGCAAGCTCCCGTCCCAGTTCGCCCGCCCACCAGTCGTAATCCGCCTGGCCGTAGACGTAAACCGCCTGGTCGGGACCGCCGTGATGTTTGGCGCTGACGATCACGTCCCCGGCCAGCCCGAGCCGGGTGACATCCACCGGGCCAGGGACGGGCAGTTTGTAGATCCCGGTCGTTCCGCCGGGTTTGCCGCTTGGGTCGGGCCGCAGTTGGCCGAGGTTGAGGCTGAACACTTGCATACGGTTATTCACTCCTTTTGGATTTCCAATTGCGATGGGCAAGATAAGCAGGGACGGCTTCGGCGGTGGTTTCGCGTTCGAGCATCCGTTCGGCCAGCCACTGGAACCACTCGAAAGCGGTATCGCGTTTGACGCGGGCGCGGAATTCGAGGATGTATTTCTCCAGCTTCTGCCAGGTCTGGAGGACCGGCCCGCTGAAAGCGTCATCCACCAGGTCGAGGGCGATCTCCCGCCGGTAGACGAGGATGCCCAGCCGCTCCCAGGTTCCCAGCACCATGTAGATGGACAGGTACTGCTCATGCGGCAATTTGTTGATGGTCTCGCTGTCCACGCCATCCGGCAGGTCGAAGATCAGCAGCAGGCCCTTGACGAAGTCATTGGTCTGGAACGAGTTGAGCATCACGATGGCGCTTTCGCGCTTGCGGCTGGCCTGGAAATTGCGCAGGTTGATCAGGCTGAAGATCACCCCGCTGACCATGACGACCGTGCCGATGGTTTGGAAGAGAATGTTCAAGTCCATAAAATTGCCTGTAAAGTCGTTCTGAAAATGGTAAAGTGGATTGCCGGGCATCCGCCGGGGGTTCTGGAGCGGAGTTCCCGGAAAACGTTCATGGGGAATATTATACTTTCTTCATCACCCTCCCCAAACCGACAGTTGCAGAAAGGGAGGGGATAAGGTATACAGGTAAACACTTCCCGGGTAGCTGCATACCTGTTGACTGCTCACCCTCACCCACAGGAGATACCCCATGTTCCACGGCGGCGGATGGTTCAGCTTCATGCGTTCGGATGAAAAACCCAAGAAGGTCACCAAAGAATTACTTTTGCGCGTCCTGGCTTACGCGCGCCCCTACTGGAACCACATCGGCGGGATGCTCCTGACGATCCTGTTCACCACCGGGCTGTCGTTGGTCTCGCCGCTCATCTTCCGCCAGTTGATAGACAAAATCCTGCCGTCCAAAGACCTGAACCAACTCACCCTCTACGCTATGGCCCTCTTGCTGCTGCCTCTGTTCAGCGGCGGGATCAGCGTGGTCCAGCGGCGGCTGAATGCCACCGTCGGCGAGGGGGTGATCTACGACCTGCGGGTGGCGCTCTTTTCCCGCTTGCAGCGCATGTCGCTGCGCTTCTTCACCAATACCAAAGTCGGCGAGTTGATGTCGCGCATGAACAACGACGTGATCGGGGCGCAGAACGCCATCAGCAACACCATCGTCGGCATCCTCACCAACCTCATCCAGACGGTCGCCATCCTGACCGTCATGCTGACCCTCGAGTGGCGGCTGACGGTCGTCAGCGTGCTGATCCTGCCGCTGTTTTTCCTGGCGGCCCGGCGGCTGGGCGCGACGCTGCGTGACATCGCCCGCCAGGCCATGGACCTGAACGCGGCCATGAACGCCCACATGAACGAGACCCTCAACATCGGCGGGGCGCTGCTGGTCAAGCTCTTTGGCCGCACCCGCGAGGAAGAAGGCCGCTTCACCCAGCGCGCCCGCAGCGTGCGTGACATCGGCGTGCGCCGTGCCACGATCGGCGCCACCTTCTTCGTCATCATTGGGCTGGTCAGCGCGGTCGGCGCGGCAATGGTCTACGGGCTGGGCGGCTGGTTCGTCATCCAGGGCACTTTCACCATCGGCACCATCGTCGCCTTCGGCTCGTACCTCGGCCAGCTCTACGGCTCGCTGCAAGGACTGGCCAGCGCGCCGGTCGAGTTCAGCACCAGCATGGTCTCGTTCGAGCGCGTCTTCGAGATCATTGACCTGCCGCATGACATCGCCGAAAAAAGCGACGCCCTCGCCCTGCGCGAGGTGCGCGGCGACCTGGAGTTCGACCGGGTCACTTTCAACTACCGGATAGACGACTCCATCCTGCTCAGCGAGGTCAAGCGTTACGGACGGATGGATGACGTGAGGACGGTCCTCAGCGGGGACGGGGGCGACGGGAAAACGGGTCAGCGTGGCGAAAAGCCGGTTGCCCGCCTCGCCTCTTCCGGGACGTCCGAACCGGGTCCCACCTCCCAGGCGCGGGACGTGGCCCTTGAGTCGGTCTCGTTCAACGCCTCCGCCGGACAGTTGATCGCGCTGGTCGGCCCGTCCGGGGCAGGCAAGACCACCCTGACGTATCTCATCCCGCGCCTGTACGACTCAAGCGAGGGCGTCATCCGCATTGACGGCCACGACCTGCGGGACGTGACCCTCGACTCGCTTTCGGCCCAGATCGGCATGGTGACCCAGGAAACCTACCTGTTCCACGACACGATCCGCACCAACCTGATCTACGCCAAACCCGACGCCGCCCAGACCGAGATCGAAGCCGCAGCTCGGGCGGCCAACATCCACCAGTTCATCGTGGATTTGCCCGACGGCTACGAGACGGTGGTGGGTGAGCGCGGCTACCGCTTGAGCGGCGGCGAGAAACAGCGCATTGCCCTGGCGCGGGTCATCCTGAAAGACCCCAGAATTCTCGTCTTGGACGAAGCCACCAGCCACCTCGACAGCGAATCCGAGAGCCTGATCCAGGAGGCGTTGAAGCGGGTCATGGCCGGGCGGACCAGCATCGTCATCGCCCACCGCCTGAGCACGATCCTGGCTGCCGACTTGATCCTGGTAATGGACAGGGGACAGATCGTCGAGCGCGGCACGCACGAGGAGTTGCTGGCGTTGAATGGCTTGTATGCGCAATTGTACGAGACGCAGTTTAAAAGAGAGAGAGTATAGATTCCCTGTATAATTAAAGCGTGTCCAATTGGCAACCAATGGAAGGAAATGATATGTTCATTCCAAAAATTTTAGAGGCGCGTCCACTGGACAGGTACAAAGTCTGGCTTAAATTTAATGACAACACCGCAGGCGAAGTTGACCTTTCTCATCTCAGTGGAAAGGGTATCTTTTCCTTCTGGAAGGATTACAAAAATTTCGAGAAAATCTCGATAGAAGGTGGCCGTAGCCTGACTTGGTCTGATGAAATTGATTTGGATGCAGATTCTCTTTATTTGAAACTGACAGGCAAAAAACCTGAAGAGCTTTTCCCGGCTCTCAAAGAAGAATCCACCTATGCCTGAAATATGCCGCTTTTACGGCATCATTATCCGCATGTATTACGATGACCACAACCCGCCGCATTTTCACGCGGTATATGGTGATGACGAAGCGTGGATCAACATCAATACACTGGCAGTATTCCACGGTAGTCTACCGGCAAGAGCATTGGGGTTGGTTGTGGAATGGGCATCCATGCACCAGGATGAACTTCGTCAAGATTGGGAACTTGCCAGAAACCAGGCGAAACTGGAAAAGATCGCACCATTGAAATAATTGGGGGGCAAATTGGGGGTGCGAGGGCGAAGGAATATGGCTCTCCCGTTTTTACCGGGAAAACCTTTGAAACACAAAGGAACACACGTGTGCCTGCGGCCCAGTGCAGGCAAAGTCAACGAAGGAAAAACGCGTCCGACAGTGCGCCTTTTCTTCCTTTGAGAGCCTTCGTGTCACTTTGTGTTTAGGCTCGTTCCCGTTAATTGCGGAAGAGCCAGGGATATTTATGAGCACTAAAGATGCGCAGGAACAAATCACCAAAACCGTCACAACCTGGCAGGGCGTGACGGCTCGACCGCACCGCTTTGGCGGCGTGGAATACGCCATCGGCAAACGCGAGATTGGTCACATCCACGGCGACTTCCTGATAGATATTCCCTTCCCGAAGAAAGTGCGCGATGAGATCGTTGCGGTGGGACGCGCCCAACCGCATCATATTTTGCCCGAAACAGGCTGGGTCAGTTTTTATTTACGCGAGGATGGGGATGTTGAAAAAGGGATTGAATTGCTGCGCGAGAGTTTTGAGATCGCAGTGAGGCAGAAAGCAAAAAGAACTGGATCTTGAGTTTGGAACCAAGAGTCCTTGACGGCGCGGCTACTTCTTGGCTCGTTGTTCGAGCCAGCGTTTGAACGACTTCTGGCTTTCCCCCGAAGGTTTACCAAGAAGGAGATTTTCCACGCTGATGTCTTCATCCAGGTCAGGCCAGTGGATGCCTTCGCCGTCTCCAATCAAGCGCCATTTGTTTCGCTCTTCAGGTGTTCCAGACAGCAGGCGCGGGAACCATGCCAGCGGAACTGAAACCGTACGGCCGTCGCTCAGGTCTACGATTAAAGAGTCATCGGTCACATTTACCCCTTGCGCCGAAGCAAAGAAGAAACGATAGGGGCCAATTTCTAAAACAGTGGGCATAAGCAGTGGGATTATAGCGCTTTCCTCCTTACCAATATCTTGCAAGGTCGCCTGCCGCGTGAAGGCCGGTATAATCCTTGACAACTTACTAACCAGTAAGTAAAATAACGCCAATGACCACCAACACCAAACGCGCCATTCTCGACCTTGCCGAATCCCTGTTGCAGGATAAGGGATTCAACGGTTTCAGCTACGCCCATATCGCCAGTGAACTGGGCGTGAAGAATGCCGCCATCCATTACCACTTCCCGAGCAAGGAAGAGCTGGGCTGCGCGGTCGTGCAACGCTATCGGGACCGCTTCCAGTTGTGGGTCAACAATGCCCGCGTCAAAGACCTGTCCCCGCAGGAGAAACTGGACTGGTTCTTCAGCATTTACGCCAATATGCGCGCTGACCAGGGCAAAGTCTGCCTGGGAGGCGTACTGGAAACCGAATTCAACTCCATTCCCGCGTCGTTGCGCCAGCAAACCGAGTCCCTGACAAACGAACTGCTTTCCTGGCTGGCGTCCACCCTGGACGAGGGACGGGATGCGGGCGTTTTCCAATTCAACGGTCAGGCTTCCGACAAAGCCGCACTGATTCTGTCCAGTTTGCAGGGGGCGCTCCAGATGGCGCGGGCGCTCGGCACGGACACTTTCCATGCGGTGGTTGCTCAACACAAACAGGATTTGTTTGTGTAAATTTTTTATCGGCAAAACTTACTTATCAGTAGGTAAAAGGAGATGTGATGACAACTTTAGACGCTACCACCCTCAAGACCCAGGCTATTGTCAAAAGGGCCTACCAGGCTTTTTTCAGCCCGTCGCAGTATGAGATAAAACCCCGGGACCGTGCGGTCATCGAGCAAGGGAACACTTACCGCCTCCCGTTCGATGCTGGCGGACTGGCAGTCACGGCCTGGGGAGAAGGTCCCGCCGTTTTGCTGATGCACGGCTGGGGCGGCGCCCGCGCCCAGATGACCGGCTTCGTGGACCCGCTGTTGAAAGCCGGATACCGCGTGGTGGCCTACGACCAGCCCGCCCACGGCGAATCGGACGGGACGATGACCAACATCCTCGAAATCGCCCCGACGATGGACCTGGTCACAGCGCAGGAGGGGACCTTCGAAGCGGTTATCGCCCACTCGTTCGGGACGCTGGTCACATCGTACTCCCTGGCCAACCGGGGATTCCCGCCCCCTTCCCGACTGGCCTACCTGGGCGCGTTCAACCGGCTTTTGGACTCCCTGCCGCGTTTCCAGGCCCTGGCCGGGCTGCCTGATCCCGTTATGGACGGGCTGCGCGACATGCTTTACATCAACTTCGGGAAGGATGTGCTGGATGCGATCTGGAACGAACTGATGATACAGAAAATCGCCATCCCCGCCCTGATGTTCCACGACACAACCGATAACGTCACCCCCATCGAAGACAGCCGCGCCATCGCCCGCGCCTGGAAGAGCGCCCGCCTGATCGAGACCCAGGGACTGGGCCACCGGGGCGCGTTGCAATCAACTGATGTGCATCACCAAGTTGTGGAATTCTTGAAAAATTAAAATCGGCGCGCCGGCCAGCAGGCGGTTTGCAAGGATTGATTCCGCCGGGGTATATCCCGGAAGGAAATCCCCGTCACGAAACATTTTCGTTGAGGTGATGTTATGCTAAAAAAGCGAGTGGAAAAATTCCACTCGCTTTGGAAGCAGTTCAATGATTGCGCCGTTATTGTAGGCAATCAACTTGTCTTATCGTTTCGTCGAATATTGACCGGCATCCTCCTGTACCTGCTTCAACTTTATCACCAGTTTCAACGCTTCGTTGACAGCTTTTTCGTTTGGGAACACCCTCGCGACCTCTGGTTCCAATAGCACAAGATTGGTCCCTTCGCGATAGCGGTCGGCATATTTACCGCGCTTCCCATCCTTGAGCAGGGCTTTCAAATCATATTCGGGGCGAAGTTCGTCGTTCATTTCATTCGATTTCTTCTTCATAAGATTTTCGCTCTCTTGGCGTTAACTAACGAGCACTGATTATTCGGATTTTATCGCCGCGATCAGTGTGGGATACCATCAACAATCTTCGACGGTACGACCACCCAACTGTAATGTGCCGGTCTTCAGCCTCAGAGTAATCTGGATCAGGGACCGTAACGGCAAGGCCGTCTCCAAAACTGTTCCTGCTTCTGCGAATGAGATGCCATGTTTTCGCACGTTGATCTCAGCTTTGTCGGGGTCCCATTCAAATTCCATGGCGATATTCCTTGTAGCAAATATACATCAGATTACCCCCACAGGCAACCAAAAAGCGAGCGGGAAATAACCCGCTCGCTTTTTGGCAGGATCGGCTAAAAGCCTAGAACCCGGTCGCCGCGAACCAGGCCCCCGTCGGGCTGGTGACGAAAATGATCGGGGCGATGCAGGGCTGGGGCAGGTCGAGCCGGGCCTTGATCCGGGAGTTCCCGGCTGCGTCGGCGGGAAAAAGGCCGGTCGAAACGTTGACCGTGGTCGGATTCCCGTCCGCATCCTTGCTCAGGCAGCTCACGATCGCCATGAAGTTCGGGACGGTGTTGGTGCCGCCGATGCCGCGGGCGATCACATCCGGGTCATTGGGATCGAAGACCAGGCCCGAAACCTTGATGTCGAGCTTGCCGTTGGACTTCAACGAGCCTTCGGCAAAGGCCACGACCCAGGGCAGCCCGCCGCCGGGGACGCCGCGGATCGCGTTCGTTGCGCCGGTGTAAGGCCGGGGGACGCCGATCATGGACTTGATTTCCATGACCTTGGTATCCCTGGCGCTGGCGGTGGACACCGGCCCGGCCACGAAGAAGGTGCTCAACAGCAGGACTGCGGTCAGGACAACGAGGAACAGCTTTTTCATTTCAATCTCCTTTGGTAAAGTTATGGAACCGATAAGATGATGTTGCATTTTCTAATACGCCAGCAATCCGGCTTTTGGATTGCGGCGCAAGCCGTGCATCGCGCCATGTTCAAGTTGTGTCTGTCGCGGACCACCAAGTCACAAAGACACCAAAACTCAAAGGAATATTTGTGGCTTTGTGACTTCGAGACTTTGTGGTTCCACTCATCCTGGATTTGATGCCTCGGAATTCGAATGCACCCAAAATTCCTCCACGCGTGACCAAACCCGCAGTTTTCGGTACAATCAACCTGTGACCGACCCTGACGACAGCCAACTGATCGAACGCGTCAAGCGCGGCGACGAGCGCGCCTTCCTGTCCCTTTACGACCGCTACGCCAGCCGCGTCCACGGCCTGACCCTGCGCATCCTGGGCGACCCGATGCTGGCCGAAGAAGCCACCCAGGACACCTTCCTCAAACTCTGGAGCCGCGCCGGCCAATACCTGGCCGAACGCGGCTCGTTGACCGTCTGGCTGCTCACCATCGCCCGCCGCACCGCCCTCGACCGCCTCCGCCTCGAATCCCGCCGTCCGGCCGCCTCGCAGGCCGACGATCCCGAAGACGCACTCCACACCCTGCCCGACCGCAGCAGCCTCCACGAAGACTCCCGCTGGCGCAGCATGTATTTCGCCGTCCAATCCCTGCAACCCGATCAACGCCGGGTCATCGAACTGGCTTACTACCAGGGCCTGAGCCAGAGCGAGATCGCCGAAGTCCTGGGCTGGCCGCTCGGCACGGTCAAGACCCGCCTGCGGGCCGCCCTGGAGAGCCTGCGCCGGGAATGGCATAAACCCTAAATCCAATTCCTTTGGCGGCAGCGTATACCTGTTTGGAGCAAAAGCACATGGCCCAAGACGAACATTCGCAATTCCTCGACGATATCCCCGCCTACGCCCTCGGCGCGTTGGATGCGGAGGAGGCCGCCGCGCTCGAATCCCATTTGCGAACCTGCGCCTCGTGCCGGGACGAGTTGGCCGGCTACCGCCTCGTCAGCGACTCCCTGCTGACAGCGCTCCCGCCAAAGCCCCCCTCCGCCGCCCTCAGGAAGCGCCTGCAAAACCGGCTGCCGGGCGCCCAAAAACAATCCCGCCCGCGCCTGGTGTGGGACTTCAGCCGGCTGTCGCTGGGACTGGGTTTTGCGGTGCTCCTCCTGCTGAACATCTTCTCCCTGGTCCAGTTGCGGGGAATCCAGACACAGCAGGCCGGCCTGCTGCACCGGGTCGAGAACGCCCAGGTCGCCCTGGCGATGCTGTCCTACCCCGGCGTCCAGACCCTGCCCGTCAGCGGGGAAGCCGTCTCAGGCACCCTCCTGCTCGACGCGGACCGCAACACCGCCGTCCTGGTCGCCTGGAACCTGCCCGAACTCCCCGCCGGACAGACCTACCAGGTCTGGCTGGTCGAACCCGGCGGCGGGCGGGTCAGCGCCGGCCTGTTCCGCCCCGAAATCGGGCAGCCCTACACCACCGAGGCCATCGCCTCGTCCCAAACGCTCTCCAACTTCGTCGGCATCGGCGTCACCATCGAACCCGCAGGCGGCAGCGACCACCCGACCGGCGAACGCGTGCTCAAGGTGGATTTCTAGAGCACAACAAAATTCCGCGCCCACAAGTTTGAAAAGCTGCCATTTGGACGCAGCGCGCAAGCGGCAGGATTGCCGGGGTGAGAGTCCGCCATTTTTTGTTGTAAAATTGCGACGAAGAAACTCGCGCAGGATGGATTGGCAGCCGAAATGCGACAGGTTGAGTAGATCGAGGCCTGCCCTGCGCCGGAGTGCAATTTGAGAACAATAGAGGTTGAATGAAATTCCTGAGAACGGCCATCCTTTACCCCTTCGCGTTTGCGGCTTACCCGGTACTGGAGCTGCTGGCCGTCAACATCAAGGAAGTGGATGATATGGTCGCCTTGCGGCCTTTGCTGCTGGCGCTTTTACTGGCAGCCGCGTCGTTTTTTATTTTGAGACTGGTGACGAAACACATTCATAAAGCTGCCTTGCTCACAACCTTATTCCTGGCGCTGTTCTTTTCGTATGGACATGCGTACGATTTTTTGAAGCAGTCCCTTAACATCCTGGCCCGTCATCGCCTTTTAGGCCCGGTTTATCTGGTCTTGCTCGGCCTGGGAACCTGGTGGATTTTCAGGAAGGCGCGCAACTGGCTCGCGGTAACGGAAACATTGAACATCGTCGGCATTGCGCTGCTGGTTTTCCCCCTTTTCCAGTCCGGGCAATTCCTGGCGCGAACGGCGCTGGAAAGCCGTGAAGCCCAACAGGCCGCCGTCCAGAAGAACGCATTGCATCCCGATCCCGGCCAACCCCTGCCGGATGTATACTACATCATACTCGACACCTACACCCGCGCCGACGCCCTGCAACGCGATTTCGACCTCGACATCACCCCTTTCCTGGACGAGATGCGCGGCCTGGGTTTCTATGTGGCCGAATGCAGCCAGTCGAACTATGATTACACCATGGCTTCGGTATCGGCCACGCTGAACATGACTTTCATCCCCCAATTGCTCAAAAGGGCCAATATCGCCGAGGATGATCTGTGGATCTACATGCAAAAGAGCGGGGTACGCCGCCAGCTTGAGGCCCTTGGCTACAAGACGGTGGCCTTCGAAACCGGTTTCGAATGGAGCGAAATCAAGGATGCCGATTATTACCTGCGGCGCGGCAACGCCGGGTTCCAAATCTCGCCCTTCGAATCCCTGCTGGCCGATACGACCGCCTTGCGCGCCCTCTCGGATTTGAGCTATAAGATTGCTGAAGCCAACCTGACCAACCGCTACGCCAGCCACATCAGCCGCCAGTTGTTCGTGCTGGATGAACTGAAAAATGTGCCGGATATCCCCGGCCCAAAATTTGTCTTTGTGCATGTGCTCATTCCGCACCTGCCGCTGGTCTTCATGCCAGACGGGAGCATCGTCACCGACCCCGGCTTCTACAGCGGCCCGGACGACGGCCCGATCAACGGCGAATACCGCACCCAGGGCTACCGCAACCAGGTGCAGTTCATCAACAACCGTTTGCCAGACATCGCCCGCGCCCTGATTGGGAAATCCGATACGCCGCCAATCATCGTCATCATGGGCGACCACGGATTGACTAAACAAAACCGTAACCTGATCTTGAACATGTATTATTTCCCGAATGGCGGTGAAGCCAACCTTTACAGCAGCATCACCCCGGTCAACTCGTTCCGGGTGGTGTTCAACACCTATTTCGGCGCGAAATACAAACTCCTGCGCGACCGCTCCTTCCACGAGGGCGGGCCGCAGGGCACCCCGGTTAAAGACTGCAAATAAACCATGACCCTGGACAGGATCCGCACCCGACTGCAAATCATCTCCCATTCCCGGCGACTGGGCTTCACCTTGCTGGTGCTGCTGGTATTTGCCCTGGGCCTGGGCCTGCGTCTCTACGACCTGACCGACCCGCCGCTGGATTTCCACCCGACGCGGCAGCTTTTCTCGGCGCTCAAGGCGCGCGGCATGTACTACCAGTCCGCGCCGGGGGTGGAGGCGTGGGCGCGGCAGATGGCCGTCCAGCAGGGTAAGACGATTGCCGCCATCGAGCCGCCGCTGGTCGAGACGCTAACCGCCTGGTCGTACCAGTATTTCGGGGTGCGGATTTGGCTGGCGCGGGTCTATTCTTCCATCTTCTGGATTTTAGGCGGGATCGCCCTCTACCTGCTGGCGCGGGAGATGACCTCGCCCCAGGGCGGGCTGGCGGCCCTGACCTTTTACCTGGTGCTGCCCTACGGGGTGATCGCCAGCCGCAGCTTCCAGCCGGACCCGCTGATGGTCGCGGCGATCCTGTGGGCGGTCTGGGCGATCTACCGCTGGAGTCTGTCGCCGGGCTGGGGCTGGGCCGTCGCCGCCGGGCTGCTGGGCGGACTGGCGATCTTCGTCAAAAACGTGGCGGTCTTCCCGGTGGGGGCGGCCATGGCCTCAGTGGTGGTGGCGCGCCTCGGACTGAAGCAGGCCATCCGGTCCCGGCCCGCCTGGGGGATGCTCACCCTGGCCGCGCTGCCGGCCCTCGTCTACACCCTGTGGGGCGTATACGTCGCCAAATTCCTCGGCCAGCAGTTCGACTTCCGCTTCTTCCCGGAGTTGCTGTCGCAGCCGTCATTTTACGTACGCTGGTATTTCCAGATGGAAAAGGCGACCGGCTTTGGGCCGTTGTTCCTGGCGATGCTTGGCCTGTTCCTGGCTGACGGGAAATCCCGCCGCCCGCTCCTGCTGGGACTTTGGGCCGGATACCTGCTCTACGGCCTGACCTTCGCCTATCACATCACCACCCACGACTATTACCAACTGCCGCTCGTCCCGATCGTGGCCCTGTCGCTGGCCCCGGTAGCCGACGCCGTCTGGGACCGGGTCATCCCGCCATTGGCCGGGTTCAACGTCCTGGCCTTTACCGGGGTGATGCTGTTCGCCCTGGCGGTGCCGGTCTGGCACGTGTACGACGCCCTCAAGCCGGATTACCGCCCTGAGGCCCAAATGTGGACCGACCTGGGCAGCACGCTTGGACACCACGCTTCGGTCGTCAGCCTGACCGACGATTACGGCTATTCGCTGATGTACTGGGGCTGGCAGAACTCGACCCCCTGGCTGACCACCGGCGACATGACCGTGCGCCAACTGGCGAACCGCGCGGTTGACCTGCCGGGGCGCTTCGATGAACTGGCTTCATCCCGACAGTTTTTCCTCGTCACCGATTTCGTCGAACTCGACCGCCAGCCGGAACTCAAGGCCAAATTGGAGAAGTACGCCATCTTTGCCGAGGGTGACGGGTATATTATTTATGATTTGCAGAATCCAATCAACCCATAAACCTGTCATTGCGAGGAGGGCGTACTTCCCGACGAAGCAATCCCCAATTTAGCGGAGATTGCTTCGGGGCTGTTGCCCCTCGCAATGACACTTGATGCCATGACCTCCCACCCCCTCGTCTCCATCGTCACCCCGTCCTACAACCAGGCCGCCTACCTCGAAGCCACCCTCCGCTCAGTGCTGGAGCAGGATTACCCGCGCCTGGAATACCTCGTCGTGGACGGCGGCTCGACCGACGGCTCGGTGGAGATCATCCAGGAATACGCCGACAGGCTGGCCTGGTGGGTCTCGGAGAAAGACCGGGGCCAGACCGACGCCCTCAACAAGGGCTTTGCCCGCGCCCGCGGCGACATCCTGGCCTGGCTCAACTCGGACGACACTTACAACCCCGGCGCAATCTCCGAAGCGGTCGCTTTCATGCAGGCCAATCCCGAAACCGGGCTGGTCTACGGCGAGGCGGATTACATTGACGAGCAGGGCCGGGTCATTGGGCGTTTCCCCGCCGCCCAAACGGATTACCGCCGCCTGCGCCGGGGCTACGTCCACGTGCCGCAGCAATCGGCCTTCTTCCGCGGCGACCTGTGGCGGCAGGTCGGGCCGCTCGACCCGTCGTTCTACTTTGCGATGGACTACGACCTGTGGGTGCGGCTGGCGAAACTCGCCCCGGTCCGCTACCTGCCGGGACGCGTCTGGGCCAACTTCCGCATCCATGGCGGGGGCAAGACCGTCGTCAGCGATGACCGCTGCTGGCCGGAGATGGTCCGCGTCCACCGGCGGGATGGCGGCGGGCCGATTTCGGTCATCACCGCCAAGCATCTCGTCCGGCGCATGATCGGCCCGTTGTGGCGTTACCGTCTGCAAATGCGGCTGAAACGCGAGAAGTGAGATGCGCGAGTGCGTACCCTGCGGGCAGGATATCGCACCTTACGCTTGGTTAAAATCCAGTTTAGCGGAATTTCTTTACGCTGAAAATGATCCCGTTTAGAAAGGTGCGACGCACCCTCCCATGAAAACCACCTCTTTCGACCACGACCTTTCAGCCTGGCTCTCGGCCTGGCGGGTCTGGCTGCTGGCGGCCCTCGCCGGGGCGGGGCTGGCCGCTGCGGCTTATTTCATCTTCCCGCCCGCCTACCGCGCCCGCGCCAGCGTGACCGTGGACCACAACCTGGAGCAGGCCATCCCGCAAGGCTCAGACCGGGACCTGTTCTACTACCTCCAACGCGAGACCGAAAAGCTGGAAACGGTCGCCTGGGCGGATGCGACCCTCGACCAGGTCGCGGCCCAAGTCCCCGGCGTGACCGTCCAATCGCTGCGGGGCGGGACCCTGGGCCTGTCCCAGCCCAAGGACGGGGACTGGCACTTCTGGGCCGAGTCCAGCGACCCCGATCAGGCGCAGCTCCTGGCCGCGGCCTGGGCGGGGGCGTTCGTCTCGCAGGTGCGCTCCGGCATGGACACGGCGGCGCAGATCGAGGCGGCCCAGAAATTGCTGGCAACCTCCGCTTCTGCGGACGAATCCGCTGCGCTGGTCGCCCGGATCGCCGACCTGCAAACCCGCTCACTGGGCATTTCGCCGTACCTGCAAGTCAGCCTGGGCCAGGATGCAAACCTGCCGCTGGAACGCGCCGTAGGCTTGGGTTCTTACCTTTTTGCCGGAAGCGCCCTGGCGGTGCTGCTGGCGTTTCTATATCTGACGTTTTTTTCACCCGCCCGCCCCGCCCGGACGTAAACGTCCGGGCTATTCCTGCCAAGCCGACTGAAAGTCGGCTAATCCGCTTGAGCGGATTTTGCAGGAGTAGCCGGGGGCTTAAGTCCCCGGCGAAGACGGCCAAACGATGCCTTTACCCATGCCCACCCCTCCCTCCCTCCTCGACCGCCTGACCCGCTGGCTGTGGGTCCTGGTCGTCCTCTTCCTCCCGGTGACCAGTTTTCGCTATTTCCCGCTGCTGGGCCGTGAGACGCAGGTGCGCCCGCTCTCGCTCTACCCGCTGGCGGGACTGCTGGCGCTGCTCATCGTCCGCCAGTGGAAGCGGCGCCGGCTGGGCCTGTCCAGCCCGGCGCTGACGGTCCTGGCGTTGTTCCTGTTGGCGGCGCTGGCCGCGACTGCCTTCGGCGCGTTCTACGCCCCGCTCGACCTGTTCAACCAGAGTTACGCCGGGCGGGCCCTGCGGGCCTGGGTCACGCTGGCGATTGGCCTGGCCTTCTTCGCCGCCTCGATCTGGATGAACGAGACTGAAGAGGATCTCAAAACCACGCTCAAGTGGCTGTATGCGGGTTTGGCCCTGCACATCTTCTGGGGCGGGGTGCAGGCGCTGGCGATCTTCACCGATGTCCTGCCCCGTTATTGGGTAGATGCCGCGCAAGAAATGTTCTCGGTCCGCGGGCTGGTCAATTCGCGGCGGGTGTCGGGATTGGCTTTCGAGCCGTCGTGGCTGTCCGGCCAGATGGTGACGCTCTACTTGCCCTGGCTGTACGCCTCGCTGGTGCGCGGCTACCGGCTCTTCCGCTGGAGGTGGGTCGAGCCGCTGCTGGCCCTCGGTTCGCTGGGCATCCTGGTGCTGACATATTCGCGCAGCGGGGTGCTGCTCGTCGTCAGCGTGGCGGGGCTGACCTTCCTGCTGGCCGATTGGAGGCGGGTGCGGCAGGCCTGGGACTGGTTCAAAAGCCCGTTCAACGGAGGCAGGCCGCAGGCCCGCACCGAGCCGAGTCGAAGTGTCCCCGCGAGGGGGCGCTGGGTCAACGCCGGGGTGCGGGTGGCGCTCGTTTTGGCGGTGGCGGCCGGGGCGTCCGGCGCGTTCTCGATCCTGTCCAAACGGGAATATTTCGCCCGTCTCTGGCAGGCCGACAGGTCCAGCCTGGTCGAGTACATGGTGGATATTTACGCCGGGCCGCGCCTGGCTTACGTGGCCGCAGCCTGGGACATCTACGATGCCCACCCGCTGACCGGCGTGGGCATCGGGGCCAGCGGCCTGTACATGCACGACGCCATGCCCGATTGGGCGCGCACCACCATCCCGGAGATCGCCCGCCTGTTCTCGCCGGACAACACGCTTTACCCCAACCCCAAAAATATGTACCTGCGCCTGCTGGCCGAGGCCGGTCTGTTTGGATTCTGGCTTTTCATCCTGTTCAACCTGGCGGCGCTGGCGCAAGTGATAAAATGGATGCGCTCGCCGGGGCGGCTGGCTGCGCTGGTGGGGGCGGCGGGGCTGTTCACCTGGCTGGCGCTGGCGGCCTATCACTTCACCCAGGATTCGTTCGCCATGCCCAACCTGTGGGTCGGGCTGGGGATGGCGCTGGGATTAACTTTGG
The DNA here is from genome assembly GCA_002418215.1 of Anaerolineales bacterium UBA5796. GTDB lineage: Bacteria > Chloroflexota > Anaerolineae > Anaerolineales > Villigracilaceae > UBA5796. Next base: position 16,193 of record DIDQ01000070.1, read on the forward strand.
AAAACCGGAGTGCGGACTTCAGTTTGGAAAACCGGAGTGCGGACTTCAGTCCGCAAAAGGCAGGCTGAAGTCCCGTTAAGCAGACTGAAGTCTTGTTAAGCAGACTGAAGTCTGCACTCCATAAACTCAATTTGCGAGAAACCTTATGATCATCTTAGCTGTGGGGATGCCGCGGGCGGGTTCCGGCTGGCACTACAACCTGGTCCACGATTTGGTCACGGCCAATGGCGGAGAAGATGCCCGCCAGATACGTGAACGCTATCATTTGCAAAGCATCTTGACCGAGGTGAATTGCAACATCGGGGTCTTGTCGGCGCGGCGGCTGGCGCTGGCGGTTGCGCCCGCGCTGATGGGCAAGACTTACGCCCTGAAGGCCCACAGCGGCCCCACCCGGACCTCGGGCCTGCTCCAGTCCATCGGGCGGATGCGCGTCCTGTACATTTACCGCGACCCGCGGGATGCGATGCTCTCGGCCTATGATTACGGCCAGCGGGCCATCGCCAGGGGCCGCCCCAACGCTTTCTCGCACCTGACCGATTTCGAAAAGACCCTCGATTTCATGGCCGAATACGTCAAAATTTCAGAAGGCTGGCTGGCGCTGGAAAACGTGCTCCACGCCCGCTACGAAGACCTGCTGACAGATTACGACGCCGAAGCGCAGCGCGCCGTGGATTTCCTGGGCTATTCCCTGTCCGACGCGGCGACGCAGGCAGTGGTCGAAAAATACCGTCCGTATAAGGCGTCCAGCGGGAATAAAGGCCTGCACTTCTTCAAGGGTAAAATTGGCCGTTTTCGCGAAAAATATACCGAAGAACAGCAAGCGGTCATGGCCGGGCGTTTTGGTAATTATTTGCAAGGCAGGGGTTACGAAATATAGGGCATAATAAGTTCCATGCGCGCCTCTGATTCCCCCTTTGTAGCAGACTGGTTCGCCATTTCCCTGCGTTGGCTGGCGCTGGTGGGCGTAGCGATTGGACTGGCCTTGGGCGGCAACCTGCTCTCTACTGCCAACCTGCTGATGGCCCTGCTGGCGGTGTGGAATGTCGTCCAGACCTTGATGGCGGGGCTTTCGGTCCGCATGAACTGGCATCGCCAGGTCAACCTCGGCGTCGATTCGGCAATGGCGCTGGCCTTTTTCATCCTGCAAGGCGGCTATGACCACCCGGTCTGGTGGGTGGGCGTGGTCCCGCTGATGACCGCAGCCATTTACTTCAACGTGCGCGGCGCCCTGCTCACCACCCTGGTGTTGGGGATTGCCCAGGTGGCCGTCATCTGGTTCGAGACCCGATACCTGCCCGCCCTGCTCTTCTCGGTCGCGATGGCCCTGGTCTTTCTTGTCACCGGCTGGGGATTTGGTTACCTTGCCCGCCGGGTGTATAGCGGACTGCGCACCAAACGCGTGACCCGCCTGGAAGCGGAAGAAAAAGCCCGCCAGATCGAAACCGAGCGCCTGCGGGCCATTTACACTTTCACCGCAGAATTGATGTCCACCCTCGATTACCGCCGCGTGCTCGACAACGTCCTCGACCTGAGCGCAGCCGTCCTCGACCCATACCTGGACGAAGATGAAGAAGACCCGCTCGCCAGCGCGGTGATGCTCTTCGAAGGCCCCGAACTGACCATCGGGTCGGCGCGGCGGTTCACCTCCGCAGACATGCGCGTCACCCTCCCGGCGGCCAAGGGCGCGCTGGCCGAGGCCATCAACCAGGGTGATCCGGTCCGCCTGCTGGATATGACCGCCGACCCCGAACTCTCGCACATCGTCTCCCTGCGCGCCTGCAAATCCCTTTACATTTTCCCGCTCCGCAGCGGATTCAACATCTATGGCGTGCTGCTCTTCGCCCATCCCGACCCGGCCTACTTCGCCGACGACCGCTGCGAACTGATTGACATCCTGGGCCGCCAAGCGGTGGTGGCCATCCAGAATGCCCGCCTGTACCAGGATTTGGTCGAAGAAAAAGAGCGCATGATCGAAGTGCAGGAGGAGGCCCGCAAGAAACTGGCCCGCGACCTGCACGACGGCCCAACCCAGTCCGTTTCGGCGATTGCCATGCGGCTCAACCTGATCCGGCGTATGCTCGAACGCTCCCCCGAATCGGTGGAAGAAGAGCTGGTAAAAGTCGAAGACCTGGCCCGCCGTACCACCAAGGAAATCCGTCACATGCTCTTCACCCTGCGCCCGCTGGTGCTCGAATCCCAGGGGTTGACGGCCGCCCTGTCTGCCATGGCCGAAAAAATGAAAGAAACCTTCAACCAGGAAGTGATCATCAAAGTGGACGACAGGCTGCTCGAACAGATCGAGATGGGCAAACAAGGCGTCATTTTCTACATCGTCGAAGAAGCGGTCAATAACGCCCGCAAACACGCCCGGGCTTCGCAAATCTGGGTCAACCTGCGGGCGCTAAAAGATGAGATCGTACTGCTCGAAATCAAGGATAACGGCATCGGCTTCGACCTGGATTCGGTGATGAGCTCCTACGACAAACGCGGCAGCCTGGGCATGATCAACCTGCGCGAGCGCACCGAACTGGTCAACGGCCTGCTGCACATCGAAGCGGCTCCCGGTCGAGGTTCGACCATCCAGGTCTTCATCCCCCTCAGCGAAAAGGCCGCCGACCGCCTGCGGCACGCCAAATAACCTCATGCCCTCTGCCACTGGATTGTATTATTTCGCGCATGGCGAAGACAACTTCTACCGCCCGCCGGTCGTGTTCATTCACGGCGCGGGCGGGTGTCATCTCTCCTGGCCGCCGCAGGTCCGCCGCCTGGCAGGGGAACGAATTTTTGCCCTCGACCTGCCCGGCCACGGCAAATCTGAGGGGATCGGCTGCCAGGCCATCGGCGATTACGCTACGAGCCTGATCTACTTTTTGGATGGGATCAAACTGCCGCGCGCCGTTTTTGTGGGACACTCGATGGGCAGCGCCATCGCCCTCACCCTGGCACTGCGCCACCCGGACCGGGTGCTGGGTCTCGGTTTAATCGGCGGAGGCGCGCGCCTGAGGGTCGCTCCCGCCATCCTGGAGACCGCCCTCAACCCGGCCACCTTCGAACTGGCGATCCAGGCTGTCCATAAAGGCTCGTTCTCAGATCACGCCGATGCCCGCCTGGTGGAACTGTCGAAAAAGCAGATGCGCGAAGTCCGCCCGTCGGTGCTGCACGGCGACTTCATGGCCTGCGACGCCTTCGACCAAATGGAAAACACGCCGAAAATAGAAGCGCCTACCCTGGTCTTATGCGGCTCCGAAGACCAGATGACTCCGCCGCGCTTCTCCGAATTCCTGGCGCAGAAAATCCCCGGCTCGCAGCTCGTCGTCGTGCCGGACGCCGGCCACATGGTCCAGCTCGAAAAACCGGACGAAGTGGCCGAGGCGCTGGCCGCGTTCCTGAAATCCATCCCTTACCAGCCGGGGGGATAGGGCGCAAGCCTCGCAGCAAATTCAAACCCAGGCTTGATTGCCGGATTTATACGGCTGTTTTGCAAAAAAGACTTGGCAGGATTCCGAGACCTGCCGGGTCTTTTTGCCGAAGTCCTTCAAGAAGTTTCCCAAGTTCTTCAAGGACTTCGGGGAAGCAGCCGTTGGATGGCGGGGTTTGGCCGGCTCAAGCCACCGATTGCGCTGTTTTCTTTTACCGGTTGAGCCGATGACATTCGCTAAACCCCCAATAATTCTTCCAGGATCGGCACTGCCGCCTGCACCGCCCGCGCCCGGTGGCTCAGGCGGTTTTTTTCGTCCATGCCCAGTTCGGCCATGGTCTTGCCTGACCCGGCCAGCATAAAAATGGGATCGTAGCCAAAGCCGCCTGCGCCGCGCTCCTCCGGGATGATCTCGCCGGGGCAGACCCCCTCCGCAAAACGGACGCGGCCGTCCGGCGCGGCGATGGCTATCGTGGCGTGGAAGCGCGCCGTCCACGGGCGGGGGTGAGCGCGCAGGTTGTGGAGCAGGTAGGCGCGGCGGTCTGCGTCGGTTGGCCTGCCCCCCTCTTTCTCTCCCCCCTTTTTCTCCGAAAATGGGGGGATGGGTGCGCCGTAACGCGCCGAATACAGCCCCGGCGCGCCGCCGAGCGCGTCCACCTCCAGGCCCGAGTCATCGGCCAGGGAGACCAGTCCGCTGGCCTGGGCGAAGGCGCGGGCCTTGAGCGCGGCGTTCTCGGCATAGGTCGAGCCGGTCTCTTCGACTTCGAGGGCCAGGCCCAAATCCTTAGGCATGACCAGTTCCAGGTCCAGGCTTTCGAGCAGGGCTTCGAGTTCGCGTACCTTGCCTTTGTTCCCGGTGGCAATCAACAGTTTCGGCATCAGTAGTTGTCCTCGGCTTTGAGTTTTTCCAGCGCCCAGGCCGCGTGCTCACGGACCAGCGGCTCCGGGTCGTCGAGCGCCCGTTCCAGGGCGGGGACGGCCGCCGGGTCGCCGGAGTTGCCCAGGGCAACGGCCACGCTACGCAGGTAGCCGCGCCGCTTGGCGCGCTTCACCGGGCTGTTTTTGAATTTCTGGTTGAAGGCTTCGGGGGTCAGCGAGAGTTCTTCGACCAGATCCGGCTGGGGCACGCCCTCCCTGGGCGCGAAGGCCGGGTCGCCCTTCCCGGCTGCGAACCGGTTCCACGGGCAGACCTGCTGGCACACGTCGCAGCCGAAGACCCAATCCCCGGTCTTGTCGCGCAGGCCGGCGGGGATTTCGTCCTTGAGTTCGATGGTCAGGTACGAGATGCAGCGCCGGGCGTCCAGCGAGCGGTCAGGCAGGATGCAGCCGGTGGGGCAGGCGTCGAGGCAGCGGGTGCAGGAGCCGCAATGGTCGGTGGCGAAGGGCGGGTCCGGCTCGAGGTCGAGGCCGAGCAGGATTTCGGCCAGCAGGAAATACGAGCCTTTTTGGGGATGGATCAGGCAGGAATTCTTGCCGATCCAGCCCAGGCCGGCGCGCTGCGCCAGGTCACGCTCCAGGATGGGGCCGGTATCGGTGTACCAGCGGTTCGGGACCGGTCGGCCGGCTTCCGTTTCGATGAACGCCGCCAGCGCCGACAGTTTCCCCGCCAGGGCGAGGTGGTAGTCTTCGCCCCAGGCGTAGGCCGCGACCCTTCCCGTCGTCCCCGGCTCTCCTTCCAAAGGGCGCGGGGAGTCATAGGGGATCCCAAGTACGAGGATCGAGCGACACTCCGGCAGGATTTGGCGCGGGTCGGCGCGGCGGGCGCGGGCGCGTTCCTCGGCCAGGTAACCCATCGAGCCGTGACGCCCTTCGGCCAGCCAACGCTCGTAGAAAGCCGCGTGCGGCGGCGGGTCCGGGGTGGTGACGCCGACGAGGGAAAAGCCGAGGCGTTGGGCCTCGGCTTTGATGGTTTGGGTCAGGGTGAGAGTTGGGTCCATCCGCTATGGGATAATGATGTTCACGCTGAAGAACTCGCCAAACGGGCTGCCGGCTGCGTTAGCCATCCGCCAATAACCGGCGTATTCGCCGCTGAGAGCAGGAGCGACCAGGATGATGCTGACCTCGATTTCGGCCTGGGGCGGCACTACGACGCCGATCCGGTTGGACAATTTTCCGTTCATCTGGTCAACGTAGCCGCCATAGACGACCTGGTAATCCGCCGTCCAGGTGCAGGTGCCGGTGTTCTTGAGCACCCAGGTCTTGGTGAATTCCTGGCCGGGGGTCAGTTGATTGTAACCATCCGGGATGGTGGCATCCCTGACGAAGACGGCGTCGTCGCAAACGGCTTCAGTGGGGGGCGCTGGCTGGGTATCGGTTGCGATGGGATTGGATGACGCCGCGTCCGCGGTGGGCATGTCGGTGGCCGTCGGCTGGGGGGTGGAGGTGAAGGCGGCCGCAGTCTGGGTGATTTCGGCCACGAAAGTGCCTGCTGCCGCGGTGTACATAGCGTTGACGTCAACGGTTGGGGTTGCCCCGCTCTGGGAGCCGCAGGCAGCCAACAGGCTTGCGATGATCAATATCACAATGCTACGACTGGCTTTCATAAATGCCTCCTTTTTCTGCCAGACCGGATATTCCGGGTTTGATTGACTGCAATCCACATCAAAGTTTCGAGAGTGCGGACCGGTTTTGTCTCGAGTCCGCACTCTATTGGATGCTCACTATGGTTTTACCACGCGAATGTAAACGCAGAATGCCTCGCCAAAGGCGATGCCGCGGTCATTGACCATTTGCCAGCAACTATTGTATTCACCGGGCTTGAGCGGGGCGGTCATCTGCATCCCGATGTCTTTGGTCTGGCCGGGGGCGACGAAGTCAGCCGTGCGGGTGATCTTCCAGCCGGGGCCGTCGAGTCTTTCGTTGCCAAAGGCGAAGGCCAGGTAATAGCCGTCGTCCCAGGTGCAGGTTCCGGTGTTTTGCACACGCCAGATTTTTTCGAAGTCTTCACCGGGGTCCATGTCTGTCAGGCCGTAGAAGTTGCTGTAACCGGCAAAGGCAGAGTTGTCGCACACGTCACCGGATGGAGGCGGCGCGCCCGGGGTGCCGGTAACTCCCGGAAGCCCGGCAGTGGGGATGCTTACAGTCGGGAACCCGGCGGTGGGGTTGGCAGCGCCAGGGGTGCCAATAGTCGGGATGCCGGCCGGGGTGTCCTGGGCGGAGGGGGTATCGCTCGGCGGAGGCAGGGTCGCGGTCGCCGTGGGCTGCGGGGTCGGCGAGAAGGCCATCGCCGTCTGGGTCAATTGCGCGGCGACGGTCTCAGCTGCAGCCGTAAAGATCGCCCCAGGGTCAACCGGGGTGGCTTCGGGGGTGCTTGGGCCGCAGGCGCTCAGGACCAGGATGGCGAGGAGCGCCAGGGGCCAGATTTTGTTAGCAATTTTCTTCATACAATCTCCAAAACTTTTTTGTTATTTGCTGATGGAGCAAGGCTCATTATATCATCGGCAGCGTGCGGAAGAACGGGTGGGTGAATAGGACAGAATTCCCAGCCGGCGGCCTGCCCAAAACGCGGAGAGCAGACCCTGGGTCGAGGTGACCAACCCAAGCGTCTGCTCTAAAAACCGGTAAGGTCTGGTTACGGCATTACGGCAAGAGGCGTCGGGTTCAAAGTCTGCACGATGCGCGGCGCGAACCAGAGCGCGTAATCGTCCGTAGGCTGACCGTTGGCAAGCACTACCAGGATGAATTTGACATCTTTCCCGGCCAGGCTGCCCAGATTCACGTCTACGATTGAGTATTTATCATCGTAGACTTCTTTCCATTCGCCGAGCTTCTTGATCTGGCCGCTGCCAATCTGGTAACTGAGCCTGAAGGCCACGTTACATTTCGGAGCGCCATTCTCGCACAAGACGAAGGCTTTGAAGTGGTAACCTTGCTTGACCCTGATTGCGGGGAATTTGCCCTGGATCACACCATCTTTGATCCGTTCGGGGACGGTCAGCAGGGCCGGCTCATTGTCCTTGTAACCGTTTTCGAAGACAGGGTTCTTGATGTGCAGCACAAAACCATCTTTGCTGCCCTCGTTGCCGGGGCAGGGCAATTTATCCGTGCCGTTGCGCCAGGTAGCATCGCAATAGTTGGCTGCGAAGTCGTAGATCAGGTTCCCCTGGTCGCTGACTTTGATGTCAACCCAGAAGGGATTGTTGGCGGTCTTGCCTACGCCGAAAATCACGCTATTGGCATTGCGCAACTTCCAGTTGCCGCGATAATCGCCTTCGGTGTCGGGAGCCACCAGGTCAACCGAAATATCAACCGTCTGTCCGGGGGCAACCGAACCCGTCAATTTCACAGAGGCAGGTCCGTTCATGGCATTCCCATCTGCGAAGACCAGGCTGTAGGCTGTCGTCCAGGTGCAGGTGCCAATATTTTTGATACGCCAGGTTTTAGTGAATTTTTTCCCCGGTCCCACAATCGTACCGTCAGGATATGAAACATCCTTCTCGAATTGCGCCCAGTCGCAGCGCGTGACAGGTGTAGGGGTGTTTACCTGAACCGTCGGGATGACCAGCGGCGTATTGGTCGGTATAGGGGTAAACGTCGGCAGGACAGTCACCGGCGTGTTGGTGGGGAACGGCGTATTGGTAGGGGCCGGCGTATCGTTCTCGCCCGGCGTTGCAGAAGCCAGGGGTGCAGACTGGGTGAGCATTGCTTCGAGCGTCTGGGCTGCGGCGGTATATTGCGGGTTCAAGGTCGCAGCCGCATCAGGGGTGGTGATACCACCCTGCCCACAGGCCAGGATTGTTACGATCAAGACCGCCAGCATCGTGACAGGAATATACTTGGGTTTCATGGCAACCATCCTTGTTTTATTTATAACTCCGGGTATAGACGCCTGGCCTGTTGCGGATGTTCCCAGATAAGCAGCGAGCCGGGGAGTTTCCTCTCCGGCTCGTTTGGGACGATGGGCCTGTTCGCCGTACAACTTACGGGCAACTGAACACGAACTCGACGCGGCCGAACTCCTGGCGTTCGGGTGAATCCACGACGAAAGTCACCCAGCGCAAAATATCCTGGACGGCATCCGGCTTAAGCAGCCACTCGAAAGTGACAGATTTTGTGCCGGCGGCAGCAAAATTGATCTGGCCTTGTTCGGGCGGCTCGTTATCGTCAGGATTCTGATCCCAGTGATAGCGGATCGTGCCGGCTTCGTTGGCAGTCACGCTGGCGGTAATGATGTACCGCGTCCCTTTGGCCGGGCATCCGGTAGCCGGGTCGCGCACCTGTATGTAGTTTACACTGGCGATGGCAAAACCGCCTTTGGTGTTGGTGCTGATCTTGACCGAGAGCGGCGAATCGTAGGGGCCAAACCCCATTGTCCCGCCCCAAGGAGTTTGCAGCCGCCATTCGCCGTAATATGTCCCGGCAGTCGAGGGAGCGGTCATCGGGACGGACAAATCGGCGGTCTGTTCAGGGCCTACGTATTGGGTGAGCGGATAAGAGCCTGCTTCGGCCATCTGGTCGCCGCTGACGAACACCAGGCTGTAAGACGAGTCCCAGGTGCAGGTGCCGTTATTTTGCACGCGCCAGGTCTTCGTAAAAGTCGAGCCGGGGTCTACCAGCATCCCGTCAGGGATCGTAACATCTGCGATGAAACTGGCTGACAGGCAAGGCAGGCCGCCGCTGTCTGCGGTTGGGGATGGCGCAGGCGGATTGGTCGGCAAGGCCTGGGTGGTTGTCGGGGGGACTGGTTGGGTTGGAACCGGCGTGGAAGCTGCTTCAGCAGCCTGCTCGGTGAAACGGGCTTCGACGGTCATGGCCGCCTGGGTGGCTACAGCCGCCACATCGGGGGTAGGTTGGGGGTCCGGGGTTGTTGCGGGGCCGCAGGCGCTCAAGGCCAGGGCCAAACCCAGGGTCCCCATCAAAATTCTATTTTTAGCGAACTTCATAGGGTGGAACCTCACTTTCTGGCGGGCATTATACCCGTTTTGGAAATGACAGCGCCTGGCGATTGCTCACCAGGCGCTTGCGGAACATCAACCAAAGGTCATGTCAGGGTTGGTATACGATGGTCAGGGTCGGGTCCGTAGCCCCGCAGGACATGTAATCGGCTGCCCCGTCGCCATCGCTGGACCCGGCAGATGGGTGCAGACGGATTTGGAAATACGTCTTCCCTTCATTGACTCGCGCCTGGACATAGCTCTTGACATTGATATTGCTGCTGGGTGCGGCGCTGAGCAGTTCGATCCCTGTGCCCGAAAGCGAGTAGTGCGACTGGTCCAGCGGCGGGGTGAATTGCACTTCGCCGACCCAGATGCCTGCCAAGTCGGTGAATGGGTCGTTCACGGCGCTGCACATATTCAATTTCAGATTGGCGTTGACGATGGTCTTGCCGCTCAGGGCCGAGATATCGAAGCTCATAAAACCCCGCGCCAGGTAATTCGATGAGGTATCGCCAGCCAGGATCGTCCCCTGGACGAGCGCAATCCCTGATGCCGGGTCGTAGACGGTCCCGCCGGTGTTCCCGCCAGTGGGATTGATGTTCACGGTAATGTTGCTGGGTGGCGTGTTGGTCGGCGTGGCGGTCGGGTTGGCAACCTTGATCTCCACGTAGAAAGACCGGCCCTGGTAACCGTTGGCAATCGGGATCAGCACCCCCGAGGCGTTGCGGATGCGCCAATAGCCGCGATACGTTCCCTCGGTGGACGGAGCTTTCAAATCAATGCTCAGATCCACTTCCTGTCCGTATAAAACCGAACCGACGGCTTTCGAAGCCTCCCCGCCCATCGAATCGCCGCTATCGAATACCAGCGAATACCCGCTCCACTCACAGACACCAATATTCTTGAGCCGCCAGGTCTTGGTGAATGTGGTTCCCGGCGTAAACACGGTCCCATCGGGGACATTGATATCTTTGATAAACTGCCCCAGGTCACAGATGGGTGTATTTGTGGGGGTTGGCGGCTTGAGAGTGAAAGTCGGGGTCACGACGACCTGGGTGGGCTGCGGCAGGGTCGCCAGGGCGGGCTGGGTGGGCGAGGCCAGCGCCGCCGACTGGGTCAACTGGGCTTCTACTGTCTGCGCCGCTGAGGTGAAAACTGCATTCGGTTCATCCGTGGGGGTGGCGCGGGTGGGCATATTGCAGGCTGCCAGGGTGAGCGAAACAATCAAAAAAAACAGTAAAACAACAGGACGTTTGGACATTCTTCCT
>DIDQ01000072.1:0-3101 GCA_002418215.1 Anaerolineales bacterium UBA5796
CCGACCGGATGGGTTTTGGCCCACCTGCGCCCCCTGCGCCGACCACCACCGCGACCGGGACGCCGGTCCCGCCGACGCCCAGCCCGACGCCCACCCCCCGCCTGCGGCCCCCGATGATCAGTTACACGCCCGTGTTCGAACCCGGCCTCTGCCCGTTCGCCGCGCCGGAAGGGGTGCAGGCGGATTGCGGCTTTGTGGTCGTGCCTGAAGACCGTTATGCCAATGCCGACGACACGATCCGGCTGGCGGTGGCGGTTTACCGTCACGCGGGCGGCGGGGAGTCCGCCGCGCCCGTCATTTACCTGCAAGGCGGCCCGGGTCAGGAAGCCGTGGGGGATATGGCCGAGTATTACTACTCCCTTTTGATCGAACCGGCCCTGCAATTCGGCGATTTCATCGTTTACGACCAGCGCGGGATCGGCCTTTCCCAACCCAAACTGGACTGCCCCGACCTGAAAACGGTCTATATGGAAGACCTGTCCAGGCAGCTTTCCACTGCCGAGCGGGCCGACAAGTACACCCAGGCATTTACCTTTTGCAAGGAGCAACTCGAAATCCAGGGCGTCAACCTGTCGGCTTACAACACCGCTGAGAGCGCCGCCGACGTGCGGGACATCATCCAGGCGCTGGGGTATTCGCAGGCGAACTTGTTCGGCGTCTCTTACGGCACCCGCCTGGCGCAGGTGGTGATGCGCGACTACCCGGAGGTGGTCCGCAGCGCCGCGCTGGATTCGGTCCTGCCCATCGAAACCCGCATCTTCAACGAGGGATCGGCCACGAGCGAGGCGGCCTTGCGCGCCCTGTTCGATAGCTGCGCCGCCGACCCGGCCTGCCATTCGGCCTACCCGAACCTGGAACAGGATTTCTGGGACCTGGTCGAACGGCTGGAGGCGCGTCCCGTCAGGGTGACGGTTTACCTGCCCACCGGCGAGGATTACAAACGCAGCGTGGACGGGCTGGGGTTTGTCAACGCGGTGATTTGGGCGTTGCGCTCCCCTGAGCTGGTCCCGCTGATCCCGCAATCGGTGTACCGGATCAAGGCAGGGGACACCAATTTGCTTGGCATTGCGCTGGCGATGCCCTCCCTGGCGGTCAGCGAGATTGACATCGGGGCTTACCTTTCGATCAATTGCCGCGAGCAAGTTTATTCGACCACGCCCGAGGAACTCCGCGAGGCCCTGGCCTCCCACCCCAGCACGGAAGAGATCGGCCTGGCCTGGGTCTACGGAGACCCGGAGTTCATTTTCAGCCTGTGCGACGCCTGGCAGGTGGACCCTCCCTATTCTGATGAGAACCAGCCGTTGGCCGGCGAAATCCCCACCCTGCTCCTTGCCGGGCATTACGATTCGACCACCCCGCCGTATTTTGCCGGACAGGTTGCGGGCAGGCTGGACCGCGCTTCCGTGGTCGAGTTTCCCGGCCAGGGACATGCCGTCACCTTCGATGTCGCGGCAGAATGTCCACGGCGGGTCTTGTTTGCGTTCCTCGAAAACCCGGATGGGCCTCTCGACCTCACCTGCGTGGATGCGATGGCGGGCGCAAGTTTTACTACTGCCTACACCGGCGATCCTCCGCTCGAATTGAAGACCGTAACCCTTGCAGAGTCCTCGGTTACGACCAAAGTCCCGGCCGGCTGGGAAAACCCCAGCGAGGGCTTCTACTACCGCGGGAGCACCGATTGGGACATGACCTGGTTGGAGGTCCAGAAAGCGCAGGTCGGGATAGAGACTTGGCTGGCCTGGGTCATGGATAACTTCAGCAGCCGCGGCCTGGACAGCTATCCGGTCAAGATGTCTGAAGTCCAGGTGAACGGTTCGGTCTGGAGTTTCTACGTCACGACCTACCGGGGATACCCGGTGGACCTGGCCTTTTCACAGCGCGGCCTCGACACGTTGATGGTTGCCATGGTGAGCCACCACGACGAGCACGACGCCCTGTACGAGACCGTTTTCAAGGAAATCATCAATGCGACAATGCCGTAATGCGGAATTTATTCTGCAACCAAAAGGCGACATAACTGCCTGTCCTGCCTGCACCTGTGGTGCGGCACAGGTGAGCCTGCCGAAGGGCCGCGTTACAAGATTTGCGCGCACAATGCAAATGTTGAGCGGTAATACTATAAAACCAAAACAGACATCGGAAGTCTTCCGAAGTCTTTACCCAATTTACTGGTAAGGAGGTTCCAATGATCAATCTTGCTGCCGGGAAATGCGTCCCCTGTCGGGGCGGCGAACCGACCCTGACCGAGGCCGAGATCGAGGACTTGATGCTCCACGTCATCGGCTGGCAGGTCAAGGAAGTGGACGGCGTCAAACGCCTCGAGCGGGTCTTCAAGCTCAAGGATTTCGCCGAAGCCCTGGCCTTCACCGACAAGGTCGGCGCGGCCGCTGAAGAAGAAGGCCACCACCCGCTGATCGTGACCGAGTGGGGCAGGGTAACAATCCAGTGGTGGACACACAAGATCAAAGGCCTGCACCGTAACGACTTCATCATGGCCGCCAAGACGGACGAGATCTACGGGTAACATAAAACCATCTCCCTGGCGGGGCGAATCCGTCAGGGAGATGGCTTTATCATCGGCTTTTTGCTTGGTTCCGGCGTCCGGTCACGAGGGCGGCGTGAGTCGTTGCCGGAGCAGGTCGCTGGCAAGACGGCTTGGCGTAATCCCTTTCTGCCTTGCCGCTTTTCGCAGAGCCAGGGCAACATTTTCATCAATTTCAATTTCATAGTGACGCCCGCGAAACTCGCTGACAACTTTCACAGGCCGCGAGTCTTGCAAATATTCGGTAGTATCGTGCGAATCCCAAAATTCAGCGGCTTCTTCGTAATCGCTGAATTCCTGGGGAATGGGATTAGTTTTCTTTCTGATGCTGACTTTCTTTTCAACAATTCCCCACCGCGCAAATGCCATTTGGGTGTGTTTCAAATGAGTTGAGAAGATGAACGTCCCGAAGGCTTGTCCTGAGTTTGCCGCTTTTACGACAACCTTCGGGACGGTTTCAACTGAAATGAAATACTGCAAAAACCTGGCTCTCCCGTTTTTGACGGGAATAACCTTTTGAAACACAAGGGAACACGAAGGAAAAAGGCCATAAGCCAAG
>DIDQ01000072.1:3113-36017 GCA_002418215.1 Anaerolineales bacterium UBA5796
TTTGTGTCCGTAGTGTCCTTCGTGTTGAGGCTCTTTCCCGTTCGTTACGGGAGAGCCAAAAACCTTTTTCACCGCGAAGGCCGCGCATAACGATTTCCCGGCTGGATAGCCCGTTTTTCTCATTAACAATTTTGTGGAGTGGGAAAACGTTTTCGGATGATAAGATAATTTTGTACTTTTCGTCCGAATCCGGAGGCCCGCCAATGAAAGCCAGATCACTTCTGTTATTGACCTTGCTCCTCGCAGCCGTCGTTTCTGTCTTGCCGGTAGGCGCCGTCCAGGCCGCCGGCACGACCGTTACCCGCAAGCCGCTCAACTACAAGACCCTGGCAGGCACAGACGGCGGCCAGCCGGTGAACGCCTTGAAGGTCCGCGACCAGTCCGGCACGGCGGACAACCCTTTGAAGTACGTCTCCTTCGCCACGCCCGGCAAGACCTACCGCGGCACCCAGGACTTTTCGCTGGGGTCCACTTACAAGGCCTCGGACGTGACCGGGATCAGCCTCAGGGTGAATTACAAAGGCCCGGCCAGGAGCGCCCAGGCCTGGGTCTGGAAGTTGTACGATTGGAAGGCCAAACGCTGGGTCAAGATCGGGGATAACGCCGCGGCCCAGTCCGGGGTGTGGAAGCTGCTCATCTTCAATGCCGGGACGTCCCCGCAGCGGTTCGTCAACGCCTACGGGAAGATCCGCGTCCAGGTCTCGTCCGGCAATGCTTCGGGGAACGCCAAGGTAGATTTCGAGGCCCTGCAGATCACCGTCGAGCCGAGTCCGGCCTGCGCCGTCCAGGAGAACAGCGATTTTGAAACGCAAGTGATCGCCCTGTTCAACGCCGAACGCGCCAAAGTTGGGGCGGCTCCCCTGGCTGCCAACGCCAAGCTGGCGGTCTCGTCCCAGCGCCACAGCACCGACATGGCCTGCAACAAATTCTTCGATCACACCGGCTCAGACGGCTCCTCGCCCTGGCAGCGGATGACCCAGGCCGGTTACACCTGGATCACGGCCGCCGAGAACATCGCCGCCGGTTACTCGACTCCCGCCTCGGTCGTGGCCGGGTGGATGGCGAGCACCCAGGGCCACCGCGAAGCCATCCTGAACCCCGCTTACGAAGATGTCGGCGTCGGCTACGCCTACAAGAGCGGCAGCCCCTGGGGGCATTACTGGACCGCCGATTTCGGCGCGCAGCCATGACGAGCAAGGTATCGGGATATAAGCATGGATATCACCAATCTCTGCCCGGCCTGCCACTAGAGTCGAAAGGAAAGTCTATGAAGAAGCAAACTGACCAGGCCTTGAAAACTGAAGAAGGTTTTGAATTGAAATTGCGTTCGCGCAAGAGCAAACCGGTCACCATCCACATTCCGGCTGATACCCTGGCTTCCCTCGAAAAAATTGCAGCCGGGCGGGATATGTCATTGGAGGCCCTGCTCAAATTCTACATTGGACAATCCATGCGCCAGGACATGGCTAAATTCTCCACTGATCGAGTGTTGGAGAAAACCGCTCAGGTTCTCAAACAGCACATCCCGTCCGAAGCGGAAGTCTCGGCCATCTTGAAAGAAATCCGGGTGGAGACAATATCGTAGAAAAGACATCGGAAGTCTCACGGACTTCCGATGTCTTGCAGAAACGGGGGCTTTGCTTTTATTCCAGCGTCTTTTTGAGCGTCCTTTTTTCCAGCCAATTGTTGACTTTGAGCACGAGCGGACTGCTGGCGGCCCGGCCGAGCAGTGCGCCGCTTATTTTTTGCAATGTGGATGGACTGCCCGGCAGCGGCATGGCCGGGGAGAAATCAACGGGACGGCCGTCGAGGGTGAAGGTGTAGCGCCCGGAGCGTTCGACCCGTGGCCTGTTTGCCAGGAAACCGGCCAGCGCGGCCCTTTGACCTTCGTCCAGCCAACCTGGCAGGTCGGAGGTGGCCCTGTAATCACAGACCAGGGCCAGGTCTTGCAGCAGGCGCTTTTGGTCATCGCTCAGGCTGGCGTTATGCGAAGTGAAATAGGCCACGTCCGGGTCGGTGTGGACGAGCGGACCCAGCCACAGCCGGTTGACCGTCGTGCGGATGGCGTTGCGCGTGCCGGGGGTGGCCGGGTTGAGCAGGAGCAGGTCGTCACGGCGACTGTCCCAATATCCGGCCACGTCCGGGCCGACCCGCAGGGCATCACACAGCCCAATCGAGGGGACGACCGGCGCGCCGCAGGCCAGGAAGTAAGCCTCGCCCAGCGCTTCGCGGATCACGCCCAGTCCCTGGCGGTAAGCCTGCTCACGCGGCGCGCCGGTGTGCCGCTCCCCCGGCAGCGCCCCGGCGTAAAGGAAATCCAGCTTGATATAGTCGTAGCCCCAGCCACGCACTTTCTTCATCAGCCCGGCCAGCCACGCCAGGGCTTCGGGATGGGTGGTATCCAGGGCGTAAAGTTGCTCGTTCCAGTTGAACCCGGCTGAGACCAGCCTGCCTTTTTCATCACGCAGCAACCAGTCGTTGTGCTGGCGGTATAGCTCCGACGACGGCGCGGCCAGCAGGGGAGCCAGCCACAGCCCGGCCCGCCGCCCGCTCTCCCGGATGCGGGCGGCCATCCCGTCCATGCCGGAGGGGAATTTCTCATTAGCCTCCCAGTCGCCGATGGCCCGCTGCCAGCCGTCGTCAACCTGGAACACGTCGAATGAGGTATCGCCCCATTCGGCCAGGATGTCGAGCAGCCGCTTCTCGTCAATCTCGGTGTACAGGCTGTACCACGAGCACCATACCCGGGGCGTGGATTCGGCCCGGCCCCTGCCGAAGCGTTCGCCGAGACGGGCGGCGTAGTCCGCAAAGGCGTGCGGCTCCGGCCCGTAAACGGCGAACCAGTCACAGGGTCCGGTTTCGCTCCAGGCGTGCAGCTCCCGCCCGTCGAGCCGGACGTGGGTCTCCAGTCCCAGCGCGCCGAGCAGCAGCACGATCCCGCCCTCGAATTCGACCGCCCCGACCCACGAGCCGTTGGGATGCGGGTCGTGGATGTAAACCGGGTCATTTTGCATCGGGTTCAGGATGGCCGGCCTGGGCACGGGGACCGCCTGGGCCGGGTCTTGCCAGGCGGCCAGCGACCAGGACTGCCACCCGTGCCGGTAGCAGCTTTTCGGCGTTTCAGGAAGCTGGATTTTGATATACGCGCCGTTCAGGAGGTATCCCGACGGGAGCGCTTCGAGGTGGTCTGCCGTTGCGGTGAATTTTTCCGGGCCGAATCGAAGTGTGAGAGCCATTGACAGTCCTTGCGAGAAAGGTTATGTAATTATGTCCCGGCTTTGCGTTTGGCGCAAGGACTTCACAAAACGGGGCGCAAAGTCTCCCGACTTTGCGCCTGATCAAATACCCGGAGGCCTCCAGATGCCATCACAACCCAAACTCTCCCGCAGGGATTTCCTCAAGGTCATGCGCTCGGCCTTCCTGTTTTCTGCGTTTTCCGCCTTTGGCGGAGCGGCTTACAGCACCCGGATCGAACCGGGCTGGCTGGATGTGACTACCCTGGACTTGAGACTGCCGCGGCTTTCGGAGGCCTTTTCCGTTTTCCGCCTGGTGCAGATCAGCGACATCCACATCGGCGGCTGGATGAACCCCGAACGCCTGCGGCGGGTCGTCCGGCAGGTGCTCGACCTGTCGCCAGACCTGGCCGTCATCACCGGGGATTTCGTGATCGGGCATGTGTATGACGATTGGGCGCGACAGGCCCTGACCGACCTGATCCTCGAACTGTCTCCTCTCACGGCTCAAACCCGGACCCTGGGCGTGCTCGGCAACCACGATCACTGGGTCAATGCCGACGCGGTGCGGGCGGCTCTCGCATCCTGCGGCGTGTTGGACATCAGCAACCGTGTCCACACGATCACACGGGAGGGCGAGCACATTCACATCGCCGGGGTGGACGATGTCTGGGATGGGGATCCGCGTCTAAACGAAGTGCTGGCCCAAATCCCGGAGCGGGGCGCCGCGATCCTGCTTGCCCACGAACCCGACTTCGCCGACCTCAGCGCTGTCTCGGGCCGTTTCGACCTCCAGTTATCCGGCCACACCCACGGCGGACAGGTGGTGCTGCCCTTCGTCGGCCCGCCGGTCCTGCCGCACATGGGACACAAGTACCCGTCCGGGCTGTACCGGGTGGGGCAGATGTGGCAGTACACCAACCGGGGTGTGGGCATGGCCCGGTTGCAGGTTCGGCTGAATTGCCGCCCGGAGATTACTGTTTTTACGCTCGAAGCAGGTTGATTTTAGGGCAGGATGTGGGTATAATACCGGCCTATACCCAAAGGCCATGATGGGAACGAGTAAGTCCCGGAACGCTGACAGCGAGTTCGGAAACGGTGTGAGCCGGACCAGCGAAACGGACCGAAAATCCTCCCGGAGCCGCGAACAGAAACCGGTGTTCAGTAATCAGTGAACAGTGGGAGTAAGTGAGCCGGAGTCGTGGGCCGTTACACCCAGCGCAGGGATGCGGAGACAAGTCCCTGAAAGAGTGTCTGCCTTCTTGGCAGGAACCAGAGTGGTACCGCGTGAGCTTCGCTCTCGTCTCTGTAGTGAGGCGAGAGTTTTCTTTTTCCAGAGAGCAGTCCACTATTCTCTAATCTCTGTTCTCTAATCCCTTGAACCGGAGGTTCGCATGTTCAAACCAGTCTCTCCCAAACTCGACGTCACCGCCATGGAAGACGGGATGATGCGCTTCTGGCGCCAGCAGGAGGTCTTCAAGAAGACCGTCGAACAGCGCGCCGGAGGCCCGGAGTACGTTTTCTATGAGGGGCCGCCGACCGCCAACGGCCGGCCGGGCGTCCATCACGTGCTGGCGCGGGCCTTCAAGGACGTTTTCCCGCGCTACAAGATCATGCGCGGCTACCACGTCTCGCGGCGCGGCGGCTGGGACACCCACGGGCTGCCGGTCGAGATCGAAGTCGAAAAGCGGCACGGCTTCACCAACAAGCAGGACATCGAGAACTACGGCATCGCCAAATTCAACGAGGAATGCCGCAAGTCGGCCTTCGACTACATCCAGGATTGGGAGAAACTGACCGAGCGGATCGCCTTCTGGGTTGACCTGGAGACGGCCTACGTCACCTACACCAACGACTACATCGAGTCGGTCTGGTGGATCCTGAAACAGTTCTGGGACCGGGAGCTGCTCTACAAAGGCTACAAGGTCGTCCCCTACTGCCCGCGCTGCGGCACCCCGCTCTCGGACCACGAAGTGGCCCTCGGCTATGACGAGGCGACCGACCCCTCGGTCTTCGTCCGTATGCCGCTGGTGGACAGGCCCGGCACCTCCCTGCTGGTGTGGACCACCACCCCGTGGACGTTACCCGGCAACGTGGCTGTGGCCGCCCACCCGGACGTGGACTACGTCACGGTGGAGCATGGACTCCCCGATGGCGGCGTTGAGCGCCTGATCCTGGCCGAAGCCCTGGTCGAAAAGGTTTTTCAGGGGCATGAAGTCAAGGTGGTCGAAAAGTTCAAAGGTAAAAAGCTGAAAGGTGTGAAGTACAAACCGCTTTTCACCTTCATGCTGCCCGACAAACCGGCTTATTTCGTGGTGCTCGAAGACTTCGTCACCACCGAAGACGGCACGGGACTGGTCCACATGGCCCCGGCCTTCGGCGCGGAAGACATGCTGGCCGCCCAGCAATACGACCTGCCGGTGCTGATGACCGTCGCCCCTGACGGGACTTTCGTCCCGGAGGTCAAGCCGTGGCGGGGAGTTTTCGTCAAGGAAGCCGACCCGATGATCATCCGTGACCTGGACGACCGCGGGCTGTTGTTCCGCTCCGAGCAATACACCCACACCTACCCGTTCTGCTGGCGCTGCTCCACGCCGTTGTTGTATTACGCCCGCGAGTCGTGGTACATCCGCACCAGCCAGTTCCGTGACCGGCTGGTGGAACTCAACCGCCAGATCAAGTGGGTCCCGGAGCATATCCAGGAAGGCCGCTTCGGCAACTGGCTCGAAAACAACATAGACTGGGCCTTGAGCCGCGAGCGCTACTGGGGCACGCCCCTCCCGGTCTGGGAGTGCGACTCGTGCAAACACCGCGAGTGCATCGGCTCGGTAAAAGAACTCTCCGATAAGATAGGCTGGGACCTATCCGATCTCGACTTGCACCGCCCCTATGTGGATGCGATCGAGTGGATTTGTAAAGAGTGCGGAAAAGGCACCAAGACCCGCATCCCCGACCTGATTGACGTGTGGTTCGATTCGGGTTCGATGCCCTACGCCCAGTGGCATTACCCGGCCGAAAACGTCGAGAAGTTCGAGCAGCAGTATCCGGCGGATTACATCTGCGAAGCCGTGGACCAGACCCGGGGCTGGTTCTACTCGCTCCACGCCATCAGCACCCTGCTCTTCGACCAGGTCTCGTTCAAGAACGTGATCTGCCTGGGCTTGGTCCTCGACGGCGAGGGCCGGAAAATGTCCAAGAGTCTGGGCAACATCGTCCAGCCCTGGGACGTGATCAACGCTCACGGGGCCGACGCCCTGCGCTGGTATCTCTACACCGCCAGCCCTCCGGGACAGGAGCGGCGTTTCTCTTCCGACCTGGTTGGCGAGGTCGTGCGTGACTTCACCCTCACTCTCTGGAACGTCTACTCGTTCTTCGTCACTTATGCCAATCTCGACAAGCCCGCCCTCACCCCCGCCGGGAGCGGGAGCCAACTGGACACCTGGCTGCTCTCGGAACTGAACGCCCTCGTCCGCACGGTGACGACGGCCATGGAAAATTACGACGTGTTGAACGCCACCCGCCCGATCGCCGCCTTCGTCGAGAACCTTTCGACCTGGTACCTGCGCCTGTCCCGGCGGCGGTTCTGGAAGTCGGAGTCGGATACCGATAAACAGGCCGCCTACACCACCCTGTACACCGCCCTGACCACCCTCGCCAGGCTGCTCGCCCCGACCATGCCTTTCCTGGCCGAGGAACTCTACCAGAACCTGGTCCGCTCGGTGGACGGGAACGCGCCCGAATCGGTCCATCTCTCGCTGTGGCCCGAGACGAATGAGAAGTTGATTGACGAGACCCTCAACGCAGAAATGGCGACCGTCATGAAACTCGTCTCGCTCGGCCACTCTGCCCGCCAGAAGGCGAACCGCAAAGTCCGCCAGCCGCTGGCCGAGGCCGCTTTCTCGGTCGGCAGGATGGACGAGCGCCACGCGGTCGAGACCTATGCCGCCCTGATCATGGACGAACTCAACGTCAAGTCCGTGCGCCTGCTGGACGCCTCCAGCGAGGCTGTGACCTACAGCCTGAAGCCGCTGCCCAAGCAGTTGGGCCAGAAATACGGCAGCAAGTTCCCGGCCATCCGCGCCGCGATCCTGGCGATGAGCGCCGAAGAGGGCGCCCATACCCTGCTCTCCGGCCAGCCGCTCAAGGTGACGCTGGACGGCGAGACCCTCGACATCCTGGCCGATGAAGTCGAGGTGCGGGCCGACGCAAAAGCCGGTTACGCCGTCGCCGCCGACGGGGCCTACCTGGCTGCCCTGGTCACCGACCTGACGCCCGAACTGGCTGCCGAGGGCCTGGCGCGGGAGTTCGTCCGCCGGGTGCAGGATTTACGCAAGGCCGCCGAGCTGGACGTGTCGGACCGGATCAAGCTCTTCGTTTCCGCCTCCGCAGGCCTGAAGTCCGCGCTCGAAGCGCACCGGGAATATGTCCTGGCCGAGACCCTGACCCTCGTCCTGGACTTCGCCGCAGCGCCCGCCGGGGCCTCCGTCACCGAAGACGGTTTCGACGGTGAGACGGTCAAGGTCGGGCTGGTCAAAGCCTAGAACGCCGAGGGTGCGTCGCACCTGACCCTGTGGCAAGACCCGTTTAACGGAACGGCCGCCAGCCCAGGGAAAATCCCGTTTGGGGTGGTGCGACGCACTCCCGCGCCAGGAGAAACATGCCCCGTATCCCCGAAAACTACGAAATCGGCGCGAAAGCCTCCTTCCGCCGCACACTGACCGAAGCCGACATGGCCCTCTTCATCGGCGTGACCTGGGACATCAACCCCTACCACACCGACGACACTTTCGCGGCCGAAACCCCGTTCGGCAAGCGGATCGTCCCCGGCCTGTTGACCGCCAGCCTGCTCACGCATTTGGGCGGCATCTGGTCGTTCCTGGCCACCAAAATGGAACTCGAATTCCTGGCCCCGGTCTACGCCGGCGAGACGGTCACTGCCGAGGCCGAGATCGCCGACGTGAAACCTGAAAAAGGCTGGGTGCTGCTGAAATGCCGCTGCACGACCCAGGACGGCCGGGAGGTGCTGCGCGGCGCGATCAGCGGCTATCCGGCGGGGATGGAGAAGGCAGGATGAGCGGCCTGACCGGCAAACCGGTCCGCAAGCAGCCGCTGTTGAAGGCGCTGATGCGTCTGCCCATCTGGCTCTATCGCTGGAACCTGGGCTGGCTGATGGGCGGACGTTTCCTGATGTTGACCCACACCGGGCGCAAATCCGGTTTGGAGCGGCAGGCGGTGATCGAGGTGGTCGGCCACGACGAAGAAACGGGGGCGTATTTCGTGGCCTCCGGCTGGGGCGCGAAATCGGATTGGTATCGAAACGTTCAAAAGACCCCGCGGGTGAAAGTACAGGTACGCAACCGGCGTTACGAGGCCCTTGCCGGGACGATTTCTGTGGGCGAAGCCGAAACCCGTCTGTGGGCCTATGCCCGACGGTATCCCGCCGCCTTCCGCGAGTTGACCGGCCTGATGCTGTCCGAACGCCTGCCCGCCACGCCCGAAAATGCCCGCAGACTGGCCGAAAGCATCCCGGTGGTGGCCTTACGGCCAGTGTAAGAATATTCAAATATACCCAGGTCGGTTGAAAATTGCGCTTTTTCACGAGAAGGAATGCGCAATTTTCAACCGTGGGTATTATATAATCAGCGTATGAACCTCCTCCGCTTTCCCCCTCACGCCACCGAACGCGACTTGCGCCTGGCTATCGTCGAGTGCGGGCGCGTCTGCTACGGGCGCGGCCTGATGACCGCCAACGACGGCAACATCTCCACCCGCCTGGGCGAAGGCCGCGTGCTCATCACCCCCTCCGGGCTGTGCAAGGGCCGCATGGACGAGAACGACCTGCTGATCGTTGACCTGGACGGCAACCTGACCTGGGCGCACCCGCGCCGCAAGCATAAACCGTCATCTGAAACGCCCATGCACCTCGAAGTCTACCGCCAGCGCCCCGACGTTTGGGCCGTGATCCACGCCCACCCGGTCTTTGCCACCGCCCTGACGGTTGCCGGCGTCCCCTTCCCGGCGGACGTGCTGCCCGAAGTGGCCCTGACCCTGAGCGAGGTGCCGACCAGCCGCTACGCCACCCCCTCCTCGCACGACGACGCCGACGCCGTCCGTGGCCTGGTCACGGGTCACGACGCCATCCTGCTCCGCCAGCACGGCGCCCTGACCCTCGGCCCCGACCTCGACGCCGCCCTGACCCACCTCGAACGCATCGAACACGTGGCCCAGGTCTACTGGCGGGCCAGGATGCTCGGCCAGGTCAACCGCATCCCCGAAGCCGATGTGGCCCGTCTCAAAGAGATCAGGCAGAAATTCTTCGGCGCCTCGTAAGGCGGAATTCATTCCGCAACCCGGAAGTGACCCATGACAATCCCGATCCAACTTTCCATTGTCGAAGAAGCCACCGACGAATTGGTGGAAGCCTTTGCCCGCCTGATGCCGCAGCTCAAACCCGGCGACCCCATCCCCGGCGCGGCGTGGCTGGGCGAACTGGTCGAATTCCCCGGCGCGCTGCTGGTGACGGCCTGTTTGGACGGGAAAATCGTCGGCGCGGGGACCCTGGCCTGGGTCTACGCCCCGAGCGGACTCCACGCCCGGATCGAAGACGTGGTCGTAGACGAGTCCGCCCGCCGGAGGGGGATCGGCGAGGCCATCACCCGCTTCCTGCTCGACCAGGCTGAAGACTCCGGGGCGAAGTACGCGGCGCTCACCTCCAACCCCCGGCGCGAGGCGGCGAATAGACTGTACCAAAAGATGGGGTTCGAGAGGTGGGAAACGAATTTGTATCTCTACAAGTTCGAGTAACGCGAGTGCGTCGCACCTGCCAAAACGGGACTGCTCCCAGCGTCGGCGCTTACCGTTTGGTGGAATGATCTGCGGGTCAGGTGCGACGCACCCCCGGGGGAGATGGCGAAAGCGACGGCTGCATCTCGAATTTGCCCCGCCCTGGGTTTCTTGGGTTGCTGTGTCAGGCTGTGCCTTTTACTGCCCAGGCTCTGGCCGTAATAGAAATTGAGCCATTCTCGTCAATGGGTAACGACTTGCGAAGTTTATCTTCAAGTTTTTGTCTGTCTCTTGGATCCAGGCTCATCGTATAACCAGGTGCAGGACCAACACCACCCAGAAATGGTTGCCAATAATCATCAAAGTTTTGGAAGAGGGTCACAACTTCGATTGGAGTTGCCTCTATCCGCTTCAGTCCGGTCTCTCGAATAAGAGATTCAAGCTGCCCTTCCTGGCAAAGCGGGAACCTGATGCCTTCATCCAATTCCCTGGCGTTCTCATCAAGCTCGACGGCAGCATCCCAAAAATAACGTAACATTTGCATGCCGTCAGCATAATCCCAAACGAACACCCCGATTTTGCCGCCAGGTTTCGTCACTCTCAACATTTCCGAAACCGCAGCTTTTGGCTGGGGAAGAAAATTGAGGACGAGACCGGAAACAACAGTGTCAATGGAATTCGATTCCAATTCCAGTGATTGCGCAAGACCAACCCTGAATTGTATAGCCGGGTCGCTGATTGATTCTTGTGCGCGCGAAATAAAATCACTGGATGAGTCAATCGAAATTATTGCTTCAGGCTGATAATTCTCAAGGATCAGTTTTGTAATAGCGCCTGTGCCACAGCCCACGTCTAGCCAGGTGTGGGAAGGGGAAACAGCCAACCAGCGCAGGAATTTTTGAGCAATAAAGACGCTCCATCGCCCCATAAACCTATCGTAAGCGATCCCGCTTTGCCAAGAATCATTCATGAGCTATGAAATTCTCCTCTTTTTATCTGTCATTTGAGTATGACTATAACTATTTGGCTGTTTTGTCACCCTGAGCGGAGCGAAGGGTCTTACGCTCAAGAACGAGATTCTTCGCTTCGCTCAGAATGACATCAACCAGGTTTAGTCACACTTCTATCATTTTTGTCTCCAACTCGCGTTGCTTTCGCTGTCATTGCGAGGAGGGTGCTCTTCCCGACGCCTGCCCTGAGTAAGTCGAAGGGAAGCAATCTCCTCCAGCCTGGGAAAGCCCAGTTAATCGGTGCTTCTGCCTTTTTGGAGATTGCTTCGGGCAAAGAGCGCCCTCGCAATGACACCGCTGATCTTCGCGAATTCTCGCTAATTTTCGAACAGATTAGCGGAGATTAGCGTAAATTCGCGGATGGAAATCGGAATGTATTTCTGCAATGCTGTACTCAGGCTTATCTGCCATGATGGTTTTCTCCATATAAAGGACATTTTGTATCTTGGGCGGCGGACGGCTTGGATGATGCTCAAAGGAATTTCAGGTACTCTTCCGTCGCCTTCCCCAGATCGCTGTACGCCCCCCGGTAGGCTTCCGGCAGCAGCGCAGCCAATTTATACATCATCTCATCCGCCATCTGCTGGCGGATTTCTTTTGTCACTTTCCGGCCCCCGGCGTCGAGATAGAACGGCTCGCCCACCCGGATGCGGAAATCCGTTCGCCTCAGGCGCTTGAGATTGGGCAGGAACTTCTCGCCGCCCCAGTGCGCCACCGGGAGCAGCGGCGCGCCGCTCTTGAGCGCCAGCACCGCAATGCCGGGATGCGCCCGCAGCAGTTGGCCGGTCCGGTTGCGGGTCCCTTCGGGTGACATGCCCAGGATCATCCCCTGCTCCAAGGCGGCCAGGGATTTGCGCATGGCCTCCATGTCGGCTTCGCCGCGCCGCAGCGGGATGATCTCCCAGGTGGAGAAGACCCAGCCCAGGAAGGGGTTGTCCCAGGTTTCGGCCTTGGCCAGGGCCGTCACCGGGCGCGGCGCGAGCTGGGTGTAGATCAGCGGCGCTTCGACCGAGCCGGTATGGTTCGAGTAGGCCAGCAGCGGCCCGCGCATCGGGACCTTGTGTAAATCGGATTTATCTATCCGGCACAGGGCTTCCAGGCCGGATTTGCAGGCGTAGGTGACGACCCAGCGCGAAAAGCCCATGCGGTTCACGCTTCCGCGCAGACGAATTCCAGCGCAGCCGGGATCAGTTCGATCTCCAACTTGCGGCCCTCGTAGCATAGCGTCTCGCCGTCGCAGTGGGCCGGGAAGGGGTTGTCCAGGGCCGTGACGGTGACTTTCTTCGAATGGCGCATCTTGATTTCCGGCTGGCCGTCCTGCGTCCCTTTCAGGAAGTAGGGGATCAGGCCGAAGATGCGCGCCTTCGATGCGGATTCAGCAATACACAGGTCGAACGTCCCGTCGCCGGGATCGCCGTTCGGGGCGGTGAAGAAGCCCCCGCCCAGCCGGATTCCGTTCATGATCGAGACCATCAGCGAGGACTGCTCGATGGTTTCGCCGTCCAACTCGATGCGGACTTGCGGCGCTTTGTAATAGAAGAACACCGTCTGGATGACGGCGATCAGGTAGGCCGGCAGCCCCCGCGCCCAGCGGATCTTGACCGCTGCGAAACCGACCGCGGCGTCGAAGCCGATGCCCACCCCATTGGCGAAGTAGCGGCCTTCGGGGAAATCCCCGCCCCGCACCCAGCCGACATCAATCCTCTTGCGCCGGTCTGCTGCCAGGGCCTGGCAGGTTTCTTCGAGCGCGCCGCGCACACCCAGGCTGTAGGCCATGTCGTTGCCCGTGCCCACCGGCAGGATGCTGAATGCCGTCCGGTCGAACCCGGCAGCCCGGGCGCGCATCAATCCGTTGACCACTTCGTTGGCGGTCCCGTCGCCGCTGGCCGAGACGACCAGGTCGTAGCCGTCTCTTGCAGCTTGCTCGGCGATCCCGGCCGCATGCCAGGGGCGCTCGGTGCGCGTCAGGGTGAAGTCCACGCCCTGGGCGCGCAAACAGGCCTCGATGTCCGGCACCGCTTTCCCGGCGTAGCCGCGTCCGGATATCGGGTTGAGGATGATCAATGTCTTCACGCTGTACTCCTGATAGGTGGGATGATGCAAGAGTTTATCATAGAACTCCCGCTGGTTGCCCGTCCCGGCTCCGCCGCGAGAGCCGGGGGATGGCGGGATCGAGCCGCTAAACTCCCGGATCAAGCCGCTCGATTCTCGAATCAAGCCGCTCGATTCCAAAATTAAGCCGCTCGATCACAGATTTCCCGGCGTGAAAATTTAATTTCACGCCGGGAAAAAGAAATTTGACGCCGTAAAAAAATATTTTCACGCCGGGAAAATTACAGTCAAGCGGCTTAATTGCCGGATTAAGCCGCTTGATTCCAAAATTAAGCCGCTCAATCGCCGGGTCTGGCGGCTCGATTTCGGGTTTTAGCGATGCGGCACTACCTGTCATTGACCCTGGGGATGGAGCGGTAAGGCGCACGCTTGCCGCTGAAGAATTGCGAGAGCAGGTCTGAAAGCTCTTCGACGAAATAGCCCTCTTCGTGGTTCAGCGCCCGTTTCAGGGCTTGCAGGTGTTCACCCAATGCCTCCATCTCGGATTTGAAGTGGTTGAGCGTTTCGGGCGTAGCCTGTTTCCGCAGCTTGTTACCGGCCTCGTAGGCTTCGTCCACGGCTCGCATGGCGTTTTTGATGGTCTCGGCCATCTGTTCGATTTCAGACATGGCGGCTCCTTTCGGTGGGTGGATATTTACCGTGATGGAACAGCCTTGCACATTTACAATAGCACGTCAGGGGCGGGATTTCAAGTAATCTTCGGGCGTATCCAGGTCTTCGAGGATCGTCGGCGTGTCCACGTTGACGTAATGGATCAGGCCGGCGCGCGAATTCATGAATTCACGCGGCGTTCGACCGGCAGACAGAGCCAATAATTCGGGCCAGATGGAGCGGCCGGCCAGCCAGGGATGGCCCCGGCGCAGGTTGTAACTGGGGACGACCAGCGGGGACCGGGAGCGGGTGTACGCCTCGCACACTGCCCGCACCGTCTCTTTCTGGACCTGGGGCTGGTCGCCCAGCCCGATCAGCGCGGCGCGGGTCGAGGGGCCGAGTGCCCCAAGCCCAACCTGGATGGACGAAAACATCTCACCCTCCGCGAATAACGGATTGAAGACCGTCCGTGCCGACGCGCCGGCCAGTGCCTCCACTTGCTCCCGCGCCCCGCCCGTCACGACCACGATCTCCTCGATGCCCGCTTCAGCGAATGTCGCGATGACCTGCCCCAGCACAGTCGTGTTGCCCCAGGGCAGCAGCAGCTTGGGCCGCCCCATCCGCCGCGATTGCCCCGCCGCCAGGATGACCGCCGCGATACCTTTCATGCGTCCAGCAGCCTTTGGTAGTCTTCGGGCGTGTCCACGTCTAGGAGCAGGCGCTTGTCGTACCAGTTCAGGTAGCGGGGGCTGAACTGCGAGAAGACGCCGCGCCCGCCCTGGTCGCCGGTGAGCTGCATCAGCGCCGCGAACGTGACCCGGTCGAACAGCACCGGGTTGGCCCGCCGCTCGAAGACATACGGCGCAATCACCGGATGCAGCGTCTGGGCGTGGTGCTCCACCAATGCCCGGATAACTTCCACCGTCACTTGCGGCTGGTCGGCGAGAAGGAAGATACCCCCACCGACCCATGCCCCCTCCCGGCCTCCCCCAAATTCGACAGCAGTTCGTCGAATTTGGGGGAGGTGGCCGAAGGCCGGTGGGGGTAAAAGAGGGCCAACCCCCGTCTGCAGCGAACCCGCCTGCCCACTTTCCCATTCCTCGTTTCTCACAATCGTCACCGGCAAATCCTTCACGGCGGCCTCGACCTGCTCCGCGTATGCCCCGGTCACGACCACCACCGGCGAGAGACTCGCTGCGAGCGCGGTCTGCGCCACAGCCCGCACGAAGGGCTGGCCGCGCCAGTCCAGCAGTTGCTTGGGCCGCCCAAAGCGGGAGGCTCCGCCCGCCGCCAGGACGATCCCGGCAATAGGTTCATGGACCGCATGGACGACTTGCGACTTCAGGCTTGCGACGATGACCGCATCGAACGCCCCCAAAAGTTTCTCCGCCAGCAGTTTGCCCTGGGCCTGCAACCCCGGCGTATCCGCCTGGTTGAGCAGCGCCACCCGCCGCGCCCCCGCCGGGATGCCCTTCAACCCGCCTTCGGGATGTGCCAGCACCTTGCCCAGCGCTTCGACAGAAATCCGCTTCTCCGTTCCCTGATCCGTTCCCTGATCCGTTGCCCGGTCCGCTGCCCCGCTGATCTGCTCGAACCGCTCCACCCGATGCACCCACTCCTCCGCCAGCGGCTTCCCCAGCCCGGACAATCCCGCCACAACCACGACCGTCTTCACAAACTCCGGGATGGCTGGTTCGTGCTCCGCCGGGGCCTTGAGCGGTTTCTGGCGCGCCCCGTCGGCTTCGATGAGCAGGGGCAGGGAGTGATACCCGCACAGGGCGTGCAGCCAATCCAGGAGTTTTTCTCCAACCCCGCCAAACCTGTCGCCGACTTGCGGGCCGGTGACCAGCATCACGCCACGGCGGTTGTCTTCGACCGCGTTCAGGTCTTCGTCGGACGAGACGATAAAGTGCCGGTCGGCCAATTCCGTTTGCCATGCTCCGAGATGGGTGGTAGTCGTCACCACGACGGGGGGCGACAATTCCCGCGCCAGTTGGAACATGGCCGTCGTCTTGCCCCCTGCGCCCACGAACGCGACCGTTTCCGTGCCAGAAAGCCGCAAAGCCTGTGAAAGTTTCAACCTTTCAACTTCTCACTTTCCACTTGCCACTTCAAAACCGCCTCCAGCACCGCCCCGCCCACCGCCAGGGCCTTATCGGAAACGAGGAAGCAGTAATCCCGGTTATCGCGCGGGTCAATATCACCGACCTTCAAGCCTTTGCTCACCTCCAGCCCCGAATGGACCAACCCCCGCACCACCCCGCTCACCCCACTGGCCACCGGATATTGATTACTGATTACTGCAACAATATCCCCCGCCTCCACATGCTGGCCGATCTCCGCCCGGGACTCGAACACCCCGTCAGCGGGGGCGCGCAGGACGCGGCGCGGGTCGCCCTCCGGCTGGCCGCTGTCGGGACGGGTCGTCCCCGTCCAGTAGACCCGGCCGAGGGTGTGGCCGCGCATCGTCTCGATCACGGCGTGACAGTTCTCCCCGGCAGTGAATCCGGGGCCGAGGCCGAGGATCAGGGGAGCAGGGGACAGGGAGTAGGGGATGGGGGTCTTGAGGAGACGGGCATCTATCACAGCGGAGAAACCGGCCAGTTTGACGGCGGCAAGCTCCGGGTCCACGAGAACCGGGATGAGTCCGCCGCCAGCCAGGGACAGGGCCTCGGCAACGGAGTCCACCCGCCGGGCGCGGACGCCCTCCACGATCCAATCCCCTTCGTAAACCGCTTCGGAGAAGGAAACCGCCCGCCGCACGGACAGCGGCCGGGGCAGTTCGGTGATGACGACCGGAAAACCGGCGTGGCGCAGGCGCAGGGCGACGCCGGAAGCCAGGTCGCCGCCGCCGCGGATGAGGATGGGTTTTGTCATAGGGAAAATTAAACCACGTTTTGGTGGGCGTTGTCGTCCCGCAGGATGTGGCCGAAGGCGTAGAGCGTGAGATAAGCGAACAGGAAGAAAGCCGTGAACAGGCCGATGAAGACCACCAGGCGCAGGCTGGGGTCAACCACCCAGCCCAGGATGTCGAGCGCCACGTCGCTGGGGTTTTGGAGCAGGTCCCAACTGTTCCAGCGCAGGAAACGCCCTAGGTAGATGCCGGCGCTGCTCAAGCCTGAGACGACCAGCACGAAGACCCAGCCAACCGTCCGCCCAAAAGTCTGCCGGACGATCTCGTGCATCAGGTAAAGCGAGAACAGGCCGAGCAGCAGGCCGGTCCAGGAGAACCAGACCATCAGGATGGTGTCGTACCAGAGCGGCGCAGCAGACGGGCCGTCGGCCAGGTGCTGGAGGTCGGTCAGCAGATAGGGAGCGTTGGGGAAGAAGGCCAGCCACAGGAGGGCGAAGACCGGCACAGCGATGTAAACCAGCCTGCGGCTCAAGGACAGGGTATAGGCGAGGAAGGCCGCCGCGAAGGGGATCCAGGCCAGGAACAGGTTCCAGAGCAGGTTGGTGTAGCGCCGCGAATCGGCGTACAGGACACGGCTTGCGACCAGCATCACGCAAATGGCCGAGGCCCCGATCAGCAGGGCCAGCACGGCCAGTTTGTAGCGATGGCGCAGGAAGAGTGATTTGAGACGGGTGAACATGACTATAAAATTTAGCCACCGAGTCACGGAGTCACAGAGAGTTTTTAATCTCGGTGCCTCCGAGTCTCTGTGGCCTGGTTTTGATCAAATTCTGCCCAATGCCTTTAGAACCCGCTCCGGCGTGAACGGGATCTCGCTGATCCATACCCCGGTGGCATTGCGGATGGCGTGGGCGATGGCCGGGGCCAGCGGCAGGTAGGGCAGTTCGCCCACCCCTTTGGCTCCCCACGGGCCGCGTTCGTCCGGCACTTCGACCACCACCGAATCCACCGATTCGGGGATGTCCCAAATGGTCGGGATCAGGTAGGTGCTGAGCATATCCGTCAGCACATATCCGTCGCGGGTGATGAAATTCTCCTGGATGGCGTACCCCTGGGCCTGCACCACGCCGCCCTCGATCTGCCCTTCCACCTGGGCCGGGTTGATCGCCTTGCCCACGTCGTCCGCCGAGATGACCCGCACCAGGCGCACCTGTCCGGTCTCGGTATCCACTTCCACTTCCACGGCTTGGGCCGCGTAGGCGTAGGCGAAGTTGGGCATCGAGTAGCCGGTTTCCTTGTCCATTGGCGTCGTCTCCGGCGCAAGGTAGGTGTACTCGGCGATGGCCGGGCGCTCCTCGGCCTGCCACTTCTCGAAAGCGCGCTCGGATGCGCCCTTGACCGCGTTGCCCGACATGAACGTCAGCCGCGAGGCCGAAGCCGACCCGGCGTTGCCCATGTTGAGCGTGTCCATCGTGACCATGTGGACCCTGTCCAGCGTCACGCCGGTCACTTCGGCGGCCATCTGGGCCAGGACGGTGTGGTTGCCCTGCCCCACCTCCGCCGAGGCGCTGTAAACCACCACGTCCTCGATCTCGCCGTCGCCGTGGATCTCGACCCGCGACCAGCAATTTTCCTTGTAGCCGAACGAAAATCCGATGTTCTTGAACCCGGCCGCGAAGCCCCAGGAGCGGACCGTTGACGGTTGACCGTGGACGGTGGTCGGCGTGAACGCTTCGACCGAGTACCGTTCTTTGGCGGTTTTCGCGGCTGCGGTAATTACCTGCCCGATCGAAACCGGACCCGGGGGCGGGGTGCCGACATCGAGAGTTAAATCCTCGCTGATGAGGTTCCTCATACGGAACTCAACCGGGTCGAGTCCCAGGGCTTCGGCCAGTTTATTCATCTGGCTTTCGGCCATGAAGGCCGCCTGCGGCGCGCCGAAGCCGCGAAAGGCCGCGCCCGGCAGGTTGTTGGTGTAGACCCCGTACACGTCGGCTTTGACGTTGGGGATGAAATACGGCCCGGTCTGGGTGATGGTCGAGTTGCCGAGGACTTTGTTGGTGGTGTACATATAAGCCCCGGCATCCGCAATGAACGTATTTTCCGCTGCCACCAGCTTGCCGCCTTTGGTCGCGCCCCACCTGGCCTGGATCACCATCGGATGGCGTTTGCCGTGCCCGAACATCGACTCCTGCCGCGACCAGACGATCTTGACCGGGCGTTTGAGTTTCAGCGCCGCCAGGGCCAACACGATCTGCACCGACATATCCTCCCGCCCGCCGAACGCCCCGCCGATGGCCGGGTAGACCACCCGCACCTGGTCAATGTGCAGGTCGAGGGCGTGGGCGATCTGTTTCTGGTCGGTGTGGGTCCATTGACCGGCGGCCAGCACCACCACCCGGCCTTCGTCGTCAATGTGGGCCAGGCCCGCTTCCGGTTGGAGGTAAGCATGCTCCTGCACCGGGACGCGGTACTCGCCCTCGACGATCACCTCCGCCTGGGCGAAACCGGCCTCCACGTCCCCCTTGCGGATCTTGTCGTGGACGCAGATGTTCGTCGGCCCGATCTCCGGGTGGACGAGGGTCGCACCCGGCTGCATGGCCGCTTCCGGGTCGGTGACGAGCGGCAGGTCTTCGTAAGTGACCTCGATCAGGTCCCGGGCCTGGGCCGCCAGGGCTTCCGTCTCGGCCACGACCACCGCCACCTGGTCGCCCACGAAGCGGACGATGTCTCTCCCCTTTTCCTCGGCGGTCGAGTAGGCATGATCTTCGCCGTATCGAGACCCCGGTCCGCACAACACCGGCTGGTCGTTCCACTGCAAGCCGTACTCGTTGACCGGCACGTCTTTGGATGTGTACACGCCGAATACGCCCATCAGCGCCTCGGCCCTGGACGTGTCGATGCTCACTACCCGGGCGTGCGGCCGGTGGGCGAACAGGATCTTCATGTGCAGCATCCCCGGCATGGACAGGTCGCCGCCATAGAGCGTCTCACCGGTCACTTTGCCGAAGGCGTCTATGCGGGGGAGGGGTTTTCCAACGATGTTTGTCATGGGGTCTACCTTTTATATCTTTTCGTCTTGATCCTCGGCGGCGGGGCATCATAAGGGCCATACCGGGATGGCGCGGCGGCTTTGTACATGACAGCATAGACCATGGCGATGACCCCAAAAATCAGCACCATAAACACCAACGTCATGACCAGGTTGGCGTACAGGTTCTCGATCCGGGCGATCCAGCCGAACAGGGTCGTCAGAACCTGGAATCGCCAAACGGTCGGGGGCAGCTGCGGGTAACCGATCAGTTCCCTGGGAATGAACCACAACCGTTGGTCAATCCCATAACGCACCAGGATGTCAGCCAGGGCGTAGGAGATCAGCGGCACGATCAGCAGCATCAGGCAGCCGATGCCGCGCCAGATCGGGTGGACAGCGCGCTCTTTCTTTTTCGGGGTGCGTTCGAATGAATACCGGCCCATGTTCGCTCCTATTCCGTCAGTTTGCTGGCATCTTCGATGGCCTGCACGATCTTGTAATAGCCCGTGCAGCGGCATAAATTACCCGTGATGGCCTGCTCGATCTCGTTGCGGGTCGGCTGGGGGCGCTCTTCGAGCAGTTTGGCCGCCGACATCAGGAATCCCGGCGAGCAGTAGCCGCACTGCACCGCCCCGTCTTCGATAAAAGTTTTTTGGACCGGGTGCAACTGCCCGTCGGCAGCCAGCCCCTCGATGGTGACGATCTCGGCCCCGTGCGCCCGCGGCGCGGGCACCAGGCAGGCCATCACCGCCCGCCCGTCCAGGAACACCGTGCAGGCCCCGCACTCGCCTTCGGCGCAGCCCTCTTTCGTGCCCACCAGCCCGGCGTCTTCCCGCAGCAGGCGCAGCAGCGACTTATCCTGGCCTTCAATGAAGGTATAGT
Organism: Anaerolineales bacterium UBA5796; assembly: GCA_002418215.1. GTDB lineage: Bacteria > Chloroflexota > Anaerolineae > Anaerolineales > Villigracilaceae > UBA5796. Next base: position 23,613 of record DIDQ01000072.1, read on the forward strand.
CCTTCCCGTTGATGGTTGTGCGGATGGGGGAATGGTCGCGGTGACGCGCCCCCGTGAACGTTTTCTCCGCTTCGGCTTTCGCCTGCGCCCAGAGCAACACCGGAGCGGACGGGAACCCGGCCTGTTCCTGACCCTCGAACAGCGACTTCAGCCCCCGGCGGGCCAGGACGCGCACCATCTCGCGGCGGTACGTCGCCGAGCCGCGGAGGTCGTCAATCGGGCGGGCGGCCCCGGCAGCCAGGTCCGCGGCCTGGGCGATGACCTCGTCCGTCAGCGTTTGGCCGGCCAGGAAGGTCTCCGCCTCCGCCGCGTGGATGATGACCGGCGCGACCGCTCCCAGGGTGATGGCGGCCTGTTTAACGGCAGCCTCTTCGAATTCCAGAACGATCGCCAGGTTGATGACCGAGATGGCCTGTGCCCGGCGCAGGGCGTGTTTGATGAACGTCCCGCGCTGGGTCGCCTTCAAGGCCGGGAAAGCGATGTCCACCAGCATTTCGTCCGCCTGCATGACGGTCTTGCGCACGCCGGTATAAAAATCCTGCAAACCCACCCGGCGGATGCCGCGTACCGATTGCAGTTCGACCCAGGCGCCGAGCGCCATCAGCGGGGTGATGGTGTCGTTGGCGGGCGAGGCGGTGATCAGGTTGCCGGCCACCGTGGCCCGGTTGCGGATCTGCGGCGCGCCCACTTCCCAGGCGGCCCGGGCCAGCGGGTAGGCCCGCTCACGGATGAGTTTGCTGGCCGCGCAATGGTTGTGGGTCACCAGCGGCCCGAGATGGATGACTTCGTCTTCGTCCAGGGTGATCCGGTCGAGGCCGGGGATGCGGGTCACGTCCACCAGGGTCTCGATCCCGGTGCGGACGCCGCGTTCCAGTTCGAGCATCAGGTCGGTGGCCCCGGCGACGACGCGGGCCTTGTCAGCCTTTTGGCCCAGGACGCGGATCACCTCGTCTGTGGTGGCCGCGGAAATGTATTCTTGCCACATGGAAAGGGTCTCCTTATTTGTAAAGTAAATGGCTTGTCATGCTGAGCACATTCGCTTCGCTCAGTGTAAACTTCGCGAAGCATCTCGCTGACCGGGAAGGAGATTCTTCGCTGCTCCTTCGCTGCGCTCAGGACAAGACTCAGGGTGACACAAGAATCGTGGATTTCTAAATTTGCGCTCCTGAATCCTACCATACAAACCAAAAACGGGGACGGCGTTGAACCGTCCCCGCGGGGTGGGCTTTGGATTTGGGTGAAATCCCGGAAGGCTCGGCTAGTTGCCGCCGCTGGTGAAGACCTCGCTGCGGCGCTCGAAGGTGTTGACTGCCTCGCGGGCCAGGCTGGTCAGGTTGCGGATGGCGGCCTTCAACCCGTCGGAATCGCCCATCGAGGCCTCGATGTTGTCGAGGGCGCGCCCGACCTGCTCGGCCACATCGAAGAAGGCGTTGTCGAAGGCGTAGAGCTGGGCAAGTTCATCCTCGTTGATCTTGACCGCATCGAACAGGCCGGAGTAGCCGTAAGCCGCCGTGCGGATCTTGTCAATGAAAGTGCGCAATTGGAGCGCGGCTTTTTCCATGTCATCAATCAGCTCGATCATCCCCTGGCTGATCAGGTCGGTTTGGATGGCCGAGGCGCGCTTCCATTGTTCCTCGAAGCGGTCGGCCACAGTCTCGCGCAGCAGTTTGTCTGAGGCGCGGCGGTTCTGGCGTTCGATATAACCCTTGAAACCGGGGATGTAGGAGCCGAGTTTCTTGAAGATGTCCTGGTCGCCGGTTACTCGCTCGAAAAGGTCGCTCATTGAGGTGCCTCCTGAAAATTCGGAAATGGAGTGGTCGCTAACATTATAGCCTGAGTTTGTGGTTATAATCAAGCACGGCATGGTTTGTCAGCGCGGGCTGCTTCGGCAGCGCCTACCCCGATTTACGCTTTATTTTTAGGCGAAGTTGCGCCAAGAAAGTTTGAAAACAGATATCATCTGAAAACCCCACAGGTTTTGCCGATTTGATATTGCAAATCTATGACTTCACTGAAAAAAGTCTTTTCTACCACGGAGCGCACGGAGTACCCAGAGCATAAGTCATAACTAAAGAAGAACCCCGTGTTCTCTGTGATCTCTGTGGTGAGTTTTTGCAGTGGATCTGTGTAATCTATAAATTAACGACAAGAAGAAAAGGAGTAATTTATGGCATCTGAAATCCAATCCTTGCTGGGCGATAAGGCAGATTCCCTGCTGGGTTTTGATGCACCGAAGATTTCAAAAGAGCGCCTGCACCTGCCCGGCCCCGACTTTTTGGACCGCATTTTCGCGCAATCCGACCGGAACAACCGCGTGCTCGGCAACCTGGCGCGCATCTACAATTCCGGGCGGTTGGCCGGGACGGGATACCTGTCCATCCTGCCGGTGGACCAGGGCATCGAACATTCGGGCGGGGCGAGCTTTGCCAAAAACCCGGATTACTTCGACCCGGAGAACATCGTCAGGCTGGCTATCGAGGGCGGCTGCAATGCGGTCGCCTCCACGTTCGGCGTGCTGGGGATGGTTTCGCGCAAGTATGCCCACAAGATCCCGTTCCTGGTGAAGATCAATCATAACGAACTCCTGACCTACCCGAATTCGTTCGAGCAGATCCTGTTTGGGACGGTCGAGCAGGCCTACGACATGGGCGCGGCCGCGGTCGGCGCGACCATCTACTTCGGCTCGGACGATTCGCACCGCGAGATCATCGAGATCGCCCAGGCTTTTACCCTCGCCCACGAACTCGGCTTGGCGACCGTGCTGTGGTGCTACCTGCGCAACCCGGCCTTCAAACAGGACAAGGATTACCACGTCTCCGCCGACCTGACCGGCCAGGCGAACCACCTGGGGGTCACGCTCCAGGCGGACATCATCAAGCAGAAACTCCCCGAAAACAACGGCGGCTTCATCGCGCTGAACGCGGAAAGCGTTTCTTATGGCAAGCTCGACAAGCGCATCTACAGCGACCTGACCAGCGACCATCCGATTGACTTGAGCCGTTACCAGGTCGCCAACTGCTACATGGGGCGGGTCGGCCTGATCAACAGCGGCGGGGCTTCGGGAGCCAACGATTTCGCCGACGCGGCGGTCACGGCTGTGATCAACAAGCGCGCCGGCGGACAGGGCCTGATTTCGGGGCGCAAGGCCTTCCAGCGCCCGATGACGGATGGGGTGAAGATACTGAACACCATCCAAGACGTGTACCTGGATAAGAGCATTACGGTGGCGTAAAACGTCTTTGCAGAACCGTGGACGGTGGGTGATCCCCGTCCACGGTTTTCGTTTTCGGAGAATCCATGCCCGTTTCCGACCAGAATATCAAACCTGACCGTTACATGGTCATCCCCCGCGTGCTGGTCTTTGCCACCCGCGGCGACTCGGTGCTGCTGCTCAAGCTGCTGCCCAAAAGCGGCAAAGTCACCGGCTGGACGGGGAAGTACAACGGCATCGGCGGTCACATCGAGCAGGGCGAGGACGCCCTCTCTGCCGCGCATCGCGAGTTATTCGAGGAATCTGGTCTCAGGGCGGAGCTGCGATTGTGCGGCACGTTGATCGTGGATACCGGCCAAAGCCCGGGGATTGGGCTGTTCGTCTTCACAGGCGAGGCCGGGACGGGGGAGCCGGTTGCGTCTGCCGAGGGGATACCGGAATTCGTCGCTTGGGACCGGCTGGGCGAGGTCCCTTTGGTGGAGGACGGTCCGGCCATCCTGGGCCGCATCCGGGGGATGGGGCCGGGCGATCCGCCCTTTTTGGCCCGATCCGGTTACGATAACGGGGGCAGGCTGACGGTCCGGTTTGGAGGCGGGGGATAAATTTTGCGTAAAATCGAATCACGGGAGGAACAAAGTCCCAGACCGGGCAGTCTGAATTTCGTCTGCATTGAGATGGTAAAATAATCCCCATTCCTCAACAGGGTATCAGATCATGACCAATCAGGACGAAAGCCTGCCCAGAATACAGCCTTCCGCTTCTCCCACGCCCACACAGCCGGGAAAAAATCACAACAACGTCGCCGAAGATGGGATGCTGCGCGTCGTCACGCTGCTCATCTGCCTGGTCAGCCTGGCTATTGCGTTGGCCAGCGGGGCGGTGTTGGCGATCAATGTGCTGGTAACCGACAGCAGTGATAAATACGATGGCATTTGGTCCAAGCTGGTGGTGCTGGGGCTGGCTTACATGGTCGGCTGGATCGTGGGGGTTTACAGCATCCGCGGGCTGAACAACCTGGTTTTGCCCATCCTGATCCAGGTTTACATCTGGCTCTGTCTGGCCGGAATCTGCGCCCTGTACATTGCGATTATCGTCAAACTTTTCAACCAGGGATGGAGCAATCCCAGTTTCGCCAAATATTGCCTGGTGATGATCGCCGGGCTGCTGGCGATGATCGGCCTGCACCTGATGTTGGAGAACCACAGCCTGGTGATTTTTGCCATCCCGCTGCTGTTGATCTGCCTGATCCACCTGTACCTGATCGTTTTCCACTACATCTTTTTCCCGGCGACTTTGGTGGATTACAGCAAGCTGTGGGGAGACATCGTGTTCTTCCTGGGGATGGCGGTGGTGAGCATTTTGATGCTGGCCCATTTAGGTTTGCTCGAACCGACCCGGCGCAGGATCGGGCGGATGTTCAGGAACGGCCAGCCGGTATAACGCTTAAAGCTCTTTTAAAAGCGCAGACCGCCCGATCGGGCGGTCTGCGCTTTTAATTCCCTGCCTCCCACCGGCGCAGGGACAGGGTGAAGGTGCTGCCCTTGCCGGGTTCGCTCTCCAGTTCGAGGGTGCCGTTGTGCTGCTGGATGACCTGGCGGGTGATGGCCAGCCCCAGGCCGATGCCGCTGAAAAGCTGGCTGCCGATCCGGTCCAGGTGGTAGAAGCGGTCGAAGATGTGCAGGCGGGTCTCCTCGTCTATGCCGATGCCCCGGTCATGGACCGAGACCTTGACCCTGCCATCCGCCATGCTCGTGCGGATGTCCACGCTGCCGCCTTCGGGGCTGAATTTGATGGCGTTATCCACCAGGGCGGTCAGGGCGCGTTCGAGGCTTTTGGCATCCCCCGAAACGGGAGGCAGGGCCGGGTCCGGGATGAGACGGAGGGCGCAGTCCTTTTGCCTGGCCCTGTGGGCGTAGTTCCTGATGACCGTTTCGGCGATCTTTTGCATGTCCACCGGTTCGAACTTGGGCAGGATCAGGTCGAGTTCCTGCAAAAACAGGATGTCGTTGACCAGGGCGTTGATCTGCCGAACATTGCGGGCAATGGTGTCAATTGCCCGGCTGGTGTCTTCTCCTTTGACCGCGCCGGATTGGATCAGTTCGAGGTAGCCGTTGGCAGTCATCAGCGGGGTGCGCAGTTCGTGGGCCACGCTGGTCAGGAATTCACGGCGGGCCAGTTCCTGTTCGGCCAGGCGCTGGTAGGCCCGGGCCAGTTCGCCGGCGCGCAGTTGCAGGTCCTCGATAGCCATTTCGTCGTTCTGGCGCAGGCGGTTGCTGATCTCGCGCACCATTGCCAGCGAAACGCTGCTGCTGTCTTTGAGCACTTTCTCGAAGGCCTCGCGGCGGATCTCCAGTACCAGCACTTCTTCGCGGGTCTTGACGGTTGCGGCCCGCGGCGCGTTATGGATGAGGGCCATTTCGCCGAAGAAATCGCCGGTCTCGAGCACTTTGAGATGGCGCTCCTCCCGCTCGTTGATGACCTTGGTCACGTCTACGCTGCCGCCGAGGAGCAGGTAGAAGGTGTTTTCGAGGGCGTTTTCGTGGCACAGGATGACGCCTGCCGGGTAACTTTCGACCCGCCCGTTGGCGATGAGTTGTTCCACTTCCTCGTCCTGGATGCCGGGGAAAGCGCGCGGGATGATGCGGCTGGGTGAGCTTCTCGTTGGCATTTCCTACTCCTTGGCCTCCTGCTGGGACTGGATGGCGGCGATGATCTCAGGGTGCGGCTGCCACCGGCCTTCGATGTAAACCGATTTGTCCCACGGGAAGACGACCAGCGCGTCGCTGACCAGGGCGGTCACATCGGGCATGGGACTGGCCCACGAATGGCTGACCAGGCTGGCCGTCACGACCCGCTGGGCGCCGCGCTCCTGCGCCCGCAGGCTGACCAGGGCCAGGGTCTCGCCGCTGTCGGCGATCTCGTCCACCACGGCTACGACCTTGCCACGCACATCCGAGGAGGGCACGTCCACGCGCCAGATGGGATGGTCGAAGGCGACCCGGTCGTCTATGCGGCGGGTGACGCGCACCGGGTACATCTCGCAGCGCAAAGCGCAGGCCGCCGCCGTGGCCGGGAACAATCCGGCCCGGGCGATGCCGATCACCACCTGGACCTTTTCCTGCGCCAGCGCTTCCACGAGCTGGGCGGAAAGTTCGGCGAAGCGTTTCCAGGTGATCTCTTCGGTCCCGTTACGGCGGGCGTAGTTGTAACTTTGCATGGTCCTCACGCCAGGCTGAAAACGGTCTTCAGCCAGTCCAGGACGACCTGCCCGATGTCGGGTGGGTTGTTCGGCGGCATCAGCAGGGCGGTGCCGTGGATGTCGCCGGGGTAGAACTTGCTCAGGTAATGCTCGCCGGAAGAGTTTGAGCAGGCCGCGTACGCCGGGCCGTCCCCTTCCGCTGCCACGCACCAGACGGGCTTCCCGGCCTCGTCCACCCGTTTGACTTCGTCGGTGTAGGGCAGGGCGAGGTAGTTGCCCGGCGAAAGCGACAGGGCGCCGATGCAGTTATCGTAGCAGCCATCCACCACCCCGTCCGCGCCGATGCTGGAGCCGATCCCGGCGACGAGATTTGGGTCAACTTCCGGCATGGTCGCGGCGGTGGCGTAGGCGGCTTTGGCGTCCATTACCCAGCCCGGCGTGATTTGCGAATAAGGCACACCGGCCATCTGGTCGCTCTCGCCAAAGGTGCGGAAGTCGAACGTGAAAACGGAAAAAGACAGGTCTTCGGGCATCGGCGGGTAAACCTCCACCTGCCCTTCCGGGATCGGGTTTTCGTCCAGCCGGTTTTGAAGCCATTGCGCCAGCCCCACTTTCGTCCAATCGGTCTGGTCGCCGCCGGCCCAGTGCATCAGCACCACCACCGGCGCGCCCACGAATTTCGACGGGTAGAAATAGCCTACCAGCGCGGCCCCGTCTTCAGCCTGGAACTCGACCCGCTGCGCGGCGGCCGGCTGGCTGGAAAGTTCCGGCGTCGGTTCGGCGGGTGGCGGGGTTTCGACCGGCTGGGTTTCGGCGGGCGCTTCGGTCGCGGCTGGGGGTGGTTCGGTTGGGGCCGCAGGCGGCTCGGTGGTCGCGGCCGGCTGGGTTGGGCCTGCCTCCGGCCCACAAGCCGTCAGGAGCGCGACGATCAGGATTGCGGCGAAAATACGGGTTTTCATGGTGTCTCCTCCAGTTTGCAGACGGTTCTCCGGTTTGATACAATCAACGCTTATATTCTAGCAATTTTGACTTTGCTTTGCCTGCCAGTTTCATAACAGGCGACATACAATTTTGTAGATTTCCAAAGGATACCATGCGCCGCGCTTTCCTGACAATTGGCCTGCTGGCCGTTTTACTGGCCTCCTGCGCCCCCGCAACTTTACCCGTCCCCTCCCCGCCGATGCCGACCCTGCTCCCGGCGACGTTCACCCCCTTCGTCCCGGCCACGGCCACCTTCACCCTGACGCCCTCTCTCGCGGCGACGATCACCCCGACCCCGCTCCCGCCGATCAGCCGGGTCCTGGTCATCAGCGTGGACGGGCTGCGCCCCGAAGCGGTTGGCCTGGCCCCCATGCCGGTCTTGCAAGGGTTGATGTCACAGGGGGCTTACACCCTTCACGCCCAGACGGTTTACCCCAGCGCCACCCTCCCGGCCCACGCCTCCATGCTGACCGGGCTGTGTCCCGCCCAACACGGCGTGGACTGGAACGACTACCTGCCCGAACGCGGCCGGGCCAACGGCGACTCGGTCTTCGACATCGCCCACCGCGCCGGGTTGAAAACGGTCATGGTGTTCGGGAAGAAGAAGCTGGTGCAGATCAACGACGAAGACGCGGTGGACGCGCTCGAATTCGTCAACGACCGCGACTCGGTGGTCGCCGAAAGAGCCGCCCCGCTCCTGGCCGCCGATTTCGACCTGGCCCTGGTCCACCTCCCGCTGGTGGACCTTCTCGGTCACGGGTACGGCTGGCTCTCGGACGACCAGTTGATCGGCGCGGTCCATGCCGACGAAGCCATCGGCCTTCTGCTGGAGGCCCTGGACGCGGCCGGCCTGCGCGGCGACACCCTGGTCATCGTCACTGCCGACCACGGCGGGCATGATTCGTCCCATGGCTCCAAACTCCCCGAAGACATGACCGTCCCCTGGGTGGTGGTTGGGCCGCGGATCGTCCCGCAAGAACTCTCCGGCCCGGTCAACATCGTTGACACCGCCGCGACCATACTTTGGGCATTAGGCCTCCCACTCCCGCAGGGGATGGCCGGCCTGCCCGTCACCGAGGCCTTCGGCGAAGCCCCCACCCTCCGCCTGCCCGACCGTTGCCCGTAACCTCAAGGATTTCCAAAGTGAACAAAAAACTCCTGTCTGCCCTTGCCGTCATCGTCTGGTTCCTGGCTGCCTGCCAGCCCGTATCCCCGGCCGGAACTCCCACCCCGACCGTCACGCCCCTCCCGGCCTCCCCCACCGCCGAGACGGATTCTCCGTCTCCCACCGCGCCCGCGCCGGATCCCGCCATCCCGGATTTCTCGCGCATCGTCATCGTCATCTTCGAGAACAAGGAATTCGACAAGGTCATCGGCAACCCGCAAATGCCGGTCTTCAACCGCCTGGCCCAGGAATACACCCTCCTGACCGGCCACTACGCGGTGGCCCATCCCAGCCTGCCCAATTACATCGCCCTGACCGGCGGGGACACCTTCGGCATAGACAGCGACTGCCGGGACTGTTTCGTCAACGCCCCCAGCCTGCCGGACCTGATCGAACAGAGCGGGCGCACCTGGAAGACCTACCAGGAAGACATGCCCTCCCCGTGTTTCCTGGGGAACAAGGGGGATTACGCCCAGAAGCACAACCCCTTCGTCTACTTCGACCCGATCCGCCTGGATGCGGCCCGCTGCGAGCGGAGCGTCGTCCCCCTGGCCGAACTCGACGCGGACCTGGCGGCTGGTACGCTGCCGAATTACAGTTTCATCTCCCCTAACCTGTGCCACGACTCCCACGACTGCGGCCTGGACGTGAGCGATCAATGGCTCGACGGCCTGCTCGCCAGGCTCCTCCCGGCCCTCGACGCGACCGGTGAACCCTACCTGGTGGTGCTGACCTTCGACGAAGGCAACAAGGACGGCTCCTGCTGCGGGCTGCCCGAACCGGGCGGCGGGCGGGTGGCTACTGTCCTGGTCTCTCCCCAGGCCAAGAACGGCTTCCAGGACGATACGCCCTATTCGCATTACTCGCTCTTGAAGACCATCTCCGCCGCCTGGGGCCTGGCCTACCTGGGCCACGCTGCGGACGAGACCACCCCACTCATCCTCGCCCCGTGGAAGTGACGGCAGAAAGGCTGAAGATTGGGTAAAACCGTCCACGAATTCTCGGCCACGAATATTCATGGATGGTTGCCGCCCGGCGAGGCGGCAGCGGGTCAGCCCGCCGGTCTCTGTTCGTAGAAGACCAGCAGGGTACTCCCGTACTTGCGCTGCTCGAACTCGCTCAAATTTGCCAGCGACAGTTCCCGGTATTCGAGCGGGTCTATCTGGGCGATCACCTCGCACTCGTCGCCCAGCCAGCCGGGATTGGCATCCAGCAGTTGCAGGCACTTGATCCACATTTCTTTGTATTGCGGTGGGGCGATGTAAATGTAATCGAACCGGCGGTTGGGCGCGGCCTGCAAAAAGGCGAAGGCGTCGCCGCGCAGCACCTCGGCCCGCTCGGCCAGTTTGCAATGGTCCAGGTTCTCGTGGATTACGCCCGCCGCCGTCCGGTTCAACTCGCTGAAACGGACGAAGGCCGCCCCCCGGCTGAGGGCCTCGATCCCGATCGCCCCCGTCCCGCCGAACAGGTCCCACCAGGTCGAGTCGCGCACGTCCGAGGCCAGGATGTTGAACAGAGCCTCCTTCACCCGGTCGGTGACCGGGCGGGTGGTGTCGCCGGGGACATCCTTGAGTTTGCGGCCTTTGGCCGTGCCGGAAATGACGCGCAGGGTCATAATATTCCGTAGTAACGACTTAAGTCGTTACCGCCTTCCTCGCGGTCATAATGTTTCCATGCGGGGCGATGACCGGGACGACGCAGCCGGTGCCCAGGATGAAGCCTTTCCCGTTGGTCTGGGCCAGGGCCTCCTCCGCCTCCTCCCGGACCTGGGCCTGAGTGCCGAGCACGAGCGTCTCCTGGCTGAGACCGCCACAGACCGCTCCCCGGAAGAGCTTTTGCCCCGCCGCGAGCGACCAGTCCGTTTCACGGTCGTGCCAGTTCAGGATGTGGGCCGGGTACTTCGACACCTGCTCGAAGTGGATGTTCTCCCCGTGCAGGTGGACCATGTTGCACCACAGGTCCCCGGCTGCATCCAGCAGGCTCAGGTCGTGCGGCTGGGCGAACAGGGAAAACTCGGCCGGGGCGAGCAGGTGTCCCTGGGCGTGCTGGACGGCGTAGAATATCCCGCCTATGCCGGTTTCGACGGCTGCCTGGATGAAACTTCGAGTGGTTTCGGTGATGGTTTCCAACCCCTTCATCACGGCTTCGGGATAACGGCGCAGGTGGGCCAGCAGGGTTTCCTGCCCGGCCAGGTTCTTGGCCTGCGATAGTGGGCTGAAGATGGTTTGCAGCACGGGCGTGCCGGGGCCAAGACCGGCGCGGATCGAACGGAGGCAGGCCAGTTGTCCCGCGAGATGCGGAGCGGAGGGCGCCAGCCAGGGGAGTTTTTCCCAGTCCATCGGCTCGGAAATCACCCGCTTCGTGTAGCGTCGCGTCCCTTCGGTGTGGCCTTCCCATACGTCATCTGCTCCCCAATCCTTGAGGCAAAAGGATGAGGCCGGGGTCACTTTGACCAGGTCGAAGTCGTAATTTTTTTGGAAATGGAGCGTGGCGGCGGCCAGGGCTTCTGGGAGCTGGTCGTCCACGGGGAGGTGCCGCCACAAGGCAACCGGGGCGCGGTCGAGGGCGGGGTTGTTGGCAAGACAGGCTTGCAGGCGTTCGGTGTGGGTGAGGGGCATAGGGAAAGCAGGGCAATCGCATCTAAATTGAGTGAAAAGTGAGGTAAAACTGGCTAACCCACAGGAGGTAGCCATGTCCAAGAAGCCACTGGAAGCGATCGAGGAGCATTTTAGCAAGGTAACGGATCCACGCAAGGATCGCACCAAAGACCACAAGTTGATTGACATTATTGCGATTGCCATTTGTGCGGTGATCTGTGGAGCGGAAGGCTGGGTAGACATTGAGAATTTCGGCAAAAGCAAGGAGCTGTGGCTGAGGACCTTTCTGGAATTGCCCAATGGGATTCCTTCGCACGACACCTTTGGGCGGGTGTTCTCGATGATCGATGCCCAACAATTTCAACTGGCTTTTTGGGAATGGGTGTGTGCCGTGAATGAACTCATTCCGGGACAAGTCATCAACATTGATGGGAAATGTCTGCGTGGCTCCGATGATGAGAGATTGGGCAAACGGGCGATTTACATGGTGAGTGCCTGGGCGGTGGACAACGAGATTGTTCTGGGACAACGGAAAGTGGAGGAGAAGTCAAATGAAATCACCGCCATTCCCGAATTGCTCAAGATGCTCTCCCTTTCAGGCTGTATTGTCACGATTGATGCCATGGGAACACAAACCCACATCGCCAAAACCATCCTGGAGGCTCAAGCCGACTATGTTTTGAGCGTCAAAGAGAACCAGGGACACCTGTATGAAGACATTTCCGTGCTGTTTGCGGTGGATCAGGTCAGCGATTTCAAGTACGCTTCCTATGAATACAAAAAGACCACCAACAAGAATCATGGACGTATCGAAATTCGTGAATGTTACAGCACCTCCAATCCAGCCTACTTACGCTTGATCCGCAACGCAGACAACTGGGTCGGACTGAAAAGTATCGCCATGGTCATTGGCACACGCATCATTGGAGACAAAATCACCAAGGAAGTACGTTACTACATCACCAGTTTGCCCAGCCATGCAGAACGAATCCTTCAGGCAGTTCGCAAACATTGGTCCATCGAAAACAAATTGCATTGGGTCTTGGATGTCGCCTTGAACGAAGATCACAGCCGTGTCCGCAAGGACCAGGCCCCCGAAAACTTGGCGGTTCTGCGCCACATCGCTCTCAACTTGCTCAAACAGGAGAAAACTGCCAAAGGCGGTATTCATGCCAAACAACTCCAAGCCGCCTGGAACCAAGACTACCTGCTCAAGGTGCTCGCTACTGGTGTTTAGATGCGATTGCCCTGA
>DIDQ01000045.1:0-33244 GCA_002418215.1 Anaerolineales bacterium UBA5796
GCCCGCAGCAACGCACGCGCCGCCGGGTGGTCGGGCACGCGCACGCCGACGGTGGGGGCAGCGGATACGATCCCGGGCAGGTTAACGCTTTTTGGCACGACCAGGGTCAAGGGTCCCGGCCAGAAGCGGGCGGCCAGGGTCAGGGCCAGTGGGGGCACGTCGTCCGATACCCGGTCCAGGTCGTCCACGTCCCCGATCAGCACCGGGATGGCTTTCTCTGCCGGGCGGGCCTTGGCAATGTAAATGTCCGCAATCGCGGCAGGATCGAAGGCCAGCGCCCCCACGCCGTAGACGGTATCGGTGGGGAAGGCGACCAGCCCCCCGGAGCGCAGGATATCGAGGGCCAGCGTCAGGCTGTTGGGGTCGCCCGCAGGCAGGACAGTGGTTTGGATCTTCAAGGGCCTATTTCTCTTTCATGACTTCCAGGAACATTTCCACGACCAGCGGATCGAAGTGGGCGCCGGCCAGGCTGCAGATGTGATCCAGAGCCTTTTCTTTGGACCAGGCGGGCCGGTAAGGGCGCTCGGACGTGACCGCGTCATATACGTCCACGATGGCGAAGATACGAGCCGCCAGCGGGATCTCATCCCCTTTCAAGCCGCGCGGGTAACCGCTGCCGTCCCATTTTTCGTGGTGGTAATGGGGGATGTCAAGGGCGTTGCGGAGGTATTCGATCGGGGAGAGCAGTTCGAATGCAAACTGCGGATGCTTGCGCATGAGCGCCCATTCTGTTTCGGTCAGTGGGCCGGGCTTGAGCAGGATGTGGTCGGGCACGCCCATCTTGCCGATGTCGTGCAGCATGCTGCCGCGGCGGATGGCGAGCTGGTCTTTTTCGGGGATGCCCATGGCGCGGGCGATGCGCATGGTCAACTCGGTGACGCGCAGCGAATGGCCCTCGGTCTCCCTGTCACGCAGGTCGAGGGCGCGCGACCAGCCGTCAATGGTCGTTTCGTAGGCCTGGGATAACTCAAAGTTGGAGCGCTGCAAGTTCTCGAACAGGGAGATGTTGTCTATTGCGATGGCAGCCTGGTTGGCAAGCGCCTGCAGGAACTCGACCCATTCCCAATCGTGGCCTTCGCAGGTGCGGCGGAAGACTTCGATAACTCCCTTGATCTGGCCCTTGACGAGCAGGGGAATCCCGTAATAGCAGGTGAAGCCCTCGGCAGCCAGGAGCGCCAGCCGTCCGCGCTGTTCATCGTCGCCGGCCAGCCAATGGGTGGACACAGCCCTGCGTTCCCGGACGATGCGGGCGGCGAAGTCATCGTCGCTGAGCCTGATGCTGGCGCGTTGGATATCCTTGATCTGGAATCCTGAGCCGGTCGAATAGGTGAGCACATTCAAATATGGATCGAACAACAGGATAACGGCCGCATCCACTTTCAGCCGGGCAATGACCTGGTCCAGGATGGTTCTCAGGATAAGCGGCAGGTTCGTGCTGCCAGAGATGGCGACGTCTATGGCGCGCAAGGCCGAAAGCCGCGCCAGTTGGTCCTTGATGCGGGTCTCAGCCTGCCGCCGCTCGCTGATCTCTCGCTGGATGCCGAAATGGCCGGTGATGCGGCCTTCGTCATCGTAAAGGCAGATGAAATCGCCCTCCGTCCACATTGATGAACCGTCGGCTCTGCGTTCTTCCGATTCGATATGCGCATGGCCGTCATCGAACAGGCTGCGCCAGGTTTCCCGCGCCAGGGGCAGGTTATGGGCGAAAATATCAGAGGGCGTCAACCCCAGGGCAACAGCTTCCGGCACACCGTACTGGTCCAGGATGGCCTGGTTGACCTTGGTCACGCGCTCAGAGGTGAGCGCGTATCCGAGGAGCGCATCCTTGTCGGCCTCCTCGTTCCAGCAGATGGGTTCATCCAGTTCCATGAAAAAGAATCCATCCAGCGATTGGGCAAAAAAGAGTTCCAGCCGGGCTTCGCTCTCCCGCAACGCATCAACAGCCTCCTTCCGTTTTGTGACATCAACCAGCGATCCTTCATACCATTTGACCTGCCCGTTTTTGTCATAAACGACTTTCGTCTGGTCTTCGGCCCAGAAAAGGCTGCCATCTTTCCGGCGGAAATGGGCGTGCAGGTCTTCGCCGTAACCAGTGCTGTCTATCCTGCCCAGGGCTGCATCCCGGTCCGATTGCTCGGCGTACAGGTCGCGCACGTTGACCATCAGGAATTCGTCCCGGTCAGTGTACCCGAACATGGCAACCAGGGCCGGGTTGGCCTCCAGGGTCTTCCCCTCCGACGTGGTGCGGTACAGGCCGATGGGGATGCGCTCGAACAGGTCACGGTATTCGATGGCGAATTCTTGGGCATCCTTGATGGAAGCATTCAGGGACAGGGCGGCCGCCCGCGAAATCGTGGCAACCGCAAAGAGGATCAGGACGGTGATCGTGTCATATTCCCAAATGGATTGCGAAAAGATGAACGCAATGCTATACCCGGCAGCCGAAAGGGCGGCAACGATAAAGGCGCTGTAAGGCTGGAAGATGAAGCCGGAAATGAAGACCAGGAGCGCCAGGGACACCAGGGCGGAGGTGGGCGTCTCCGGGACGATGAGGATGGATGCGCCCGCAATGGCCGAAATTACGGTGATATAAGCTGCCAGGCGCGTCTGTCCACGGTGATTGATGAAAAACAATCCCAGGAAGAAAAACAGGGAAATAACATCCTGGACCAGGAACGTGACCAGCTTGTCGGAATAGGCGTAGGCCAGCTCGATGACGTTGATGATGATCATGATGACGTTCAGACCCAGGACCAGCAGCAGGAACTTCCCGAGCAGGCTCTGGCGCAGTTTCAGAGTGTATCCCCCCTGTCCCGTTTCTGATTGACTGGCATCAACCCATAGCTTGTTCATAAGTAACGCAATAATACTACAAAGCGCGTCGAACTTAATTTAGCCTGCGGGAAGTTGGAGAGACGCGCTGTCACACCCTAAAATTGGATTTCAACCAACCGGTCGCGCCCTGCCAGGTCCTGGTGGATTTGGGTTTTCGACTCGGGGAAAGCATGAGCGGCCAGCGCCCGGACTTTTTCTCCCTGGGCCGCCTCGATCTCCAGCAGGGCCAGGGCGGGGCGGGACAATCGGCCTGGCGCGGCCTCGATCAGGCGGCGGACCAGGCTGAGGCCGTCCGCGCCCCCGTCCAGCGCAAGGGAGGGTTCGCGGTTGAAGACGGCAAGTCCGTGCAGGGTACGGGTGGGGATGTAGGGCAGGTTGGCGGTCAGCAGGTCGAAGGTCGAATATCGAATATCGGCAGGGAAATCGAGCAGATCCGCCTGGATAAACTGGATGCGGTTTGCCAGGCCGTGCTTGCCTGCATTCCTGCGGGCCACTTCGAGGGCTTCGCCGGAGATGTCGGTTGCCGTCACCTGCAAATCGGGGATGTGTTTTGCCAGCGTCACGGCGATGCAGCCGGAACCGGCGCCCACGTCCACAGCCCGGCGGCGGGAGGGGTGGGCCGTCAGCCAGGATAAGGCCCTTTCGACCAGCAATTCGGTTTCCGGTCGCGGGATGAGCACGGCGGGGGTCAGGTCGAAGTCGAGGCCGAAAAATTCCCAATGTCCCAGCACGTAGGGCAGGGGGGCGCCCGCTTCCAGCTTGTGGAGGGCCTCTTGCAGCGCGGCCAGTTGCACCGGTTCGGGTTCGATTTCGGGGTGGGCCGCGATCCAGCTGCGCGGCCGCTCAAGGATGTGGGCCAGCAGCACCTGGGCGTCGAGGGTCGTCGTCTCGCCCTGGAGCCGGGAGACAATTTCGGGCAGAAGCCCGCCGAGGGTCGGACTCATTTTGCGTCCAATTTCTTGAGCGCCAGCAGCGACAGGACTTCGAAGACCAGGTTGGCGGCCAGCGCGGCGGTGATGTCGGCGTGGTCGTAGGGCGGCGAGACCTCCACCAGGTCGAAGCCGGCCAGGTCCAGGCCGCGCAGTCCGCGCACCAGTTGCAGGAGCTGGTAACTGGCCAGCCCGCCGATTTCGGGCGTCCCGGTTCCGGGCGCGTAGGCCGGGTCGGCCGCGTCGATGTCGAGACTCAGATAGACCGGGCCGGTCATCCGCCGGTGGATTTCCTCGAGCACGGTCGGGATGCCTTTCTCGAAGACTTCGTGGATGGTGATGGTGCGCGCTCCGAGCCGGGCCGCGTCTTCGTAATCGCTCGCGGCGCTGACCGGGCCGCGGATGCCGACCTGCACGTATTCGCCGGGCCGGACCAACCCCTCCTGCAAGGCGTGGCGGAAAGGTGTGCCGTGGCTGTAAGGCACGGCTTCGAACTCGGCTTCCCAGGTATCTATGTGGGCGTCCACGTGGACGAGTGAGAGCGGGCCATATTTCGCAGCGTGGGCGCGCAGCAGGGGCAGGGCGATGGAATGGTCGCCGCCCAGCGAGATGAGGGCCGCGCCGCTGGCGAGGATCCCGCTTGCGGTTTCGCGGATGGCGTCCATGGTGTGCTCGATGGAAGTGGGGATGACCGACACATCGCCGTAATCCACGATCTTGAGCGTTTCGGCGGGCGTGACCCCCAGTGTGGGGTTGTGTCCCCAAAGCTGGAGCGAGGCCTCGCGGATCTTGCGCGGCCCGAAGCGCGTCCCGCTGCGATAGGAGACGCCGCTGTCGAACGGCACGCCCAGGATGGCAACGTCCACGCCGTCAAGCTCCCGGGTGACGGGCAGGCGCATGAAGCTGGGGATGCCCATGAAGGGCTGCAAATCGGCGCCGAAGGCAGGGTTTGGGTTCATCGAGCTTCTTTCAACGCGAATTATGCGAATTGGCGAATGATGCGAATATTTTCGGTTTCTCCGTGTTGGGCGGGATTGACCTGCAAAGAACGGGTTTTTAGCCGCGGCTTTCGCTGATTAGCGGCAAAGGTTTTGCGTTTTCCTTTGAAAACGGAAGAGCTATATTTTCAAACAAAAGGGCACGGATTACCGTGCCCTTGAGGGTCATTCTCCATCGTCCTCGAACCCGGTGCTGGCGAGGCGTTCGGCTTCGTCGCGCTGGGAGAGTTCTTCGATGAACTCGTCAATGCCGCCTTCCATCACTGCGGGCAGGTTGAAGACCGAATAATTGATGCGGTGGTCGGTCACGCGGGATTGCGGGTAGTTGTAGGTGCGGATCTTTTCGGAGCGTTCACCCGTGCCGACCTGGGAGCGGCGGTCTTCCTCACGTTCCGAGCGGCGCTTCTCTTCTTCGATCTCGTACAACTTCGCCCGCAAAATGGACATGGCCCGCAGCTTGTTCTGCAACTGCGAACGTTCGTCCTGGCAGGCGACGACGATCCCGGTTGGGAAGTGGGTGATGCGGATGGCTGTGGCGTTCTTCTGGACGTTCTGCCCGCCCGCCCCGGCAGATTTGAACACGTCTATGCGGATGTCGGCGTCGGGGATTTCGACGTCCACTTCCTCGACCTCGGCCAGCACCGCGACCGTAGCAGTGGAGGTGTGGATGCGCCCCTGCGACTCGGTGACCGGCACGCGCTGGACGCGGTGGACGCCGGATTCGTACTTCAGCTTGGAATAGGCCCCGCGGCCCTTGATCAGGGAGATGACTTCCTTGTAACCGCCCACACCGATCTCGTTCTCAGACATGATCTCGGCCTTCCAGCCCTGGTTCTCGGCGTAACGGCTGTACATGCGGAACAGGTCGCCGGCGAAGATGGCCGCCTCGTCGCCGCCGGTGCCGGCCCGGATTTCCATGATGACGTTCTTCTCGTCACGCGGGTCTTTGGGCACCAGCAGGGCCTTGAGCGAATCTTTCATCGGCTCGATCTGCGGCTCCACGTCCGCGATTTCGGCCTCGGCCAGGGCGCGCAGATCGTCATCATTCTCGTTGTCGAGGATGGCGCGGGCTTCGTCCAGACGTTCGAGCAGGCGGCGGTACTGGCGGGACTTTTCGACGATCTCTTCGAGTTCGGCGCGCTCTTTGCCGAGTTCAGCCGCAGCCTGGTAATCGTTCCCCACTTCCATCAGCAGGCGGTTGATCTCATCGTAACGCGCTTCAATTCCGGCAAGTTTTTCGAGCATAATCTTCCTTCTTCATTGCGGGCGGGCCGCAATGGGATCAATCGTAGTAAAGCGCGGCTCCTTGCGCCGCGCGGCGGGATTATACCATTCCGGTTAACTTAATCACAAGGCGAGGGGATGGGGGGGGCCGGGCGGTTTTTATATGGGCGGCCGATATCTGAAAGGATATTCAGATCATCTAGCAGGGGATAATGAGTCCCAAAATACCGGTTGAATATCATCCGGAAAGAATTGACCGGCGTAATGCGCGGGTAAATCCCGTCCAGCTCGTTCCCGTTGCTTGGAGGCAGGAAATAAGCGTTGAGGATCGTAAATTTATCGAGGCCGTCAGAGTTCCAACTCCCGTGGTCGCCCTGGATGATGATGATGGGCGGCGTCGTTGAACCGGCGAGGATCATGTCTATGACGTTCAGGATTCGGATATTGATGGTCTTGATGT
The DNA here is from genome assembly GCA_002418215.1 of Anaerolineales bacterium UBA5796. Taxonomy (GTDB): domain Bacteria; phylum Chloroflexota; class Anaerolineae; order Anaerolineales; family Villigracilaceae; genus UBA5796. Next base: position 6,447 of record DIDQ01000045.1, read on the forward strand.
TGTTGAAATATCCCATCTGGTTGAGTTCTCCGTCTGTGGAGAGCGCGTTGGGAAGGTCGAAGTATGCCCCGTTTTTATTGATGCTCCCGTCCGGGAGGAAAACATAAGGCGGATGAGGGATGAGTACATGGGCGAATACGAATTTTGGCCCGTTGATTGAAGGGAGTTCGGCCAGCGTTTTCAACGTAAAGTTAATGCGGGTGATATGCGCCTGGTACGCAAAGATGTCACCCAGTCCAACACCAAGTGAGCGATCATCCAGGAATGGCCTGATGGCAGAAATGTAGACCAGTAATCGCTCAAAAGGCTGGATGTCCGGGGCGATGACGATGTGATAGTCCGGCTGGAGATACAGGTCGGCATCGTGCCATTCGGTCCAGAGGAAACCCGTTTGGAAGGCAATGGTCCGGTATCCCATCGATTCGAAAATATCGCGGACGCGGTTTTGTTTGATGGATTTGTCTATGGGCAAGCTGTTAGCGTCATTTTCGTTTTTGTGAGGGATGAAATCCCACGGGTAATCCATGTTGAGGGCCGAACTTAACGATAATGTTGTAAATCTATAATTGCTGGTGCTGCACTGGGCGACATAAAATCCCCTGCTTTCCAACGCCCCGATAAAATCCGAGTTGTCAAATCCCTGGGTTTCGAGTGTGTCGGCCCGGGTGTACGCGTCCAGGATGATGTAGTAAACATCCGGTTGGGTCGCCGATCCTCCCGAAAATTCGATCGGAGTCCCGGAGGCTGCCTTGGCCATCGAGAGCGGATAAGCTGCCATTGTATAAGCGGACTGGGCAATCATTACGGTCCCCAGCACATTCAAAGCCGTGATAATTGCCTTCGACAAAGTTTCGGATTTCTTGGCCGCCCATTGTCCGGCCAGTGGAATAACGATCAGCCCGGCCCAAAGCAGCCAATGGATATAGGGGAATTTATCCGCACCATTGGCGTTCAGGAAATGACTGTAACTGAAAAACAGGAATACAAAGAGTGCGGCAAAGATGGCTGCCCGGTCGCGGTCTTTGACGAGTTTGTAAGTCAGGAATGATAGACCAATGGTCAGCAGGATAAGCGCTGTGGCAGGGCGCAATTGGGCGCTGATGGATATCTCGCGAACGTTCGACGCTCCCAGTTTGACGACCGGAGAGACAGCCAACAAAACCACGAAAGCATAGCGGGAAATCTCTTTTAGTGTGTGTTTCGCCTCGTGAATTGCCATTACAACCTCTAAACTGGCATGGGGAGGAAGATCAGCCATACTACGATATTGGCAGGGCGGCACTTGTAAAAGCCGATGCTGTCGCCGCCTGTTACGCTGAACTGTCCGGTGATGTTTACAGGATTATGGGGTGATCCCGTTCTTTGGGTGTTGCGCTGCCAGATTGTATCATCGCGATGATGACAACGAATGCGACTCTAAGGTTTTTTCCCAATGCCGGGACTATTTTCATTCCTGAGCTTTTCATCTGGAGAAACAATACTGCCCGGAGCAAAGTTGCCGGGCAATGACCGGGTTTCGAGCGGAAAATTTGACCCCCTGCCGAAAATCCCAAAACCCAATATAACGTGGCCTGTTCTTGCGTGAAAGAGACCTGTCGCTCGCTAGAGATTAATGACCAGCGACAGGATCATGGATAGGATCAGGATCACTGAAATTCCCAGGAAAATATAGCTCGCAATCCGCGTCTGGCGTTGCTGGCGGGTCAGCCCCTGGGATTTTTTGGTATTTTTGCTTTTACTTGCCATTCTGGAACTACCTCTGGATTTCCGCACTGGGCGGTTATTTTACGGGATGTTTGTCGAAAGCCTTTTGCATCGCATTTTCGATCTCGTCGAGCGTGACCGGTTTGAAGACGTACCCGTCGGCGCCTTTGGAGAGGGCTTCGTCCACCTGCACGTCGGCGGCTTCGGAGGAGAGCATGATGATCGGCAGGTGCTTCCATTCCCGGCGGCGGCGCAGGAATTCGAGCAGGTCAATCCCGGTCACTTCGGGCATGTTGATGTCGAGGATCAGCAGGTCGGGGCGATGACCCGCCAGCAGGGTCTGGGCGGTGGAGCGGGCGTTGAGGAAATGGCGCGTGTCACAGTCAAGCAGCCTCAACATCAGGCTGATGGCCTGCGCCATTTCTTCGTCATCGTCCACGATCCAGATTTTTTTCATTCACTCACCACGAAGGCACAAAGGAAACGGAGTTAGACTTTGGGTTCACAAAGGGATTCTTTGTCTGCTCCGTGTCTTTGTGGCGCAATTACTCCAAATGCGCCTTGATATTCTGCGCCAATTGTACCGTAATCCCCGGCACGGTTGCCAGTTGCTCTGGTGTTGCAAGGCGGATGTCGTCCACCGAGCCGAACGTTTTGAGTAAGGCTTTACGTTTGGCCGGGCCGATGCCGGGGATGCCGTCCAGTTGGGAGGCCATTCCCAATTTCGAGCGGCGGTTGCGGTGGGCGGTGATGGCGAAACGGTGGGCCTCGTCCCGGATGCGCTGGACGAGGTACAGCCCCTGCGAGTGGCGCGGCAGCATCAACGGTTTGGGACGATGCGGGAAGAAGATCTCCTCCTCCTGTTTGGCCAGCCCCACCACCGGGACCTTATCTTGCAGCCCGGCAGTTTCGAGGACTTTGACCGCCCGCCCCAACTGCCCCTTGCCGCCGTCAATGATGACCAGGTCTGGGAGGAAACCAAACGACTCGTCCAGCTTGGACCCGGGGGCTGCTACCGCGCCCTGGGCCGATTGCCAGCGTTTGAAGCGCCGGGTCAGCACTTCCTCCATGCTGGCGAAGTCGTCCGGCGCGCCGACCACCGATTCGACGTTGAAGCGCCGGTAAAGTTTTTTATCCGGCACGCCCTGGGTGAACACGACCATGGAGCCGACGATGGCTGTCCCTTGCGTGTTGGAGATGTCGTAACACTCGATCCGGTTGGGCGGACCGGGCAGTTTCAGCGCCGCCTGCAGTTCAGACAGGGCTGTCTCCTGCTTGTGGGTATCGGCTTCCCACTGAGCCTTGAGCGCCGCCAGGGTCTCGGTGGCGTTCTCGGCAGCCATCTGGACCAGCTCCTGCGGCTGGCCCTCGATGGGGACGAAGATTTCCACTTTTTCGCCGCCGCGCTTCGACTTGAGCCACTGCTTGATAATTTGGGCTTCCTCGATCTCCTGCGGCAGCATCACCTGGGGCGGGACGATGGCCGCTTCGGTGTAGAACTGCTTGACGAACTCGGCCATCACTTCGGCGTCCTGTTCGTCTTCGGTGCCTTCGAGGATGAAGTATTCGCGTCCGATCAGCTTGCCGCCCCGGATGAAGAAGATCTGCACGCAGGCTTCCCCGTCGGCGCGGGCCATAGCCAGCACGTCCGAGTCGAGGTAATCGGAGGGGAAGACGATCTTCTGCCGCTCGACGATGGACTGGATGGCTTTGAGCTGGTCGCGCAGGGCGGCGGCTTTCTCGAAGCGCAGTTCCTCAGACGCAGTTGCCATTTCTTCTTGGATGCGCTCGACGATCGGCTCGGAGTGCCCGCCCAGGAAATCCATCAGGTCCTGGATCATTTGGCGGTATCCGGCCTGGGACACCGCGCCGATGCAGGGCGCGGTACACAGCTTGATGTCGTAGTAAAGACACGCCCGCCTGTCCTGGCCGGTGATTTCCCGGTCACAGGTCAGGTAAGGGAAGACGCGGCGCAGCACGTCCAAAGTCTGGTAAACCGCCCAGGCGGAGGTGTACGGGCCGAAGTAGCGCGACCCGTCCTCGAGCATCTGGCGCGTGACCGTCACCTTGGGATAGGCCTCGCCCCAGTGGACCTTGATGTACGGGTAGCGCTTGTCGTCCTTGAGTTTGATGTTGAACTTCGGACGGTGGCGCTTGATCAGGTTCATTTCGAGGATCAGCGCTTCGAGTTCCGACCCGACCACGATCCACTCGATGTGGGCGATCTCGCGCACCAGGCGGCGGGTCTTGTTGTCCAGCCCGGCGCCGGCGTGGAAATAGGACCGCACCCGGTTCTTCAAATTGACGGCCTTGCCCACATAGATGATCTTGCCCTCGGCGTTCTTCATCAGGTAACAGCCGGGCTTGGCGGGCAGGGTATCGAGGATGGCTTGCAGGTGCTCACTTACGTCGGTCATGGGCGCAATTTTAGCATACTGTAATTGCCTCCGGGATCGAACGGGCCATGCCGACAATTACCGTTGGGTGGTATAAAGCCTGCGGCTGCGTATCCGGCGGCCTGCGCTTGCTTCCGCCGAAATAAAGCGTGGATTTGGAATCCCTAAGGCTGGATTTGGCTTTTGATTGTTCGGATATGGAAATTCTTCAGAAGAAACCAGAAATTCTTCAGAAGGATTTAAAATTTCTTCTGAAGAATTAAAAAATTCTTCTGAAGGATTTTAAAATTCTTCAGAAGAAATCTGGAATTCTTCTGAAGAAAAATTATTTTCTTCAGAAGAAATTTTGGTTGTAAAGGTTACTTTTCGTTTTCCGTTCCTTATTTTTCCGAAAGCAGGCAATGGTTCCGGGAAACCTCGGTTCGTTTGGGAATTCGCAAAGGCTGGTTTACTGGCTTATAATGGGCAGAAGTATTTTTCAACAAGTCGGGGCTCGGGGTGTTGTGGACGGGCTACGCCCGTCCACAACACCCCGCTTTCTCCCCTTCTTTTTGCGAAGATACAGGCAAAACTTTGAAGGATGGCTTATGTCGGAATCTCTTGAAGAACAGGTTGGCGGATTGCTCCGCGAGCGCGGCCTGACCCTGGCCCTGGCCGAATCCTGCACCGGGGGGCTGCTCGCCAACCGGGTCACGGACGTGCCGGGGTCGTCGGCCTATTTCGTGGGCGGGGTCGTGGCTTACGCTTACGAGGCCAAAGTCGGGTTGTTGAGCGTTACCTGGGATACCCTGCGCGCTCACGGCGCGGTCAGCCGCGAGACGGTGATCGAAATGGCCCGCGGGGCGCGTGTGGCCCTGGGCGCCGACCTGGCGGTCAGCGTCAGCGGGATCGCCGGGCCGGGCGGCGGCCTGCCCGATAAGCCGGTCGGCACCACCTGGATCGGCCTGTCCACCACCGAGGGGGATTGGGCGCGCCAGTTCGTTTGGGACGGCGATCGGGCGCAGAACAAGGCTTATTCCGCCGATGCAGCTTTCCAATTCCTGCTGGATTACCTGGGCGGGGAAGTGAACAAATAACGCGGGGGAACCAATTTTTTAAACGGCACGTCACAAGAAAAGATTTATCCCCACTCTCTCACAGGAAAGGAGGGCCTATGACGCATATTCAATGTTGTGAACTGTAAGGACGCCGCCTTGCAGTTCGTTTTGCGACTGTGAATCCTGAATTCAATGAGGAGAAGAAAGATGATCGCCAAAAGAAAAACCCTTGTGTCGTTGCTGCTGGCCCTTGCGATCCTCGCGACCGCCTGCGGCCCGGCTTCGACGCCTGAACCCACCCCGCCGGACGAGCCTTACGTGGTTCCACGAGACGAGCCGGCTCCCACCGAAGCGCCGATGATGTCGCTCCCGGCCCCGGCTGCAACTTATTCCGCCGATGCCGGGGCGGCCGGCGCACCTGTCCCCTCGTACCGCAAGAACCGCGAACCCTACGACATGTTCTTCGAGGATTACGGGGTCAACCCCTCGATAGACACCGAAGACGACAACCTGTCCACCTTTGCCCTGGACGTGGATACCGGCTCGTACACCGTCATGCGCAACTACCTGTCCGAGGGCAGCCTGCCGCCCGCCGAATCGGTGCGGGTGGAGGAGTACGTCAACTTTTTCGGCCAGGGCTACCCGTCCCCGCCCGAACACCAGGCCTTCAGCATCAACCTCGACGGCGGCCCCTCGCCGTTCAGCGAGACCGAACGTTACCAGGTGCTGCGCGTCGGAATCCAGGGATACGCCGTCCCGGATGACGAGCGCAAGGACGCCTCGCTGACCTTCGTGATTGACGTGTCCGGTTCGATGGACATGGACAACCGCCTGGGGCTGGTCAAACGCTCGCTGGAACTGCTCGTCGAACGGCTGCGGCCCAACGACCAGGTCAGCATCGTGGTCTACGGGACAGATGCCCGCGTCGTCCTGGACCCGACGCCTGGTTCCCGTAAAGGGAAGATCCTCAGCGCCATTTACAGCCTCCAGCCCGAGGGCGTGACCAACGCCGAAGCAGGCCTGCGCCTGGGGTACAAGATGGCCATGCGCGCCTACAACCCTGACGGCATCAACCGGGTCATCCTGTGCTCCGATGGGGTGGCGAACATGGGCAAGACCGAATCCGACGCCATCCTGCGGGAAATCCGAGGGTACGTCGAAGAGGGGATTGCGATGACTTCGATCGGCTTCGGCATGGACAACTACAACGATGTCCTTATGGAGCAGCTCGCCAACGACGGCAACGGCTTCTACGCTTACGTGGACGACATCAAGGAAGCCCAGCGCCTGTTCCTCGACAACCTGACCAGCACCCTGCAAACCATCGCCCTCGACGCCAAAGTGCAGGTGGATTTCAATCCTGAAGTGGTCTCGCGTTACCGGCTGGTGGGCTACGAGAACCGCGCCATCGCCGACGAGGATTTCCGGGACAATGAAGTGGATGCCGGTGAGATCGGCGCGGGCCATACCGTCACGGCTTTGTATGAAATCAAGTTGTATCCCGAAGCCTATGGCCGGATCGCCACGGTTTACCTGCGCTGGGAAGACCCCGATACGCACGATGTGGTCGAGATGTCGAAAGATATCAACGCGAGTGAAATGGCCGAGAGTTTCCGCCGCGCCGACCCTCACTTCCAGTGGGCGGTGGTGGTGGCCGAATACGCTGAGATCCTGCGTGAAAGTTATTGGGCCGACGAGGGCGGCCTGCCCGCCGTCTACGAGGAAGCCGAACGGATCAGCGACCTTCTCTCCCGCGACGAGGATGTGTTCGAGTTCATTGACCTGGCGCGCCAGGCCATGCGGCTGGCGAGGCGGTAAATATCAGTGGGGGCAGGTTTATAAGTAGTGCGTCGCACCTGATGGGTAGGATTTGTCCGTTTGATGAGAAAATCTCAACAGTGGATTGATCCTATCGGAAAGGTGCGACGCACCCTCTTTAAAGCGACATTTCCATCGAGATTTCGGTAACGTCTTCGTTGTAGCAGGGGATTTCGTAGAAACCAACCTTGCGGTAGAAGGCCAGGGCGCGGACCTGCTCGGGGCTGGTCTGCAAGCGGACCCGGCGGTAGCCCCGGGAACGGGCAAAGGCGAAGAGTTCGCCGATTAAACGGTAGCCGACCCCCTGTCCCTGGTACGTTTCGAGCAGCCACATCCGCTTGAGTTCGGCTGTGTCCGCATCCATCCTGCGGACAGCCCCGGAGCCGATGACCTGTCCGTCATCCAGGGCAACCAGGAACATCCCGGTATTATTGAAATAATGGGCTTCGAGATCGTCCAGGTCGGAGTATATCCCCCGGCTTGAATAATAGCGGATGCTGTCTTCCAGGTCGCCGTCGAAGCCGAAGATGCCATAGGCGACAGTGCTGATGATGTGTTTGACCCGGGGAATTTCTTCAATGTGGATTGGGCGGATGGTGATCACGGGCCTATTAAACCAGATAATCCGGGGATTTTCTTGTGAACGGATTGGTCTGGTATTTCTTTCATGACCGATGAGCCTCTTTGCAATTCGGATAGTTATGGTAATATTATCGGCTATTAGCCGGATCTTACCGGGAACGGATCATCTCTTTGGGAAAACCCCACGGAATATCCCGGATGGTGAACAGGTTGTATTAACCGGAATTTGTTATATACTTTATTCAAGTATATCTTCCCGGTAATGCAGGGTGTGAGGTGTTGAGGGCAGGCGCAGACTGTCCACAACACCTCTCCCTCTTGAAAAGAGACATCCAAGTGTTGGACTTAATTCGAGGGTAAAAAATTGGCAATTAAGCGCAACAAAAAAGTTGGCAGGTTTTATGCCTGGTTTGCGAAGTACCACTGGATCGGTATTGGCATTCTTGCTGTGTTGCTGATCTTCCTGGAATTTTACGAACTCAGGGAAATCCAGTCCAGCCCCATCCACGGGATCGAGCTGGTGATCTATGTCCTTTTCCTTATCATTGTGGGGATCATGAACGATCTTCTCGTGGCGGCGGTTTCGGCGCAGAACCGGTCCATGAATGTTCTGGATCAAAAGCATCAATTGAGTCTGGCCCTGACCAATTATGAAGACTGGGGGGTGCTGACCGAACAGGTGGTAAAGTTTCCCAGCACGATCGCGTCTGCAAACGAAGCCTGCCTGTTCATGATAGATTCCATTTCGGGGCAGCGTGAACTTGTGGCCCGGTGGACCGAAAATCCGGGCCACAAACTGACGATCAATCAGTGCAAGGGCGTCTGCCAGGACTGCATCAGTTCCATGAGGAGCGATGAGGTGCTCTTCACGCCCTGCCCGGAGGACTTGCCTGATGGCAACAGTGCCCAGACCATGCAGAACTTCTGCCTGCCAATCAATTATGCGGGCAAATTGATCGCGGTGCTCAAATTCCAGTTGCGACCGGGGGAACGGTTGACCACAGAGCAAATTGACATTTTCGAAAACATCGGCATGGAGGTCGCCATTGCGCTGAAAGCCGGGCAGGATATCAAGGCGCTATCCGAGATGCAGGCTTCCCAGGCCGCACTGGCCGAGCGTCGTTCTTTTTCCCATTACCTGCACGACCATCTCAGCCAGAACCTGGCTTACCTGCTCTTGAAAATTGAGCAGTTGATCTCGATCCAGGAAGGCTTCCCGGGAGACGATAAAAAGCCGGACCTCGAACACATGCGCGAAGCGGCAAGGGAATCTTACGAGATTGTTCGCAAGAAGATCGAAGCCGTCCAGCCTGAAACGGCCAACCGGCTGATCAACCTGTTGAACGAACATGCGAAGAAGGTGTCGGACCGGTCGAAGATCAATCTGGTGATAAACGAATCCGGGAAACCGTCGCTTCTTCCCTCTGAAATCCAGCGGGCGCTCTTCTATGTGTTCCAGGAGGCGTTGAGTAATGTGGAAAAACATGCCAGGGCCAAAGATGTGGATGTCTTGGTGGCGTGGCGCGACGATAACCTGACCATGAGCATTTCTGACAATGGTGTTGGGTTCAACCCGGTTAATGTGGACAGCAGTACCCACATCGGTATGGAAATAATGAAAGAACGGATCGCCAATGTGAACGGCCAAATCCAGTTGGATACATCCTACCATTCCGGTACAACGATCACAATTTGGGTCCCCCTACAAAAAGTGGTGAGCTATGAATGATAACCTGGCTTCGACTGAAAATTCGATAGCGTTGATTCAAAAAGTGCTCGTCATTGACGACCACGTCCTTTTCCGTGATGGATTGATCAGCCTGTTCAATTCAGCGCCGGATTTCGAGATCGTTGGCGGGGCCGGAAGTGTGCATGAAGGCATCGCCAAGGCGCGGCGTCTCAGCCCGGATATTGTGCTGATGGATTTCCACCTCCCGGATGGGACCGGGTTGGACGCAACCAAAGCCATCCTGGCTGAATTGCCCGATTGCAAGATCATCTTCCTTACCGTGCAGGATGGGGATGACAGCTTGTTCTCTGCGATCCGCGCCGGGGCAAAAGGGTACGTGCTCAAGAATGTAGCCAGCACCGACCTGATCACCAACCTGCGCAGCCTGGTGCGCGGGGAGATCGCCATGTCGCGGAAAATGGCTACCCGGATCGTGGAAGAGTTCTCTCGCATGGACGCCCAGGCTGTGGAAAATAACGATATCCTTTCGAAGTTAAGCCCGCGGGAATTGGACATCTTTTGTGAGCTGGCTTCGGGGGCCAGCAACAATGACATTGCCCAACGGCTATATCTCTCGACCAATACGGTGAAGCACCACGTCAGGAATACGTTGAAGAAGGTCGGGGTCGAAAACCGCCGGGAAGCCGGTTTGCTTGCCAGGCAACTGGGGCTTAAGAGTAAATATTAAAGGCGTCTTTTGTATCTTTCAAAAAGGAGGGGGCGCGGGGCGGCTTGACCCGCCCTGTTTATCCCCTCTTTTGGGAAGTCACCATATCAAAGGGGTAAAAGGGTTAACGCATGGGGTAAAAGTATTAATCCAGGGGTTAAGTTTTTATAAAAAAGGACCTTGAAAAAAGGTCCTTTTTTTGATTCCTAATTGTGGTGGTGGGTAATTAAATAATTCAGACCAATATAGTATTCTTTTATCAACATTAATGGATGCTTAAGCAAGCCCGAAACCATGATCGCTTTCACTTTCAGCAGGAACACCGGTCCGTAACACGTACCCGACAGGCCAATTTATTTTTCCGTTTTTTGTTTTTAACGAATGTCAAACGTGTCACCGAGCCTGCTGAATCCATGACCGACCAACAAGAGGAGAGTGCAATGCAAAAATATTTTATTCCCACCCTACACCGATCCGTTCATTTTAGAAGGAGAGAAAAGTAATGGTGAAAAAAGGCTTACTTATCAACAATCGTCACTTGTTCCGCCTGGCAGCCAGCCTGGTAATTTTGGCTCTTGTGATTACCGGCCAGGCTTCACTTTTGACGACCCCCGCACTGGCGCAGCCCTCCCAGGCTGAGGCTAATGCTCCGGCCCAGGCCCCGAGTCTCATGACGCTCAGCGTCAGGAACATCGAGGACCTGTCAGCCATCAGCGAGTACCAGTACCTGATCAATGTGGACAACACGGGCAATCCGCTCCAGGAGCGGACAGCCGGATGTTCCCCGGCCGATCCCGGTTACCCGGACTCGTGCGAATGGCCCTCCATCCGGGAAGTTCCCGGTGCGGCCCCGATCTTCACTCAGGGCGACCAGACTGATTTCGGGGCGGGCCTGACCCTGCCGGAAGGAAAATATCTGGTCTCGGTGCTTGCAAACGGCTACAAGCTGGGCGGCAAGCATTTTGTCGTTTCCGGCGACGGCTCCCCTGTGAACGTCCTGGTGGAACTCAACCCCCACCCCTTGCCCGATGCAACCATGCGCATCAAGGTATTCAACGATAACGCTTCGGTCAACGGCCAGGTGGATTTCAATGAACCCGGACTCGAAGGCTTCCGAGCAATCGTCAACGACATTGCAGGGCAGATCACCACCGACATCTACGGCAATTCGCTCTGCACCATGTATGATCAGCTTGGGAATCCCATCGGCGTTGACGAATACGGCTGTCTGATCAGCGACGCCAACGGCGATATGGTCATCCCCCACCTGGGGACACAGCGTTTCGACGTCAACGTGACCCCGCCGATCGGCTCCGACTGGATCCAAACCACTACGCTGGAAGGTTCCCATTCCTGGGATACCTGGCTGGCGGAAGGCGGCACGGGCCTGGACAATGAATTTGTCATCGCCGGTGAGCCTTTCCCCTGGACCGTGTTCGGTTTCGTTCAACCGACCAACACCCTGGCGGGCGGCAGCGGCGGCATCAAGGGCACCATCGTCAATGCGGCCGTTTACGTCCCCCGTGTGGGCGGCGTCCCCTATTACGGCGCTGAGTGGAGCGGCTTGAACGGTAACCTGGTCACAGGTCCGACCCAGGAGGCCTGGGTGGCCCTGTCCGACCTCCAAAACGGCGACCAGGTCGTTTATGTCGCGCCAGCCGATCCCGCCACCGGTTATTTCGAGATCAACGGTGTGCCGGACGGCGACTACTTCTTCACTTACTGGGATTTCTCCCAGGAATACATCCTCAACTGGATGCAAGTGACCGTAACCAACGGCCAAATGGTGGATTTGGGAACCCCGTTCCTCACCGGCTGGTTTACCTGGGTCGAAGGCTACGTCTTCAACGACTCGAACAGCAACGGTAAACGCGACCCCGGTGAAGCCGGCGTGAGCGATTACCTGGTCGTATTGAAGGACCGTGACAACACCGAGATTGATCGCATGACCATCGCAGTGACCACGGACCAGAACGGCTACTACCGCTTCGACCGGGCTTACCCGATGGGTTCCTGGATGATCCTGGAAGCCTACAGCGACCGCCATTACACGACCGGTATCACCTACCAGGTCGAAAACCAGCCCGCAGAAACCACCATCCTGGGCGCGGGCGTGGACGTGGGCGTGCTGCCCAACCTCGGCCATACCGGCCGCCTGGATTGGGGCGTGCGCGCTTATGCGACCGGTACCAACGGCGGCATCGTTGGCACGGTCTTCTACGACACCACCCGCAACGAACTCGATCCCCGCTTCCAGGCTGTCGAAGGCTGGGCGCCGGGCATCCCCAACCTGCGGGTCAACGTGTACAAACCGGTAGCCTGCGGCACCACGGCTGCTCCCTGCGATGCGACCGGCCTGTACGAGCTGGCCCCCGACGGCTCCATCGCCAAGGATATGACGGCTGGCGGTGTGGCCTGCGGTACCACCCCCGGCGCGGACTGCGATCCAACTGACACCTGGGAACTTGACGGCGGCGGCAACTTCAAGGTCGGCCCCGTGCTCAATACGGCCCTGACCGAGCAGTGGGAACAGCCCATCGGCTGCACCCCGCGTGACGCCGACGGCAACCCCTGGCTCAACACCGATTTCATCCCGGTGGATTACCTGAACGAGCGTTGTCTCGAAGCCCCGCAGGTCGGTTTGCAGTTCCAGGACGGCTTTGCTTCCCTGGACGGCAACTACGGCTTCGGCACCACTTTCTCCGGCTTTGGCACCACCGCTGAACCGGTTGAGTCAGTGGCTATGGCGGCTGGCGATTACCTGGTCGAAGCAGTCATTCCCGAAGATTCCCTCGGACGCCCGATGTACAAGGTTGTCCGCGAAGAAGATATCAACGTCTTCGGCGGCGACGAGTTCGCCCCCCAGATCCCGCCCCCGGCCTGCGCCGGTCCGCTGCACACGGTTGACGTGGCCGGCATCCTGCCGGATGGTCCGAATGCGACCGTCAACCCCTCCTTCGTGGATGCCGGCGGCAGCCCCTACGAGGGCATGGACAAACCGTTGTGCGATGTCAAACTGGTGACGGTCAGCAACGGGCGTTCGATTGCCCCGACCTTCAACCTGTTCACTGACGTACCCATCCCCGGCAAGTGGAAGGGCTACATCATCAGCGACCTGGCCCTGTCCACCGTGCCTCAGGACCTGATGTACGGCGAGAAGGCGGGCGTGCCCCATTCGCCCATCGGCCTCTACGATTTTGCCAACCACCTGGTCACGACCATCACGTCTGACCCGAACGGTGTGTACGAGGTGCTGCTGCCTTCGACCTACTCGATCAACTGCGCCTCGCCCTCCGGCGTTTGCCCGGCCATGTACTATATGCTGGGTAACGATCCCGGCCAACCCGGCAACCTGAACCCGAACTATGACCCGCAATTCCGCACCATCGGCGCGACGTTCGAGATCTGGCCCGGCGTGATGTTGCCCTCCGACCTGGCCCCGACCCAGGCCGTCAACGGCATCCTGGCCCCCGGGTCCAACCAGACCTTCCCGCCGGCGTGCTTCGTCAACGATCCGGCCAATCCCCCGATCGTCCCCGAACTGTACGCCATTTCCAAGCCCTACAATGACGGTGGAGCCGCAGAAAACTTCACCATCCAGGGGCAGGGATTCGGCTCCGGCGGCGAAGTGCTGTTGGACGGCTCGCTGGCGATGGCTGTCAGCTCCTGGTCGGCCACTTCGATCACCTTCTCGGTGCCCGGCGGTACACCCGCTGGCCCGCACCAACTGTCCATCGTCAATGGCGACAATGGCAATACCACGGTCAACGGCCTGACCTTCCACGTGATTGGCGCAGGCTATTCCCCGGCCATCACGACCGTCGGCCCCGGCCAGGACTTCGATCCGGCCAGCTACCCGGCTTTCCCCGGCGCGATCCAGGCAGCCCTGAATGCGGCTGCTGCCAACCCGGGTGACAACCTGGTCGTGGTCTACCCCCGGACGCCCGTCTTGTGGAATCCCCATGGGGCCTACTTCGAGAACCTCCTGATGTACGCCTCGGTCAAGCTGCAAGGCGTCGGCCCCGGCGGCGGTAACGTGCTGGGTTCACGGATAGACGGCCGCGGCGTGGCGGGCGACGACCCCTACGCTGAAGACTGGCGTGTCTTCGCCGAAAGCCTGGCCTGGGACGGCAACCAGGCCGTCTACGAAGGCCCGGTCATCTACGTGGCCGCGGAAGACGGCGAGTTCGGCAGCGCTTTCGCTCCCTCCATTGACGGTTTCACCATCACCGGCGGCGACCAGCAGGGCTTCCCCAACCAGATCGTCCCGGCAGACCCGACCGTTCACCAGATTTCCTCGGTCCAGGGCGGCGGCATCTTCGTCAACGCTTACGCCAACTTCCTGGAGATCACCAACAACGTCCTGGAGAGCAACGGCGGCGCGTACGCTGGCGCGATCCGTATCGGTACACCGCACTTGCCGGGTGCGTCCAATGACAACCAGAACGATAACCTGCTCATCGCCCACAACCGGGTACTCGCCAACGGCGGCGTGAACCTGGCCGGCGCCATCGGCATCTTCTCTGGCGCTGAGAATTACGAGGTTGCGTTCAACGATGTCTGCGGCAACTTCTCGGCTGAGTATGGCGGCGGCATCAGCCACTACGGTTTCAGCCCGAACGGTTCGATCCACGACAACCGGGTCTACTTCAACCGTTCTTACGATGAAGGCGGCGGTATCTTTGTCGCGGGCGAACTGCCCAATGACCCGAACCTGCTCTCTGCCGGCGCTGGCCCTGTGGATGTCTACAACAACCTGATCCAGGCCAACCTCGCCAACGACGACGGCGGCGGCCTGCGCTTCCTGATGGCTGGAAACTTCGAGTACAACGTTTATAACAACGTGATCGTCAACAACATTTCCACCCATGAAGGCGGCGGCGTCTCGCTCAACGACGCTCCCAACGTGCGCTTCTTCAACAACACTGTGATGAACAACATCACCACTGCCACCGCCATCACGAGCAACGGAGCGCCTGCCCCGGCCGGCCTGGCCACATCCCTCAACAGCCAGCAATTGCAGGCCACCCTCCCCGGCGGCTCCCCGCTCTTCAGCGACCCGCTGCTCTTCAACAACATCTTCTGGGATAACCGGGCTGGTTCCTGGTCGCCGGGCATAGGTATCCTGGGCGTCGGCATTGACCCCGGTCCCATCAATTACTGGGATATGGGCGTCACCGGCGGCTTCGGCTCACTCGCGCCGACCAGCAGCCTGATGCAGACCACCCTCGGCACAAGCCCCGATCCATCGAACTTCGTCGGCGTAGCCCCGGATGTAGTCAGCACCTTCGAAGTCTCGGTAGCTGCCCTGCCCTGGCGCGGCAACCCCAACTTCGTGGATGCGCTCATGGTTGTGACCGAAGTCCCCGTAAACCTGATGGGCGACTATCACATCAACGAGACTTCCCTGGCCTACAATACCGGCGCATCCAGCAAAGCCGGGGTCAACGCCCCGTCGTTCGACTACGACAACGATCCCCGGCCCCAGATGGGCGCCTCGTTCGACATGGGCGCGGACGAAATCGCCGGGCAGTTGCCCGCCGACATCGCCGTAGCCATGACGGATGACAAGACCATCGTCTACCCAAGCGAGACCGTCACCTACGACATCACCGTGACGAACCCCGGCCCCGTTGACGTTTTCGGCGCTACGGTTGTGGACAACTTCTCCACCAACTTCGCCTCGGTCAACTGGACCTGTTCCGCCAGCGGCGGTTCGAGCTGCAGCGCAGCGAACGGGACCGGTGACATCAACCTGACCATTGACCTGCTCATGGGCGACAGCATCACCATCCAGGCGGTCGGACAGTTCTCCAGCGCCCCGGTCGGCGTTTCGTACAGCAACACCGTTACGGCCTCGGTCTCCGTTGGGTACGTGGATGCCAACCCCGGCGACAACTCGGCCACCGACACCAACGACATCGGCCAGGTTGCTGATCTCTCGATCACCAAAGACGACGGCCTGACAACCGTATTCCCCGGCGACACCTACAACTACACCATCACCGTTGCCAACAGCGGCCCGGCGGATGTCTTCGGCGCAGCGGTCACAGACACCTTCGATCCCCTCTTCACCTCCGTGACCTGGACCTGCTCCGCCTCGAACGGGGCCTGCGGCGCGGCCAACGGCAGCGGCGATATCAACACGACCGTTGACCTGCTGGTCGGCGGCACAGCCACCTACGACGTGACTGTCACGCTCTCCGGCGCTGCTGTATCCGGTTCGAACATCTCCAACACGGCTGAAGTGGCTGTTCCTGCGGCGGGCTACATTGACCCCAGCCTGGCCAACAACAGCGCAACCGATACCGACACGATCGGGTCCCTCGCCGACCTCTCGGTCACTGTAACCGACACCGTAACCCACGCCTCCATCATCTACCCGGGTGACACCGTTCACTACCAGATCGTCATCACCAACAACGGCCCCAGCGCAGTCACCGGCGCGATGGTTGAAGACACCTTCGATCCCATCTTCGAATCCGTGGATTGGACCTGCTCGGCTACGACCGGCTCCAGTTGCAGTTCGGCCAGCGGCGTCGGCGACATCAGCCTCACCGTTGACCTGCTCTCCGGCGGGACCGCCACCATCGTGGCGAACGCCCACTTGCCCAACGAGCCTCAACACGGCACGAGCTACGCCAACACGGTCAGCGTGACCCTGCCTGCCGGGTACAAAGATCCGAACCCGTCCGACAACATCATCACCGACACCAATGACATTGGTGAAGCTGCCGACCTGTCGGTGGCGATCAGCGACGGCATTGCCTCGGCGTTCCCCGGCGACCCGGTCAACTACACCATCACCGTCACCAACAACGGCCCGGATGACGCCCCCGGCGCGGCCTTCAGCGACACCTTCTCGGCAGACCTGACCTCCGTAACCTGGACCTGTTCAGCCTCGGCCGGATCGAGCTGCGGCGCGGCCAACGGCAGCGGCGACATCGGCATCAGCCTCGACCTGCTGGCAGGCGGAAGCGCCACCTTCCAGGCCTCCGGGACGCTCTCCAGCACCCCGGCCGGATCGAACTTCGCCAACACAGCCACGGTGAGCGCCCCGGCCAGCGTCTTCGACCCGAACCTGCTCAACAACTCAGCCACCGACACCAATGCCATCGGCGCCATCTCCGACGTGTCTGTAACCATGAGCGATGCCAAGACCTTCACCTACCCCGGTGAAACCGTCAGCTACACCATCGTCGTCACCAACGGCAGCCCGGATGACGTGTTCGCAGCCTCGGTCACAGACGCCTTCTCTGCCAACTTCACCGCAGTGGACTGGACCTGCTCCGCCTCGGCCGGATCAAGCTGCGGCGCGGCCAATGGCAGCGGCGACATCAACATCACGGTAGACCTGTTGGCAGGCGGAAGCGCCACCTTCCAGGTCAGCGGACAGTTCTCGACCTCCCCGGCTGCCGGCCCGAACTACACCAACACGGTTGACGTGGGTGTCCCCTCCGGCTACCTCGACCCGAACCTGCTCGACAATACCGCCAGCGACACGAACGCCATCGAACGCCGGTTCCCGCGCACCCCGCTGCGTGACCGGTTCAACCGGGCCAATTCGGCCAGCGGTCTCCGCTCGAACAACTGGATCGGTGACAACGGCTCCTTCCACATCGCCAACAACCGTGCCGAAAACCTGAGCGAAGGTTCGATCTTCTGGAGACCCAATTTCGGTCCTGACCAGGAAGCCTTCTTCACCTTCAACCGGGTGAGCCTGAGCGCCGTCGAACAAGGGTTGTACCTGAAGTACAACGATCCCACTCCCAACAACCCGGATCCAACCAACTTGGCTTCCTCATGGGTTTCGGTGACCTACCGGCGTGGCAACGGCAGGGTGTACATCCGGTCGAAACTGGCTGGCTCCAATGTGACGCAGATGATCGCCAACTTCCCGGCCACCTTCGCCAACGGCAACCGCCTGGGCGCCAGGGTCCTCAGTAACGGCCTGGTCCTGGTCTACAAGCGGAACGGCGGCGGTTGGACCCTGATCGGCATCGGCCAATCACCGATCACCAATGGCGGCAGGATCGGCATCACCGTCACATCCAACACGATGTTTGCACGCAACCGTGCCCGGTTCGATGACTTCGGCGGAGGCAATCTGCCCTGATCCATCGGCTACTGGCTGGGGGCGGGTTACCCGCCCCCAGCCACCCAAAGGAGTAAATAAATATGAGCACAAATTCCTATAAATTCTCACGGCGTGATTTCCTCAAGTTGGGCGGTGGTCTGGCGGCTCTGGCGGTTGCGGACCGGATGTTCCCTTCGCTCAGGAAGAGCATACTTCACCCGATTGACGTTGTCAGCGCTCAGAATGATTACGACATCTTCTTTGCCGGGACCGACGGCTGGATCCACCTGCCCGAAACCCCTGCCATCCCGCCCTTCCATCCTGACGTGCTGGCTCCCGCTCCGTTCACGACCTACGTGTTCGGTTTCCGAAATGTGTCCAACATGTCGGCTGCCCAGCGGCTGAACCAGAAGATGAAGGCGCAACACTCCGCCCCGGTGTTCTGGATGGACCAGTACGAAAAGACCAACACCGATTTCAAGCTGAAACTCACCAACCTGGGCCTGCAGATCCGCCCCGACCTGACCGACGCCCACACCGTCCACTGGCACGGCTTCCGGGACGCGATCCCTTACTTCGACGGTGAGCCTCATGGGTCGGTAGCGGTTCCCCCCGGCAAAGAGTTCACCTACGTTTACCGTCCGCACGAACCAGGCACCTACATGTTCCACTGCCACGTCGAAGACGTCGAACACGTCCAGATGGGCATGGCCGGCATGGTCTTTGTCCGCCCCTCCCAAGACGGGACCAGCCTCGGCGGGTTCACGAAATTCGCCTACAACGACGGCGACGGCATGACCGGCTTCGACCGTGAGTTCAGCATGATGCTGACCGAGATGTGGGCCGAAGCTCACTGGGCCGACGCCCACATCCAGTTGCCCGAATGGAGCGACTACCACGTGGATTTCGCCCTGCTCAACGGCCGCACCTACCCAGATACCCTCGCCCCCAACGGCTCCATTGACCCCTTCAACCCGGTCTACGATGCCAACGGCGACATGATCCCGACCCCGGGTTACGAGCATCTTCAATACCAGCCGATCTCGTCCCTGGTGAACTGCAATGAGGGCGAACGGGTGCTCCTGCGCTTTGCCAACCTGGGCTTCATGCCCATCACCATGACCCTGGACGGCATCCCGATGCGCGTTGTCGGTAAGGATGCGACCCTGCTGCGCGGCCGGGACGGCGCGGACATCAGCTATATGACCAGCAACATCCTGCTCCATGCTGGCAACAGCGCGGATGCCATCTTCACTGCCCCTGCTTATCAAGGCCCTGGCCCTTACGACACGTACCTTCTCTACAACCGTAACTACAAGCTCTCGAACAACTTGAGCGCTGGCGGCCTGGGCGGGCAGATGACCGAGGTGCGGGTTTACCCGGCGGGAACCCTGCCCCCGCAGACCTTGCCCAATACCTAAACAGGCCATTGGAAGAAGGAGACACAAAATGCAAACACGTTTCAATCTCAAAAAACTCTTGTGGCCGGTCGTGTTGGTCGCCGTGGTGCTGTTCTCTCTCGGACTCGGGCGCGACGTTGCTCCGGCAACGGCCCAGGCCGGTGGTCCGGCAGACGGGATCATCTGCACCGATGGCCCGACCTTCAACCTGAACACGCGCACCGGCTACGTCCTCACCCCGGATGGCAATGTGGTCTACATGTGGGGCTACTCCGCAGGCAACGACGCCTTCCAGCACCCCAGCCCGGTCTTGTGCGTGAACGAGGGTGATACGGTTACGGTCATCCTGCACAACAGCCTGCCCTACGACGTATCCATCAGCTTCCCGGGCCAGGAAAATGTCTTTGCAGACGGCCAACCCGTCCAGCCCCAGTTCGACGCCGGTGTCTTGACCTCGTTGACCAACATTGCGCCGAAGAACGGCGGCAGCATCACCTACACCTTCGTCGCCTCCCGCCCCGGGACGTTCCTCTACCAGAGCGGCACTGATCCGGCCATCCAGGTGCGTATGGGCCTGTTCGGGGCATTGATCGTCCGCCCGGCAGCCGGCTCCTACTACGTCTACAACGACGCCGCCTCGGCCAGCACCAGCGAGTTCAACCATGCCGTTGGCGCTGAGGTGATGACCTTGCAGTCGGAAATTGACCCCTACCTCAACCAGGCCGTCGAACAGGCGGTCATGGCTGGCGGCGGGCCGATCAGCTTCAACATGGCGAACTATCACCCCCGTTACTGGTTCGTCAACGGTCGCGGTTTCCCCGATACCATCGCTCCCAACTTCGCCTCCTGGCTGCCCTCACAGCCCTACGGCGCGCTGGTCCACATCGAGCCGAACAGCCTGGCCAACCCGCTGCCTTACCTGGAGCGCTTCCTCAATGTTACCTCCCAGGCGACACCCTTCCACCCGCACGGCAAGAACGGCCTGATCATCGGCCAGGACGGGAACCCCCTGCGCGGACCCGGCGGCGAAGACCTCTCTTACGAGACCTTTGCCCTGGTCTCCACCTCGGGTCAGACTTACGAGGCCCTCTTCCGCTGGTACAACAGGGAAGAATACTCGACAAGCAACCCGATCACGGTCACAGACCCGGGCTGGCAGAACTTACAGTTCGGCCCGTATTACAGCGGCAGCCCCTACCTGGGTGAGACCGGCCCGATGCCTCCTGGTTTCAGTTCGATGAGCCAATGCGGTGAGTACTACATCATCTCGCACAACCACGCTCTCTACCAGCTCACTTCGTGGGGCGTACCCATGACTGGTCCCGGTACCTTTATGCGGGTCGATCCGCCCGGCGGCTGCCCGTGACCCTGGAGCCAAGGAAATAGGAGTTCACGATGCAAACCAAAAAACACACCTTACGCAATCTGAGCGTTGCCCTTGTGACCGCACTCCTGGTGCTCTCACTCTTCGGGCTGAACTATAAGACCGTCGAGGCCGCGGGATTGGCAGCCACCCTGCCGCCGAGCACCGCCTGCACCTTGGGCGCGGGCACCGCGACCTGTGACCTGTACGCCACGACCGGGACGTTGACCATGCCCGACGCGGCCGTCATCCCGGTCTGGGGTTACGCAGATACCTCCGGCGGCGTGGCGCAGGTTCCGGGTCCGGCCCTGATCGTCAACCAGGGCGACTCGGTCACCATCACCCTCCACAATGACCTGGCCGAGGCTACCTCCCTGCGCTTCGAGGGCCTGGGACTGATCCCCGACCGGACCGGCGCGGCCCCCGGCGGCACTGCTGTGTACACCTTCACCGCCAGCCAGGCCGGGACCTTCCTCTACGAAGCGGGACCCGTGCCCGGGGCTGAGTACCAGGTTTCGATGGGCCTCTACGGCGCCCTGATCGTCCGCCCCGCTACCGCAGGGCAGGCCTTCGCCAGCGTCGATTCGGCCTATGATGACGAAGCCCTGGTCGTGCTGGGCGAGATTGACCCGGCCCTCAATGCCAGCCCGGCCGGCTTCGACATGCGCAACTTCAAACCCAAGTACTTCCTGGTCAACGGCAAAGCCTACCCGGATGCGACCGCCATCGAAACGGCCGCCGGGAACCGGGTCCTGCTGCGCTTTGTCAACGCCGGCACCGACATCCACAACATG
The DNA here is from genome assembly GCA_002418215.1 of Anaerolineales bacterium UBA5796. GTDB lineage: Bacteria > Chloroflexota > Anaerolineae > Anaerolineales > Villigracilaceae > UBA5796. The sequence continues at coordinate 28,014 of DIDQ01000045.1, forward strand.
GCCATCCTGGGCTTGAACCAGAAAATGCTCTCCCTGGGTGGGGCCGAGTTGCCCTTCTACCAGATGGTCAACAGCCAGTACCTGCTGCCCGGCCAAACGGCGGATGCGATTGCCACAGTCCCGGCCAGCGCCATAGATGGGACGTTGTACCCCTTCTACGATGCCAGTTTCCTGCTCCACAACAACGGCAGCGACGCCTTCGGCGGGATGATGACCTTCCTGGCTGTTCCCGGCACCTTGAGCGGGGCAGACATCTTAGGCCCGGCGGCCAGCCTGCTGGCGCTGGATACCAACCCCACCACCGGCGCGGCCACCGTCACCCTGACGGCCACCCTGAGCGACGTCGGGCGCGGCGATTCGGCCATTACCTCGGCTGAGTTCTGCCTCGACGCCGCCGGCGCTACCTGCTACCCGATGACGGTCGTGGATGGAACCTTCGATACGGCCACCGAGGCTGTCTATGCCGAGCTCACCCCCGGCTTCCTCGCAGGCCTGGCCAGCGATACCCACACCCTGTTCGTGCGCGGTGTAGATGCTCTCGCCAATACGGGCACTTTCAACACCATCTCCCTGGTGCTGGACAAGACCGGCCCCGAGACGAAGTCAATCGTGTTCGTTCCGGGCGCTTCCAACGGGACCCAGGATGTGACCCTGCGGGCCACCGGGGATGACTCGGCTTTTGGCGGCGGTAACATTGTCGCGGCTGAGTTCTACATCAACACCCCGCCCGCCTCCCCGATGAGCGTCAACGTCTCTGAACCGGTTGCCAGCCTGTCTGCAACCATCCTGGCGGCCGATGTATTGGCCCTGGGTGAAGGCGACCACACCGTCTACGTCCGTGCCCAGGACGACCTGGGTAACTGGGGCGACTACGCAACCGGAACCCTGAAGGTTGACACGACCGGCCCGGCGACCAGCGGCATGACCGTCACTCCCGGCGGGATCGCCAACGGCGCTGACCAGCTCCGGGTGGACGCGACGGTCACCGATTCGAACGTCAGGTTGTCCACTGCCGAACTGTTCATTGACACCATCGCTGCCGACGGCACCGGCCTGCCGCTGATGAGCCTGGACGGCTCGTACAACGAGTTGAGCGAGTCGGTCTACGGCTTCATCCCGCAAGCCCAGATCAATTCCCTGGCAGACGGCCCGCACACGATCTACGTGCATGGCAAGGATGCCGCCGGTAACTGGGGCGGTTTTGCCAGCCTCGCCCTGGATGTGGACAAGACCAAGCCGGTGGTTTCCGGCCAGGCGGCCACACCCAACCCGACCAACGACGCGCTCTCCAACAATACCTCCTTCACCCTGAGCGCCCTGGCCGATGACCTCGCCTCCGACGTGGTCTATGCTGAATGGTACCGGGGCGTGGATCCGGGAGCCGGGAGCGGCACTGCCTTCGCTTTCGCCGCCGGCCTGAACGTCAGCCTCAGCGCTGAGATTGACTTCGTGTCCCTCGGCTGGCCGGCCGGCAACAACACGGTTTACCTGCGAGCCAGGGATGCCGCCGGCAACTGGAGCCTGACCCAATTCGTGGTTGTGAATGTGGTCTATCCCAGCGTCGCATTCGTCAACGGCTTCGATGAAGGCAACCTCTCGGCCTGGTCTGATGTCGGCGGCGCGCCCAACCTGGTAACGGCTACAGCAGCCAGGACCCAGGCCGGCGACTACGCCATGCGGGCCCGCATCAACTCTGGCAAGTCGGGTTACGTCCGGGATAACTCGCCCACCGGCGAAAAGTCCTTCAACGCCAGCTTCTACTTCAACCCGAACAACCTGAAGTTCAGCTCCAGGAAGGCTGCGACCACACCTCGCACCCTCTTCGTCGGCAAGAACGCCTCGAACGGGAACGTGTTCATGGTCCAGATGCGGCGCACCAGCCAAACCGGCGTCTTCCAGGTACGGGCACTCGTCTGGCAGGCCTCCGGCTTCAAAGCCACCGCCTGGACTACCATCGCCCGCAACCAGTTCACCCAGATCGGTATCGAGTGGACCTCTGCCAGGAAAGCCACCTTCAGGCTCTACATCAACGGCGCCCTGAAGCAGTCGCTCACCGGCCTGAACACCAGCACCAAGCGGTTGGAGACGGTATTCCTCGGCCCGCAGAACGCCTTGACCGGCGCGACCGGCGTCGTGTTCTTCGACAGCTACGAGTCGACCCGCTTCAAGTAACCGTTCTGTACGTCAGCGCCACAACGGGATGGAGACCCGCACGCGGGTCTCCATCCCAACCCCGCGTTATAAAACACCTGCTTGTCATTCTGAGCGAAGAATCTCCGACGCGTTCAGGATAAACTCGGCGAAACCTTTCGCCCTGTGTTGGAGAAGACCCTTCGATGCGCCCTCAGGCGACATCATTTGTTGGAGGCAAAATGACCACCATTACTTCGGCTTTGAAACAAAACCGTGCCTTTGCCTTATGGTTCAAGGCGGCGACCATTGCGGTCATCTTCGCATTCGTTATCGGGATCATCAACCCGATCAAATTTTTCGACGAACACCTGCGTCACCTGGCCCTGCCAGACGTGACCATCACGGACGCCGAACTCGAAGCGCAGTACGGCATCCGCGTCACCCTGATCGCGGTTACGGCCGCGGGCGGCATGGTGGACCTGCGCATCAAAGTGCTCGATGCCGAAAAGGCCGACAAGCTCCTGGGCGAGCACGAAAATATGCCCACCCTGATCCCCGAAGGGAGCAAACGCCGCCTGGGAACCACCGGCGAGCACCGCATGAAGCTCTTTTCGGGCAAGACCTATTACATGCTTTACGGGAACGGACTGGGCGTGGTCCAGCCCGGAACGCCGGTCTCGGTCGCTTTCGGGAACCTGATCCTGCCCCCCATCCCGGCCAAGTAACTTCCGCCGCGAGTGCGTCGCGCCTGAACCTCGAGACAACTCCGATTAAACGGAATTACCTTCAGTTCAGGCTCCATCCACTAAACCTGGTGCGACGCACTTTCTCCGAAAATTTCTGATGACCAAGAAAAGGATCAATTTTTTCGCTGCCGCCCTGCTGCTCCTGGCCCTGTTCGCAGCTTCCATGAACCCGGCCCGGGCTGGCGCCGCCGCGCCGACCATCGAAGTCACCTGGCGCACGCTTGACGCCCCGGCCGCACCCATGCCGCCGGGATTGCAGTCCCGGCTCGATTCGCTCGCCGCCAACGAAAAATTGACGGTCATCGTCCGCTTGCGCCAGCAGGCGAACCTGCCGGATGGCGCAAACCTGAGCCGTCCGGCCCGCAAGCGCGCCACGGTCCAGGCGCTGCGCACGACCGCCGACCTCACCCAGCGCAGCCTGAAGACCCGGCTCAAGTTCCACCTGCGCCAGGGCAAGGTCAGCGCCTTCAGTTCATTCTGGGTCTTCAACGGCTTTGCGGTCACGGCGGATGCGGACGTGATCCGCGAACTGGCCTCCCACCCCGACGTGCTCTCGATCCTGCCGGATAACGTGGACGTGGCTCCCCTTTCGAACGCGGGAGCCTTCACCAACCCGGAAGCGAACCTGACGGTGGTCAACGCCCCGGCCCTGTGGGCCAACGGGATCAGCGGGCAGGGGGTGGTGGTCGCCTCGATGGACACCGGCGTCAGCCTCTCGCACCCCGACCTGGCGGCGCAATGGCGCGGCGGGGCCAACAGCTGGTACGACCCCTACGGCGAGCACCCAACCACTCCGTCCGATACGCACGGGCACGGGACCGGGACGATGGGCGTGATCCTCGCCGGTGACGGCAGCGGCGCGTCCCTCGGCCTCGCCCCGGACGCCCAATGGATCGCGGTCAAGATCTTCAACGACAGCGGATCGGCCACCGCCGCCGCCATCCACAACGGCTACCAGTGGCTGCTCGACCCCGACGGCGACCCCAACACCGCCGACGCCCCGGACGTGGTCAACAATTCCTGGGGGTTCACCTCCCCCGGCTGTTTCCTGGATTTCGAATTCGACCTGCAAGCCCTCCGGGCGGCGGGCATTTTCCCCGTCTTTTCGGCGGGCAACGGCGGGCCGGGGACGATGACCAGTTTCAGCCCGGCAAACAACCCCTCGGCCTTCGCCGTCGGCGCTACCGACAATGCGGACGCCATCGCCAGCCTCAGCAGCCGCGGCCCCACCACCTGCGGCGGCTCGACCGGCGTCTACCCCGAGTTGACGGCTCCCGGCGTGAACATCCACATCCTCGCCCCCGGCGGACAGTTCGCCTACGCCACCGGCACCTCCCTGGCCGCCCCGCACGTGACCGGCGGGCTGGCCCTGCTGCTATCGGCCTATCCCGGCCTTTCGCTGGCCGAACAGGAGAACGCCCTGCTCAATACTGCGGTTGACCTGGGCGACCCCGGCCCGGACGACACCTACGGCTACGGCCGCCTCGATCTGCTGGCCGCCTACAACTGGCTGGCTGTCAACGTCACCCCGACCGCCCTGCCCACCGCCACGCCGACCGCCTCCAACACCCCGACGCACACTCCCACCCCGACCAACACGCCCACCGAAACTCCCACCCCGACCGATACCCCGACACCGACCAGCACCTCGACCGAAACGCCTCTACCGACGGATACGCCCACTTCAACCGCAACTTCGTCCCCGACGCCCACCTACACCGCCGAACCGACCTACACCCCGCTCCCCTCGCCGACAGCCACCCAGCCGCCGAAGGTCCTCCACATCGCCGACCTGGACGGAAAAGCCATCCGCCAGACGCGGTACAGGTGGAAAGCGGCGGTCAGGATCCAGGTCCGGGACGGGCAGGGGAAACCTGTCGCCAATGCAAAAGTCTTCGCAAAGTGGACTTTGGGTGTCAAGGGCACTCCCACCTGTATCACCAATTCCAACGGCGTCTGCTGGATCAGGCGGTCCAACATCCCCAACCGGGTCGCCAAAGTCCGGCTGACGATCATCAAGGTTGCGCGCTGGAACTACACCTACAACCCGCTCCTCAATACCGACCCCGACGGGAGCAGCAACGGCCGGATAATCGTGATAAAGCGGCCGTAACGGTCGCGCAAGTGTTCGACCTTATCGTATCGTCCCGCAGGGTGAAGGGGAAAACCTGCGGGACGCTTTGTTTGTCGTCACTGCCAACAAATTTCGGAAGCCTTTCTGGAAGTTCCCCGGTCGGGGAGACCCCGAAAGAGACTTCCGAAATTTGGCTCTCCCGTTTTTGACGGGAAAAACCTTTTGAAACACAAAGGAACACGAAGGGAACGACATTTGCACCGCACGCAAGTGCTGGT
>DIDQ01000045.1:33262-58853 GCA_002418215.1 Anaerolineales bacterium UBA5796
CAAGCCGCCTTTCCCCCTTTGTGTCCTTCGTGTTTAGGCTCTTTCCCGTTTGTTACGGGAGAGCCAGAAATTTTTTCACACTATTACGGCTTTTGGACACAAATCCCCAGCGTGGACTCGACGTCGTTGAACCACTGGTAACGCGTCTCGACCGCCACCACATACTCGTTTTCGGCAATCGGCTCGTAGTCGGGGTAGCGCGCCCGCTCCACGGGGTCATCGCCGAGAGTTTTCCAGGATGCGGCGTCGTAGACCAGCCAGTCCCGTTTTTCCCCTTTGGCGGCCGGGATGACCCGGCCGTTGCCATCCCGCAGTGGGACCCCGTCGGGCACGGTGACTTTGTAGGTGATGTGCCGGCGGCGGATGGGCCAGACGCAAACCCCCCTGATCGAGATTTTGCACGGATGCCAGTACATGTGTTTCCACTCGACGACGGTTTGCCCCGGTGAGACATAACAGGCTTCGCCGGTGGTTTGGGAGGATGCAGATTGATAGGAAAACCTTGCAATCAGGGTTGCCACAAGCAGGACCCCCAAGACGATTGCCGCCAGAAGCCAAATTCGGTGAGAGAGAATCATGTTTTTCATAATTTGCTGTAGATTCCCGCATTTATAACCTAAAAAAGCAGGGAATGGAATGCAAGCTGGTTCAGTAATCCCCGTATAATTGAGATAAACTGGATATGGGAAAGGCCCCAATGAGAGAAAAAATGACCCCACGCCGTATCTTGATCGTCCTCTTGTCCCTCTACGCCCTCAACATCCTCTACGTCGAAGCCTCCATCGCCCTCGACGCCATGCCCTCCCCGGCCTTCTTCGCCCTCAGCACGCTCCTGCCCTTCACGATTGCCCTCGTCCATGCCGGGCAGCGCCTGGGCAGCAAGCGGATGCTGGCCCTGCTCGGCCTGACCTTCGGCGTGAGCCTGCTCTTCGAGAGCCTGGGCGTGGCCACCGGCTGGGTCTACGGCCCCTACCACTACACCAGCTCGAACCAGCTCGGCCCCAAGTTCCTCGGCCTCGTCCCCCTGCTCATCCCGCTCGGCTGGTTCCTGATGAGTTACCCGTCCTACGTCATCGCCGACCGGCTCGTCCCTGCGGATTGGTCCCGGCTCAAGCGTGCCCTGGGGATCGCTGCCCTGGCTGGCCTGGTGATGACCGCCTGGGACGTGGTGATGGACCCGGTGCGGGTCTCGGTGGGACAATGGACCTGGGAGGTGGACGGGGCCTACTTCGGCGTCCCGCTGCAAAATTACTGGGGCTGGTGGCTGACCACCTTCGTCACCCTGACCCTTTACCTGCTCCCGTTTCGAAGGGCTGGTTCCCGTCCCGATGCCAACCCCGCCTTCGACCGGCTGGCGGTCATCGCCTATGCCTTGACCGGCCTCGGCGAGATCAGCGGGGCGTTGGTGCTGGGACACGGCGGCCCGGCCCTGGCGGGCTTCTTCGCCATGACGCCCTGGGTGATCCTGGGCTGGGCGGCGACCCGCAAGACGCGAGCCTCCTCCCAAGAGACCGGGAGCCTCTTCCCAAGAGACTGAAAGCCTCTTCCCAAGAGACTGAAAGCCTCTTCCCAAGAGACTGAAAGCCTCTTCCCAAGAGACCGAGAGCCTCTTTCCAAGAGACCGGGAGCCTCTTCCCAAGAGGCCGGGTCGCAGTCACGCTGCGGGATTGTCCCTGCCGGGAGTTCGTGACCCTGACCGCGCCTTGACCCAGGAATTAAGCCGCCAGATACGCTGGTCTGTCAAAGAGATGCTCGAAGCCCCGGTGTTTTTCTGCTATGATGTATAAGTGCTCCCGTCGCCTGGAGCCAGGAAAATTTGTTGACTTTTGCAAGATGCCGATGGTGAGTCCCCTGCAAAAAGGTCAAAACCTTAACGCTAAGACGCCGAGCCGCAAAGTCGCCAAGTTTTGTAAATTAAATTTGCGCAAATCGCCGTTTACAAGCGAAAAAGTACGTTTTTGGGAACGAAAACAGGCTTTCTTTGCGCTAAGGTTTTTGCAGTAGAGTTGATGGTGTAATCGAATTAATTTTTGATCCGGGAGGCTGCCATGTCTGTTACGGGAAAGTCCCTGCTGGTTGTGTGTATCCTTGTTGCGGTGTCCCTCGCGGGGTGCGGGCCAGCCGTCGAAACGCAGCCCACGCCCACGGTCCCGCCCGCTCCGGTTTCCACCTCCACTTTTACGCCGCTCCCGCCGACGGCGACCCTCACCCTAACGCCGACGCCCACACCTATTCCCATCAGCACTTTCGATATGCCGGATATGTTGGTGACGGTCTCGTTCGTCATCCCGCCCGCTGCGGCGAATGGCGGGGTGTACGAGTTTGTCCCGTATGGCGCGGAGTATGAGAAAAAGCCGCGCCTGCAAAACATCCTGCCCCGCTACGGGCAGATTACGCTGACGGGTTATCCCCAACTCCCGGATATGGTCGAGGAACCGGCCATCCGGGTGTTTACGGTGCTGGGCATGGCGGACCGTTTCCAAAACCATGTGGATGCGGTGCATAATCTGGTGGCCGGGAAGGAAAACCCGCTGGCGAAACTGCCGACCTTCCCCAACCTGGAGGTGGCTGCCCTGCAGACCCGGCAGGTGCTCCCCCTGGATTTCAAGAATGGGAGCGGGTTCCGTTACATCAACTTCGAAGTTATCACCGAAAAGGACAATCCCATCCCCCGCGTGTCGGTCAGTTATATCTTCCAGGGGATCACCAGCGACGGTCAGTTCTACGTCTCGGCGATTTTGCCGGTTGACCTGCCGTCGCTGCGCCAGAAAGCCCAGGAAATCCTGCTCAAGGCGATTGCCAACCCCACGCCCCAGCCGGTGGAGGCGTATTACCCCGAAATCCTGCCCCTGCTCGAATCCGCCGCCGACGAGGATTTCGTCCCCAGCCTGGCGCTGCTGGATGAGATCATTGTGTCCATGATGGTGGAGGGGAGGTAGTTGATTGAGGGGTTATCCGAAAAACTTTTCGTATTCTTTGTGGTTGCCGACCCAAAACCAGGTAATGGTATCGTCCTCCAGAGTCCCCAAAGCCCGATACCCGCGTGAAATCCTGACTGCCCAAACGTTCCCCTGTGGGTTGATGCACTTGAAATGCAGAGATGGATGGAATGGATTTTCGGCCCAGAGGGCGAAGGCTTTGCGGGCCTGCTTTTTCAGGGATTCGTCCAGCCGCTCGTATTTTTCCCAAAATGTCGGCAGGGTTTGGGATTTCATAGCCGGTCGAAGTCCATTGGCTCGGCTTTGCCTTCGGCGATCTGCTTGCGGGAGTCTTGGGCGGCTTTATAGAGACCCTTGTGGGTCCTGGCAAAGGACTCGTCCCATGTGGATTCGTCTTCCAGTTCCAAAAGCCATTCACGCAGGTGTTTGACCACCTGGGACTGGGTTTCTTCGGGCAATGTTTCCATCATTTTGATGACTGTGGCAATTGCGGGGGATACCATGGCGCACCTCTTCGGAAATTATAGCACTTTAACCCTGGGTCTCTCGTGCCCCGTATGCACCTGCCATGTATCGTATAATTTATCCATTCTACGAAAGGAGACCCGATGAACGTATCCGAAGCCATTCGCATGAAGCGCGCTGTGCGCAAATTCCAGGATAGGCCCCTGCCGGAAGAGGTGGTTGTTGCCATCCTGAACGCCGGACGCCGGGCGCAATCGTCCAAGAATACCCAGACGTGGCAGTTCATCGCCATGCAGGATAAAGCCGTCCTGAAGGCGCTCTCGGAGTGCGGCACCTGGGCGGGACACCTGGCCGGCGCGGCCCTGGGTGTGGCCATCCTGACCCCTGACCCGGCCGGGAAATTCCAGATCATGTTCGATGCCGGCCAGGCTGCGGCCTACATGCAACTGGCCGCCTGGGAATTGGGCGTCGGCTCGGTCCCGGCTTCGATCTACGAAACTGACAAAGCCCGCCAGATTTTGGGATTCCCGGCCGAGTGGCACCTGCGGATCGCGCTCTCGTTCGGCTATCCTGCCGAGGACGAGGTCCTGGTCGCCGCGCCGAAGAAGGGCGGCCGCCGCGGGCTGGAGGAGGTGGTGCATTGGGAGGGGTGGTGAGGTGCGCGAGTGCGTCGCACCTGCCGGGTAGACGAATCCGATTAACTGGGAGAAGCAAGTCTAATGAACCAATCCCATTTAGAAAGGTGCGACGCACCCTCGTGGCGGTCGCCGAGGACTGGAGGAGGTGGCGCATTGGGAGAGGTGGTGACTTGCCCTGTCATTTTGCCGTATAATTGCAGCGAAATCTTTAATAGCTGTGGCTAATAAGCGTGGATTTACCAGGAGGATCAGATGCTCAAGCAGATTAAGATTATTGTCGAAAAACATACGGATGGTTATGTGGCTTACCCTCTTGGCTTGAATGGTGTCGTGGTCGCCGAAGGCGATACTTATGAAGAGGCCCTGGCGGATGTAAAATCCGCCATCCAATTCCATATCGAGACCTTTGACAGGGATTTCGAGGGACGAATTCCTGAAAGTCTATGATGGCTGACGTTTTTTACTGCCAAAACTCTGATCAAGTCCGCTACTGCCTATAAGCCCATTATGAAGTTCGTTGACCGCAAACTCCGCGTCTTTGTGCCACGCCTCGCAAAAATAGAAAATCGGATGTCATCTCGACATCCGATTTCTCGTTTACAACTCCTTCAACCTCGCCTCCAGCCTCTCCCGCTCCTCTTCGATCAGGCTTTCGTCCAGTTTCTTGAACAGCGGTTCCGGCGGGTTCAGCTTTTGGCCGGGTTGGAGGTCGCTCGGTTTCCACTGCCCTTCGCTCAAGGCGGCAGGTGGGCGGTAGCGCAGTCCCTTGTGGGTGCCGAGCGAGTCGCGGATTTCCTGGGTGTATTGCTCGCCGAAGAGCGGGGTCTCGTAGCCGAAGAATTGGTGCAGGCGCTCGGAGGTGAACGGCAGGACCGGGGCGAAGAGCAGTTTGAGCGAGTTGATGGCTTTGAGGGCGGTGTAAACCGTCCTGGCGGCCTCGGCCTTGTCTTCCTTGACTTGTTTCCAGGGGGCGTGGGTGTCGAGGTACTGGTTGACGGCGGTCGCCAATCTCATCGTCTCGGACAGGGCGGCGCGCAACTTCACGGCGTCGTAGAGAGCGCCCACGGACCCGAATCCGGCCTCGATAACGGCCAGCAGGTCCAGGTCCGAGGGGCGCAGGGCGGCAGGGTCAACCTCCGGGACGCGTCCATCCCAATTTTTGTAGCAGAACGAGAGCACCCGGTTGGCTAGGTTGCCCCAGGTGGCAACCAGTTCGTTGTTGTTGCGGGCCACGAATTCGGCCCAGTCCCAGTCGCTGTCTCTCATTTCGGGCATGTTGGCGGTCAGGTAGTAGCGCAGGGCGTCGGGGTCGTAGCGGGTCAGGGCGTCGAGGCCCCAGATGGCCCAGCCGCGGCTGCCGCTGATTTTGCGGCCCTCCAGGTTCATGAACTGGTTGGCGGGCACGTCGTAAGGAAGGCTGAGCGGGAATTTCTCTTCGTTGAATATTTCGGCGAACTTTTCGCCCGCGCCCATGAGTTGCGCCGGCCAGAGGGAGGTGTGGAAGAAGATGTTGTCTTTGCCGATGAAGTAGAACTGGCGGGCGGCGGGATTGGCCCACCACTCGCGCCACGCTTCGCCCTTCGATCCTTCGGCAGGCTCAGGACGACGCTGCGGCTCGCTGTTCTCGCCTCCGTTCAGGGCGGGGGGCTGGAGCCTGCTCCACTCGATGGCGGCGGAGAGGTAGCCGATGACGGCCTCGAACCAGACGTAGATGCGTTTGCCCCGTTCGGTCCAGCCTTCGACCGGGACCGGGATGCCCCAGTCGAGGTCACGCGTGATCGGACGCGGCAGCAGGCCCTCGGCTTCGATCTTGCCGAGCGATTCGCCCAGGACAGGTTCGCGCATGTGGCCGGCGCGCTCGCGCAGGAAGCGTTTGACGTCCGGCTCCAGTTTGGACAGGTCAATGTAATAATGCTCGGTCTCGCGCAGTTCGAGCGCCCCGTCGCCGCTCGTGGCTTTGGGGTTGATAAGTTTTTCGGGTTCGAGCACGTTGCCGCAGCGGTCGCACTGGTCGGAGCGGGCGCTCTCGTAGCCGCAGATGTAGCAGGTGCCTTCGACGTAGCGGTCGGGCAGGAACTTGTCGGCGCTGGGTGAGTACCACTGCATCGAGTTCCGGGTGAACATGAAGCCGTTTTCTTTCAATGCCAGGAAGATGGCCTGCGAAACCTTGAAGTGGTTCTCGGTGTGGGTGGAGGTGAACAGGTCGTAGGTGATGCCGTAACCCTGGAAGACTTCGAGGAAGGTGTCGTGGAAGCGTTTGTAGACTCTCTCGACGGGCCTGCCCTCGGCGTCGGCGCGCAGGGTGACGGGCGTCCCGTGCGAATCGGCGCCGCTGACCATCAACACCTTGTTCCCTTTCAGGCGGTGGTAGCGGGCGACGATGTCACCGGGCAGGTGCGAGCCGGTGAGGTTGCCGACGTGGATCTCGGCGTTGGCGTAAGGCCAGGCGATTGCGATAAGGATGTTTTCGGGCATTGTAAACTCCGTTTCTTGGAGAGATTTACGAGTAATATTTTAGACTTCAGACTTTAGACATCAGATGCTGGGGCGGGTTAGATAGTCTTTTCTAAAAGCTGACGTCCTAAGTCTGATGTTTGAAAAACAAAAAGGCTGTCCGCATCACTGGACAGCCTGTGAAATGTGCAAATAAAATCTCAGCACAGACCCTTCGCTGCCGTGACGCGGCTGCGCATGGACATAGGCATCAACGCCATCAGCGAGCGGGGCAGGGGGAAGGACTTGTTCATGGCAATAGTTTACACTCTATACTTTGATAATGTCAATATTTGAACGCAAATCCTGACAAGATGAAATCCATGTCCTCCTGGTAGGTTTCGAAGCCTGACGGATAGGCGTGGAAGGATAAAACGTAGAGTTCCGAATTGTTTGCCAACCAGATATCGCGGAACTGCCACCACGGCTCACCCCAGGGACGCCGGTAGGAAACCTCGAAACCATCCACCCCGGCAATGGTTACCCGGCTTTCGGAGTAATCCTGCAAATCGTCCATAATTGGCTTGTACGTTTGCCGGGCCACAAATTCAAGGTCAATTGTTCCGGCCAGCGGCGTGGATGCGACCGCGAACCAGACCCCGGAACCTCCCTGTTCCCGGACGCTGGTGACCATGATGATCTCGTTGACGCCCAACTGGTAATATTCCCTGCCGGGCTGGTAACGGTCCTCCCACAGTTCGGCCATGGTTTGCCAGGACTCGGGGTACTGGAATGAAAAGTTTTCGCCCTGGTATGTCTGCGGCCCGGATGGGCCGGAAAGGGCGCAGCCAAGCGTGAGCGCGAACGTGACGGCAAGAGGAAAAAGCATTTTTAGGCGCATGGTATCCCATCCCAATGGCAACGAGTGAATTCCGCTAAAAATACTTTACACCAAGACGAATTGGATTTGCAACCCCCATCCGGCAAAGATTACAAATATTCCTTCAACTGCCGCGCCCGTTTGGGATGCCGCATCCGACGCAGGGCTTTGCTCTCGATCTGGCGGATGCGCTCCCGCGTCAACCCGAACTTTTGCCCCACTTCTTCGAGGGTGTAGGCCGTGCCGTCGTCCAGGCCGAAGCGCATCCGCAGGACACGGGCCTCGCGAGGCGGCAGGGTCGAGAGCACCTCGTCCAGTTTCTCTTTGAGCATGGAGTGGTAGGCGCTTTGCATCGGTGTGGGGCTGAATTTGTCCTCGATGAAATTGCCCAATTCCGAGTCTTCCTCGTCTCCCACGGGGCTTTCGAGCGAGAGCGGCAGCCATGAGACTTTCATGATCCATTGCGCCTTGCGCACATCCAGGCCGGCCCCCGATGCCAATTCCTCGATGGATGGGGCGTGTCCCAGGCGCTGTTCCAGGTCCTGGTTGGCGCGGTACAACTGACGGATGCGGTCGCTCATGTGAACCGGGACGCGGATGGTGCGGGACTGGTCGGCGATGGCCCGGGTAATCGTCTGCCTGATCCACCAGGTGGCGTAAGTCGAGAAGCGGAAGCCCTTGGTGTAATCGTACTTTTCCACCGCTTTCATCAATCCCAGGTTACCCTCCTGGATCAGGTCGAGGAAGGCCACGCCGCTGCCGATATAACGTTTGGCGATGCTGACCACCAGCCGGGTGTTGGCTTTGATCAGGTGTTCGCGGGCGCGCTGGCCGTCATCCACCACCGGCTCCAATTGGCGGCGCAGGGCAGCCGCCTCGCGTCCAGCCGCTTTCAGGCAGGATTTCCCCGCCTGGCGTCCTTTTACGATGCGGATGGCGAGTTCCAATTCTTCTTCGACAGTCAGGAGGGGGACGCGGGACATCTCCTTCAGGTAGAGTCCGACCGTATCATCGGAGACAAGCCCCGGTCCCGGGCGCAGCGGCTCGGACTCGACCGGGAACGGGTCCTCCTCCCCCAGCGGGTCCGGTCCCTGGTCGTGATCGTCCACGATATCCACCCCCTCACGGCGCAGCGCGGCCAGCAGCCTGCCGAGTCGTTCGGCATCGCAGTTCGCCTCCGGGCAGGCTTCCATCAAATCTTCCGTGGTGAGATAGCCCTGGATGCCGGCTTTTTCCAGCAACAGGTTGAGGGAAGCAGTTTTGCTGCGCAGGTGGTCCGGTTGTGCCATGTGACGATCTCCAGGCTGAAGCTCAATGACACCCGGCGCTGGTGGGGAGGGTCAGTCTTTGAACAGGTCTTTTAGCGCCGAGAAAGGCGAATCGGGTTCAGGCCGGTGCCCGCAGTCGGTGGTGTTCAGGTCTTCGCCGCATTCGGGACAGAGACCCTTGCAGTCCGGCTTGCACAGCGGGCTGATGGGCAGTTCGAGGATGGCGTATTCGCGGACGAGAGGCTGCAAGTCAATATGGGCGTCATCGGGCAGCAGGAGGCCGGATTCGGAGACCGACCGTTTGGTGAAGGCGTACAGTTCGGTGAGTTCCCATTGCAGGGGATATGGGAATTCCGTCAGGCAGCGGACACATTCGAGCCGGGTCTGTCCCTTGAAATTCCCCTGGACGATCAGTCCCTGGGGCGTTCGGCCGATGTTAACCAGGCCATCGAAGTTAGCGATACGCAGGTCTTCTGAGAGGGTGATCTCGTCGAATATGAAGTCGAAGTCCCGGTTGTAGCCGATGGACTCGCTGACGATGAACCCTACGTTGATGCGGAAGGGTTTACGGGGGTTGGTCACGGATTGCTTCTCGGTAAATGGGATGAAAATATTCTAGCACAACGGATGGGCCGAGTCAACGCTTTGCGTGTAGCGAGTGTGGTGTTATAGCTCCCGATCAACGATGTAGCGGGCCAGTTCGATCAGGGCTTCGCGCTCGTTCCCGGCGGGGAAAGCTGACAGCGCAGCCAGGGCCTTATCCACGAACCGGTTGGCCTCGCCCATCGCCTTTTGGATGCTGTCGCTGGCGCGTACCGCAGCCACCAGCCGGGCCACCCGTTGCGGGTCGGCGTAACCGCCCTCGGCCAGCTCGTCCACGTCCGAGTTGCCGGGATGGGATTCGATGTAGTACAGCGCCGGGAGGGTGATCAGCCCGTTCAGCAGGTCCGAACCGACCGGCTTGCCGACCGTGCCTTCGTCACTGGTAAAGTCGAGGATGTCGTCCACGATCTGGAAGGCCATGCCGGTGTTGTAACCGAACTGGCGCATGGTTTCGCAGGTTTCGTCTCCGGCATTGCTGATCATGGCTGCGGTGTAGGCGCAGGTCTCGAAAAGCGAGGCCGTCTTGGCGTAGATGCGTTGGTAGTAATTATCGCGGTTGGCGATGCCCTTGCTGGTGAACATCTGGGTCAATTCCCCGTTGACGATCACGGCCAGTGTTTCGGCAAAGTATTTCATGACCGGGACGGATTCGGTCTCGGCGGCCAGTTTGGCGGCCCGGGCAAAGACGAAATCACCGGTCAGCACGGTGGCGGCGGGCGACCAGCGGGCGTTGAGCGTGGGCGTCCCGCGCCGCAGCAACGCGCCGTCAATCAGGTCATCGTGGACAAGAGTTGCGGTGTGCAGCAGTTCGACCGCGGCCGAGAGCGTTACCAGCCGGTCGGGATTCCCGCCGAGCATGTTGCCAACCAGCAGGACGATCGTCGGCCTGACGCGTTTGCCGCCGGCTGAGAGCAGGTGCTCCAACGCGGCGCGCAGGTCGGGGTGGCGCTCGTCGGCCTGGGCGCGCATCCGATCTTCGACAAGTTTGATTTGTGTTTGTACGGGAGTTACGAAATTTACTTTGCTCAAAATTCTCACCAGCTAAACAGCCGGGCAGCGTTGGACGTAGTCACCTCCGCCACCTGCGCCTCGGTTTTGGAATGCAGTTCTGCAATTTTACCAGCAACCAGGCGCACAAAAGCCGGTTCGTTGCGCTCCCCCCGGTGAGGAACGGGCGCGAGGAAAGGCGCGTCGGTTTCTATCAATAAATGGCTGATCGGTAATTGCCTGACGATATTGCGCTTTCCCTCGGCGTTTTTGTAGGTGATGGGGCCGGTGACGCCGATGTAAAATCCGAGCCGGATCGCCTCCCGGGCGGTTTCCAGCGACCCGGAGAAGGAGTGCAGCACCCCCGGCCTTTCCGCCAGCGGATCCTTCCTGGACCTCAGGCCTGCCACCCATTCCCCCAGGAGCTTTATCAAATCCGACGCGCACTCGCCGTCGGGCGCATCGTTCGCCTCGCGCAGGTGGATAACGACCGGCAGTTCCAGTTCTGCGGCCAGGTCGAGTTGTTCCCGCAACACGCGGCGCTGGTGGCCGTGGGGGGCCGCGTCCCAGTAATAATCCAGGCCAATTTCGCCGATGGCGGCCACTTTGGGGCTGGCGGCCAGTTCGGAGAGCGCGGCAGGGGTGACGTTATCCCAGGTGAGCGAATCGGTCGGGTGGACGCCGATGGCGGTGTAAAGCATGGGGTGGGATTCGGCCAGTTTGACGGCGGCCCGGCTCGAGTCCAGGGTGAGAGACGGGATGAGAATGCGCGAGACACCGACCGCTTCGGCACGTCGGATCACGTCCGGGCGGTCGGCGTCGAATTGTTCCAAATCCAGGTGGCAGTGAGTGTCGGTAAGGGTCAAGCGGTTTATTCTGACTCGTATTCGGCTTTTTTCTCGGCCGCCTGTTTGTTGGGGATAAGGGCGATCAGGCCGCGCAAGGCCCTGTTGACGCTTTCCGCGTCGGGGAAGAAGGCTGAAACGTCGGGGTCGAGTTGCACGGTCGGGCCGAAGCGCTGGACGGTGGTGGTGCCATCCTCGTTGTGGATGGTGACGGTGTAGCCGCGGCGCATGGCTTCGGCATGTTTGCCGCGTTTGACATTTTTCCCTGAAAAATCATATTCAGGGAGCATCCCGTCTTCATCAGGTTCCAAATTTTTGTTTTTCATACAACTTTCTTTCATCCTTCGTTGCTTTTCTGCAACTGATGATACGAATGGTATTGCCTCGCTCCGTGTAAACGACAACCATAATTTGACCAATTTGTGAGCGTCCAATATCAATAAGACGTTCTTCGTCAAGGGAATGGAACTTGTCGTCAATTGTCAGGGAAAAATCATCCAGAAAAATGCTGGTTGCTTCTTCAAAACTGACTCCGTGTTTCTGCAAATTCTTCTTCGCTTTGATTTTGTCCCATTTGAAGTTTGGCATGGTGTGGCCTCATCATAGTTCATTTTACAACTAACCACTGTGGGGCAAGGCGCTTACTTGATCCCGGCCACCTTCAGCCCATCCTGCAAAATGGCCTGGACCCTGTCGCCGTGGGTGGTCTCGCAGTAAACCCGCATGATCGGTTCGGTGCCACTGAAGCGGATCAGCATCCAGCCGCCGTCTTCCAGCCTGAACTGGAAGCCGTCCACGGTGACCAATTCGGTGACTTTCAGGCCGCCGAGGGTCTGGGGTTTGGCATCCAGGATCTTTTGTTCGCGGGCGGCGCGGTCGCCGGTGAAGGGGGTGTCTATCCGGTCGTAGAAATGCTCGCCGCCGACTTTGGCGAACAGGTCGTTGAGCAGTTGGGTGGGTCTCTTGCCGGTGCGGACCATCATGTCGAGGAAGTACAGCCCGGCCAGGATCCCGTCGCGCTCGGGGACGTTGCCGCGAAAGGCATAGCCGCCGCTCTCCTCGCCGCCGACCAGGGCGTCCAGTTCGACCATCTTGGGGGCCACGTACTTGAAGCCGACGCCGGTCTCGACCACCCCCACGCCGTAAACTTTGCCCAGTTTGTTGAGCATGGTGGTGGTCGAAAGGGTCTTGACAATGGGGCCGCGCTGGCCGCGGATTTCGAGCAGGTAATAGGCCAGCAGGCCGTAAGCGCGCAACTGGTCTATGAACTTGCCGTTCTCGTCGCCGAATCCGACCCGGTCGGCGTCGCCGTCGTTGATCAGCAGCACGTCGGCGTGGTTGTCCACCGTGGCTTGCAGGCCCACGTCCACGTTGGGCTGGATCGGTTCGGGACGTTTCATCTCCGGGAAGCTGGGGTTGCGGGTGTTGTGGATCTCGATGACGCGGGTCTTGCCGCCTTCGAGCAGGCGCGGGAACCAGCCCGCCCCGTTGCCCCACATGGCATCCACCATGACGGTCAGCCCGGCATCCTTGATCGGCTGCACGTCTATCAGCTTTTTGACGTGTTCGATGTAAGCGATGGAAGCATCGAATTGAGTGATCTTGCCGTCCGCCTCGCCCGTGGAATACGCAACACGCTTCACATTCTCCATCGAATCAGGGATGAGAGCCTCGATCTTTTTCAGCCCGTCCGGGTCAATCGCGCCGCCGTTCGGGTCACGGACCTTGAACCCGTTGTCTGTGGGCGGGTTGTGCGAGGCGGTGATGTTGACCGCCCCGGCGGCTTTCTTGTCCACCACGGCGTAAGAAATGACCGGGGTGGGGGTCGGGCCGTCGGTCAACCAGACCTTGAATCCGTTGGCGGCCAGCACTTCGGCGGCCGCGGCGGCGAAGTGTTCACCGCTAAAGCGTTTGTCATGCCCGACCACCACGGATTGGCTTTGCTGTCCCTGTTCGATCAGGTAGTTGGCAAAACCTTGCGCGCAGCGGCGGACGTTGTCGAAAGTGTAGTCCTCGGCGATCACGCCGCGCCAGCCGTCGGTGCCGAATTTGATTTTGTAGGTCATGGGGAGACTCCTTAATTGGATGATGACGAGGGGATTATATCAGTTTAGGCAGGAAGGAAAACTCCGGGATAATCTCGGAGTTTTTGTGTCTATCTGTTGCCGGTTTTATAGGTCGGTCTTCTCTCGCTGATTGCCAGCCCTTTGCCGTATTCCATGTCAATCCGCTCGCGCAGGAAGATCTTGATCAGCGATTGGTAGGGTACGTCGCGCTGATTGGCCAGGGCGCGCAGTTCGTCCAACATCGATTCGGGCAGGCGCAGGGAGATGGCTTTGGTAGTCGGTTTCAGGTTGGGGAAAACGACGCGTTGGGCCTGGCTCCAATCGGCGTAATCGCTGGCGTCGTGGGTAGCCCAAAACTCGCGCTCTTCATCTTCGCCTTGGAATTCAGGAAGCGGTACGCTCATGACTCAACTTCTTCGACCCATTTGATCCACTCAAATTGGTCTTTTACCGAATTGTAGAGTTTTTCGTCTGCTGTCCAGAGCGGACAGTTGTAATATTCTGCCAGGGCAAGGTAGTGAGCATCGTAGGTATTGGGTCGGTTGAACCGGGCAGCCAGATCGCTGGCTCTGATATGTAATATTGGAAGGTGAATGCTTTCGATATCCAGCGCCAGGAATTGTCTCAACGCGGCTTGATGGCTTTCCGAATCGATTATTTTTCGAAACGCCTTCCGGTACAGAGCCGACGTTATTTCATATCCAGCCAACGCGGGAGCAAGGATGCGCACATCTTCCTCGATCCATGCTTTCCAATGGCGAGTACAGGCTTCGGTAAATCTTTCTACCGCGAGCAACGCTACGACGAAACTGGCATCAACGCAGACTGCTTTGTTCATTATCGCGCTCCCGCCTCATTTGTTCGATATCATCCGCGCTGGATGGCAGCACGCCATATTTTTGACGCATGGTTTCCTGATGTTGGCGCAGATTGTCGAACTGTTCTGCCCGTTTGCGGCGCCGAAGCTCGTTTTCCAATGCCTGCGCAACCAACCCGGATCGTTTTCCGGCAGGGACGGTTTTCTTGATGTTTTCCCATAAGTCGCGAGGCAGGGCAATGGTGACGCGGGTAACTTGTTGCATGTGTTCTCCTTCATTGCATAACAATATTATGCAAGATTATAGCATACTCCCGGCGTTTTCATCCCACTACCCCTCGCCCCAACCTGACATTCACCCCGCCGTTGACCATTGTGATTGACGTGTCCAGGTTCAGGTGCATCTGTCCCAGCAGGGACGGGTCGCTGCACAGCACGGACACGTCCCAGCCGGGGCACTTCTGGCGCAGCACATTGCCAAATTGGGCGTAGAGATTGCGGAGGTCCTTGCCCTCGCTGACGCGTTTCCCGTAGGGCGGATTGGTCACCACCCAGCCTTTCCCCTCGGGCGGCGTCACGGACGAGACGGCCTGGCGCGTGAACTCGATCATCTCAGCCACCCCGGCCCGTTCGGCGTTGGCGCGGGCCATTTCGATGGCTCCCGCGTCCCTGTCAGATGCCTGGATCAGCGGTAAATGGTGATTGGTAATTGGTAACTCATCACTGACGACTGATTTGTCAAATCCCGGCCAGTCCATGAACGCAAACTTTCGTTTCGCACCCGGCGGGATGCCGAGGGCCATCATCGCCGCCTCGATGGGGATCGTCCCGGAGCCGCAGAACGGATCGAGCAGCGGGGAGGCCATGTCCCAGCCGGAGGCCATCAGCATCGCGGCGGCCAGGGTCTCGCGCAGGGGAGCTTTGGCCACCGCCAGCCGGTAGCCGCGCCGGTGGAGCAATTCACCGGACGAGTCGAGGCTGACAGTGCAAAGGTCGTTCACCAGGCGGACGACGACCAGTTGCGGCGGGTTGGCGGCGTCCTCGTCGGCGGGTTTGAGCAGCGGCGAGGGTTTGCCCAGCCGGTCGGCGATGGCCCCGGCCACCCGCTCGGCGACTGCGTCGGAGTGGTAGAGCTTGGATTTGTGGCAGGTGACGCGGATCGAGACCGGCTGTCCCGGTGTGAGGAAGCGTTCCCAGGGCAGGCGGGAGGCTTTTTTTCGCAGTTCGCTGAAGGCCGCAGCGTGGAAACTGCTGCCGAGCCGCGCCAAGACCCGGCTGGCCGTCCGCAGGTGGAGGTTGGCGCGGTAGAGGGCGGGGAGGTCGCCGGTGAAAGTGATACCGCCGGGTAAAGGATGAATTTTGGCGGGAGAAGAGTCGGAGGGAGGATTCTCCGGTTTGGCGGGATCAGGCTCGAATCCGGGGAAGAGGCGCTGCAACTCTTTGGCGGTAAAAATTTCCAGCCCGGGGGCGGTCACGGCAAAGTAGGTATCCATGCTCATCTTATCTTCTATTTCGCCATTTCCGCCACCATCCCGCCCAGCCGCTCCACCGCCCGCTCGATGGGATAGGTCCAGGCGGCGGCGTTCAGGCGGATGAAGTTGGAGAATTGGTTGGTGGGCGAAAACAGGTATCCGGGGGTGAGGGTGATGTTGTTTTCGAGCGCCTTTTTGTAGAGTTCGAGCGAATCAACCTTGTCGGTTAGCTGCACCCAGAGGACGAACCCGCCCGCCGGACGGGTGACGCGAGTCTCGGGCGGGAAGTAGCGCATGACGGCCTGCGAGAGCCGGGCCACGTTGCTGGCGTACTCGCGGCGGATGTGGCGCAGGTGATAGTCGTAGCCGCCGGTCTCGAGGAACTCGGCCACGGCCATCTGCGGCAGGGGGGCGTTGGCGGTGCTGTTGGTGAACTTGAGCCACTCCACTTCCGGGCGGTAGCGCCCCGGCGCGGTCCAGCCGACCCGCAGGGCCGGGCTGATGTCTTTGGAGAAGGACGAGCAGAGCATGACCAGTCCTTTGGCGTCGTAGGCTTTGGCGACCGAGGGGCGTTTATCGCCGAAGTAGATTTCGCCGGAAACGTCGTTTTCGATCAGGGGGATGTCGTGACGGGTCAGCAGTTCGACCAGTTCTTTTTTCTTTTCGTCGGGGATGCAACTGCCGAGCGGGTTGTTGAAGTTCGAGATGACCAGCACGGCTTTGATCGGGTTGTGCTCGATGGCAAATTGCAACGCTTCCAGGCTGATGCCGTCCCGCTGGTGGGTGGGGATTTCGAGCGCCCGCAGGCCGTGGACTTCGAGGCTTTGCAGGGTGCCGAAGTACATCGGCGATTCGATGGCGACGATGTCGCCTGGTTTGCAGACGGCGTGCAGACACAGGTCAATGGCTTCGATCCCGCCGGAGGTGATGACGATGTCGTTGGGCGAGAGATGCACCCCGGCGTGGACGGCCCGCCGGGCGATCTGGACCCGCAGTTCGGGCAGCCCCGGCGGGAGCTGGTATTGATGGGCCTCAGCCCCCGAGTTGCGCGCCAGCCGGGCAACGATGCGGTTCAGCCGGTCGGTGGGGAGCAGTTCGAGGTTGGGCATCGCCGCCCCGAGCTGGACCAGGTCGGGGTTGAGAGTGTCGCGCAGGACCATCATCATCAACTCGTGCAGGCTGACCCGGCTCGGGTCGGGACCCGGGGACGAGATCCCGGGTTCGGGCAGTTGACCCACCTCCGGGGCGCGGACGTAATACCCGGACTGCGGGCGGGCTTCGATCAGCCCGCGGCTTTCGAGCAGCAGGTAGGCTTGCAGCACGGTGCTGATGCTCACATCCTGTTGTTTGCTCATCTGCCGCACGGATGGAATGCGTTCGCCTGTGCGGTAAGTGCCCCGGGCGATCAATTCGGTGATATTTCCGGCGATCTGCTCGTATAGGAAAGGGGAAGTTTCGGCCATATTGTGAAATTATACACAAGTACAGTTGATTATCTTTCACGCCAGTACAGTTGATTATATCTCGAATTGTACTGGTTACAATTCTGTTTTTCTGCATCTGTACTTATACCACCTTTTCGTGGAAAATATGAGCGGAAAGAGATTTATAAGGAGATAACCATGGATCTAAGTTTCAAGAAGCATCCCACTGTCAAAGTCCGTATGCGCCGCCGCGAGTTCCAGCGTGTGGACGTAACCAAGCCGGGCGCGGCCGTCTGCTGCGACAAAGGCGTTTTATGGATCACCCAGCCTGGCGATAACCGCGATTACATCTTGCTCCCCGGCGATAAGATGGTCGTTGGAAAACGCGGCAGGGTGTTCATCGAAGCCATGCGCGACGCCGCCCTGCACCTGGCGTAACGACTAAAGTCGTTACTACGGTCTATATTCGTCAACTTACGCACCGAACCAGGCCCTGACCGTTTCTCCTCCTCCTAGGTCGGCCCTGCCGGGCGTCAGTCACAGTCAGCACATCCAGACGTGGGTGTGCTGTTTGTTTATGGGGATTTTGTGTTGGTGGGGGATTCCGAGGCTAAAATCAGTAAAAAGCCAAAGGAGCCTGACCATGCCCTACCAACCCCTGACCGGAATCCGCATCCTCGACCTGTCGCGCCTGCTGCCGGGACCCTACGTCACGCAGCTTTTCGCCGATCTGGGGGCGGAGGTCATCAAAGTCGAAACCCCCGGCGCGGGAGACTACGCCCGCACCTTTACCGTCGAAAACGGGCTGGCCGGATTGTACGAGTCGGTCAACCGGGACAAGAAAAGCCTCGGCCTGGATTACCGCACCCCGCGCGGCCGCGAAATCTTCCTCGAATTGTGCAAGACCGCCGACGTGCTCTTCGAATCCTTCCGCCCCGGAGCGATGGCGAGTTGGGGATTGGGCTATGAGGACGTCCGCCGGGCGAGGCCGGACATCATCTACTGCTCGCTCTCCGGTTACGGGCAGGACGGTCCTTACGCTGACCGGGCCGGGCACGACCTGAATTACGTGGCTATCGGCGGGGCGCTGGCCCACAACGCCCCGGACGGCGGGCATGGTCAGCCGATCCCGATCAGCGTGCCGCTGGCGGACTTGAGCGGCGGGGTGCTGGCGGCGGTGGCGATCCTGTCGGGGCTGATGGGACGCGAAAATCACGGCGGCGCGTACCTCGACGTGGCCCTGCTCGACGGGGTGGTCTCGCTGGTCACGCCCCTGATCGGCGGCTCGTACTTCCACGGCGGCGGCAGCCTGCCGGTCACGATGGGGCGACCGTTCTACAACGTCTACCGCACCGCCGACGGCCAGTATTTCTCGCTTGGCGCGATCGAACCGAAGTTCTGGCAGCGGTTTTGCGAAGCCGCTGGGCGGACCGACCTGCTGACGCGCCAGTTCGACCCGTCGGTGGGGGAGGAGCTGAACGCGCTGTTCGGCCAAAAGTCCCGGGCCGAGTGGATGGAAGTGTTCGAGGGGACTGACGCCTGCGTCGAGCCGGTCAACACCTTCGAGCAAGTGCTGTCCGAACCGCACGTGCAGGCGCGGGGCCACGTCCATACCGAAAACGGCAAACCCGTCCGCATGAACACGCCGTTCGTGTTTGCCCGCCGCGAGAGCGCCGCTCCGCCACGGCTGGGGGAACATACCCGCCAGGTGCTGGGCGAGTTGGGATTGGATGATTTGGAGGCTCTCGAAGCCCAAGGCCTCATCGCCTGATTTTGCCCGCGAGCGCGTCGCACCTGAACGCTGGGCTGAATCCAGGTAAACGGAGTTTTCTCCCCGCGCACAACCTCGTTCAGGCAGGTGCGACGCACCCTCCGGTTTGCGGAGGTATAATTGCGGACATGGTTTATCTGGATTACGCCGCCACCACCCCGGTTGACCCTCGCGTCCGTGAGGCGATGACCCCCTATTTCAGCGACGACTTCGGCAACCCGTCGTCCGTCCACCGTTATGGACAGCGGGCCGAGGCCGCTGTGGACGAAGCCCGCGAAAGCGTGGCCCGGACCCTGAACTGCCGCGCCGACGAGATCGTTTTCACCTCCTGCGGCTCTGAATCCGACAACCTGGCCCTGCGCGGGGTAGCCCAGGCGATGCGCGAAAAGTCCGGCGCGGAGTGGATCATCACCAACCGGGCCGAGCATCCTGCCGTCAGCAAGACTGCCGAAGACTTGGAGAAGCATTACGGCTTCAAGGTCGAATGGCTGGACGTGGACGCGACCGGCACGATCACGCCCGAAGCGGTCGAAAAGGCGCTTTGCGATAAAACGGCCATCGTCTCGGTGATGTATTCCAACAACGAGATCGGCACGGTCAACCCGATCCGCGAGATCGCCGCCGTCTGCCGCGCCCGCCGCGTCCCGTTCCACACCGACGCGGTCCAGGCTGCGGCGTATCTGCCGGTGGATGTGCAGGCCCTCGGCGCGGATTTGATGTCGCTGGGCGGGCACAAATTCTACGGGCCGAAGGGCGTTGGCGCGCTCTACGTCCGCAAGGGGACGCCGATCTACCAGGTCATCACCGGCGGCGGGCAGGAAGGCGGCCTGCGGGCCGGGACGAGCAACGTGCCTTACATCGTCGGTTTCGCCGAGGCCCTGCGCCTGGCGGACGAGGAGCGCGAGTCCCGTGCCGCCCACGTCCAGCCGCTGCGCGACCGGATCATCGGCGCGGTGCTCGAAGAGATCCCTGATTCGCAACTGACGGGGCATCCCGTTTCCCGTGTCCCCAACCACGCCTCGTTCGTCTTCAAAAATGTGGACGGCAACCTGCTGCTCCAGATGCTGGATGCGGCCGGGTTCGCCTGTTCGTCCGGCTCGGCCTGCAAGACCGGCAACCCCGAACCGAGCGGCGTCATCACCGCCCTGGGATTTGATCGCGACTGGGCTCTCGGCTCCCTGCGCGTCACCCTCGGCGCGGGCACATCCCCGGCGGATGTGGATGCTTTCCTAAAGGCGCTGCCGTCACTTGTAGAAAAAGCGCGGTCTTTGAGTGAAAGGTAAAAAGTTGAAAGTTGAAAGGTAAGCCCCCAATCCTTCTGGGCACTTTTTACTTCTCACTTCTCACTTTCCATTTACCACTTACCACTCACCATTTACTATGCCCAATGTAGTCGTTGCCATGTCTGGAGGGGTGGATTCGTCGGTTGCGGCGGCTTTGCTCAAGCAGCAGGGCCATGACGTGACCGGGATGATGCTGCGCCTGTGGTCCGAGCCGGGGAAGGAAGACTCGAACCGCTGCTGCACGCCCGATTCGATGGCCATGGCCCGCCGGGTGGCGGCCAAGTTGGACATCCCTTTTTACGTGGTGGACGCCAAGGAAACCTTCCGCTCGACCGTGGTCGAATACTTCCTCGACGGCTACGCCCGGGGCGTGACGCCCAATCCCTGCCTGGTGTGCAACCGCCAGATCAGGTGGACGTTTTTGCTGGAGCACGCCCTGGCGATTGGCGCGGATTATATGGCAACGGGACATTATGTAAGAAAGATGAAAGATGAAAGCGGAAGGATGAATTTATTGAGGGCGGTGGATTATTCCAAAGACCAGTCTTATGTGCTGCATGTGCTCACGCAGGAAAAACTCAACCGTGCCTTGTTCCCGGTTGGCGAATATCCCAAAACGGAGATCCGCCGGATCGCTGCAACCTTGAACCTCCCCGTCCACAAGCGCCCGGACAGCCAGGATTTGTGCTTCCTGGCAGGCGACGACTACCGCAACTTCCTCCGGCGCAACGCCCCGCAGATGCTGGTTCCCGGCGAGATCCTCAACACCGACGGGACGGTCATCGGCGGGCACAGCGGCCTGGCCAATTACACCATCGGCCAGCGCAAGGGATTGGGGATTGCCTCCCCCGTTCCGCTCTATGTCATCACAAAAAACGCATCACGCAACACCCTCGTCGTCGGCACAGCGGACGAACTCGGCACTTACGAACTGACCGCCCGCGAAGTCAACTGGCTTTCCGGCGAGGCGCCGGACGGGCCGTTCCGGGCCGAGGTCAAGATCCGTTATACGGCGCGGGAGGCCTGGGCCGAGGTCACGCCCCTCGAAAACGGGACGCAGGCCCGGGTCCGGTTCGACGCGCCGCAGCGGGACGTCACCCCGGGGCAGGCGGCCGTCTTCTATGACGGGGACCTGCTCCTCGGCGGCGGGATCATCGTCTGAAGTATTTTTTACCCAAAGAGTGCATCGTACCAGGCCTCTTGGCCGAATCCCGTTAAATGGGATCGGCTCTCGCCTGAAAAAAAATCCCCTTTAGAAAGGTGCGACGCACCCCTCGCCAGGAAAGGAGAAAAATGCCGGAAGAAATGGACACCACTGCCTTGCACCGCAAATTTGCGGTGGATTGTTTCAACGGGACCTGGGGCCTGCTCGACAAACCCGACCGTTCGCCCGAAGACGACGCCAGCATGATCCACATGGCGCACGCTTCACGCTATCACTGGGGGCAGATCGGCACGCCGCTGGAGTTTGCGCGCGGCGACTGGCAGATCTCCCGCGTGTACGCCACGCTGGGCCTGGGCGAGATGGCTTTGCGTTATGCCAAAAGCTCGCTCGACCTGTGCCACGCCCACGGCTACGACGATTTCGACCTGGCCTTCGCTTACGAGGCCCTGGCCCGCGCCTGCGCCGTGATGGGCGATCTCTCCCGCCGGGACGAGTACCTGCTGCTGGCAAACGAAGCCGGTCACGCCATCGCCGAGGAAGAAGACCGTACTTACTTTTTTAAAGAACTGAAGACGATCGCATGACCCTGCCGTCCATCCTCCTCGGTGTAGTGCTCTCGACCCTTTACGGCACTGCCTTCCACCTGCTGCGCGGCGGCTCACTGGGCCGGCTGGGGCTGTATCTCATCCTGTCGTGGGCGGGCTTCTGGATCGGCCATTTCGCGGCCCGCGCTCTCGGCTGGAGTTTCGTGCCGGTCGGTCCGTTGGATGCCGGGTTTGCCACCCTGGGCAGTTTCCTTTTCTTGGGGATTGGTTACTGGCTCAGCCTGGTCGAATTCGAACGCAAGTAGGTCACGTTTCCAACGTGACGGGAAGGGTCATGTCGGAAACATGACCTGCAAACTTATCTCAAGGAGAAAAAATGTATCGGATCGAATCGTTCCTCTCTGCCCGACTCTTCATCTCGCCCCAGATCGTCGGCGACCGGATCTTCTTCATCAGCAACCTGTCGGGACACCTGAGCCTGTACGCCATGGAATACGGCGGATCGGTGCCCGAGCCGCTGCTCCCGCCGAACATCGCCTTGCAGAACCCGCACCTGATCGGCGGGAACTCGTTTTTCGTCTTCCCGCGCCTGGGCAAAGTGCTGGTGATGATTGACCGGGACGGCGACGAGAACTACCAGCCGATGCTCATCCCGATTGACGGCGGTTTCCCCGAACCGGCTTTCGACAATTATTTCGCCGAATACCGCTGTCACCTGGGCGAATGCGACATCGAGAAGAATATCCTCTACATCGCCGCCGAACGCCGCGACAAGCCGCTCAACGAGGGTTATCAGTGTAACCTTGTCACCGGCGAGCTGACCAAACTGGACGAATCGATGTACGGCGCGTACCCGTCCGGCAATGACGAGGCGCACCAGCGCGTCTTCATCGGCGAAGGCTACACCGTCGGCGACAACGTGCTGTTCCTGTGGGAGGACGGCGCGAAGCAGCTCCTTTACGGCAAGCCGCTCGCCGAACGGGCCGAGGGCGAACAGGTCCCGCTCAACGGGCTGGGGTCGTCCGAGTTCAGCCCCGGCGGGAACGGGGTGGTCGTCACCAGTGCCGTCTTCAGCGACAAGTACAGCCTCGGCTACATTGACCTGTCCAGGCCGGGCGTGATCGAGCCGGTGGAACTCGAAGGCGTTTCGCACAGCGGCATCGGCGAGATGACCTTCGTCTCTCACCTGAAAGGCACGCGTTACCTGGTCGGCTTCAACATTGACGGCTGCGACTGGCTGTACGAAGCCGCTTTCAACGAAGACAAGCGCCTGATGAAACTGCGCTACGCCCTGGTCGGCCCCGAACCGCTCGACAACGGCGTGCTCGAACACGCCTACTACGACAAGGCCAAAGACCGCTTCGTCGTCTCTTTCTCTACGGCCACCTCGCCGACCCAGATCTACACCATCGAGGGCAAGGACCGGGAGACCTTCGTAATGCACACCAACGAACGCATCCTCGGCATCCCCGGAAACCACCTGTCGAAGGGCGAGGATTACTCGTTCGAATCGTTCGACGGCCTGCGCCTCTCGGCCCGCCTGTACATGCCCGCCAAAGACCTCGGATTCGAGGGGCCGCGCCCGGTGGTGTACTACATCCACGGCGGGCCGCAGGGACAGGAGCGCCCGGACTTCGCCTGGTTCTCCATGCCCATCATCCAGTTCCTGACCCTGCGCGGCTTCGCTGTCTTCGTCCCCAACGTGCGCGGCAGCACCGGCTACGGGCTGGAATACACCAAAAAAGTGGACATGGACTGGGGCGGGGACGACCGGCTCGACCACGTCCACGCGATGACGAAAGTCTTGCCGAAGGACAAACGCCTGGACGTGAAGCGGGCCGCCGTTGTCGGGCGTTCCTACGGCGGTTACATGACCCTGACCCTGGCCGGCCGCCACCCGGACCTGTGGGCCGCCTCCTGCGATATGTTCGGTCCCTACGACCTGGCGACGTTCTCCGAGCGCATCCCCGAAACCTGGAAGCCCTATTTCAAACTGGCTATCGGCGACCCCGAAACCCCCGAAGGGCTGGCCCACCTGAAAGATCGTTCGCCCAAGAGCTACCTGAAGAACCTGGCCTGTCCGATGCTGGTCATCCAGGGGCGCAACGACCCGCGCGTGGTCGCGGCCGAATCAGAAGACCTGGTGGGCGAACTCAAGAAATCCGGCAAGGACATGGAACTGCTCATCTTCGAGGACGAAGGCCACGACGTGCTCAAATACGAGAACCGCGTCCGCTGCTACAACGCCATTACGGACTTCTTTGCGGAAAGATTGAAGCCATAAGGAAGTAAACAGGTAGACAAGTAAACAAGTATCCTGTCTACCTGTTTACGTGTTTACCTGTCTACCTATCTTATCCCCATGATCTGGAACCTGCATGGCACCCACGCCCGCGCCGGCGACCTGGCCCAACTGGTCGGCCTGCGCCACAAGAACTTCATCTTCCCGCTCGTCGAGGGTGGGGAGTATCACACCCACCGCGGCATCGTCCGGCACGATGACCTGATCGGCCTGCCCTGGGGGACGCAGGTCTTCAGCCATACCGGCGCGGCGTACTTCCTGCTCCAGCCCTCGCTGGCCGACCTGCTGCTCAGCCTGAAGCGCAACACCCAGATCCTCTATCCCAAAGACATCGGCTTCATCCTGACCACGATGGGCATCGGGCCGGGGATGACCGTCCTCGAAGCGGGAACAGGCTCCGGGTCCATGACGATTGCGCTGGCGTACGCGGTCGGGGCTGAGGGGAAGATCATCTCCTACGAGGTCCGCCCGGAGATGCAGAATCTGGCGTCCAAGAATTTGTCCCGCCTGGGCCTGCTGGAACGGGCCACGCTCCACTTGGGCGACATCGGCCAGGGCATCGCCGAGACCGATGTGGACGCCTTCTTCCTGGACGTGCCCAACCCCTACGATTACATCCCGCAGGTGCGCGGCGCGCTCAAGCCGGGCGGGTTCTTCTGCGGCCTGGTCCCCACCGTCAACCAGGTGGCCGAGCTGCTCCACGCCCTGCGGCGCAACAAATTTGCCTTTATCGAGGTGTGCGAGGTGCTGCTGCGTTATTACAAGCCCGAACCGCTCCGCCTGCGCCCCACCGACCGGATGGTGGCCCACACCGGCTTCCTGACCTTTGCCCGCCGCATCGAACCCGGCGAAGACCCGCGTGGCGCGGCGTTGATGGCCGAGCAAAACGTGGACAAAACCGAAGGAGAATAACCTGCTGACCGAAGCCGACATCATCCAGCGCCTGCGCGACGCCTACGTCCCCGGCAGGATCGCCAGCACCGATTCGGGCATCCTCCCCGACCTGATCCGCGACCCGCTCAAGTGCGCCGCAGTGCTCGTCCCCCTCGTCTGGCTCGACGGCGGCTGGAACCTGCTCTTCACCCGCCGCACCGAGATCGTCGAATCCCATAAAGGACAGGTCTCCTTCCCCGGCGGGGCCTGCGACGACGGCGAGACTACGCCCGAAGAGACCGCCCTGCGTGAAGCCGACGAAGAGATCGGCCTGCGCCCGGCGGACGTGCGCCTGCTGGGGAGGCTGAACGACGTGGTAACCATCACCAGCTACCGGGTCACGCCGGTGGTCGGGGTGGTGAGGCCCTGGCCTTACGTCTTCCGCGTCTCCGGCGTGGAGGTGGGACGGGTCTTCACCATGCCCCTGAGCTGGCTGGCCGACCGCCACAACCGCTGGGAGTTCGAGCGCCCGGATACCGGCGTGCGGCTGATCGCCTACCATCCCTTCGACGGCGAACTGCTCTGGGGCGCGACCGCCCGGATGGTGGTCAATTTTTTGGAAGTGCTGGGGATATGAACGAAAACTCACTGGCGGCTTTTCCCGGACTCGCTGGTGACTTTGGATAAAACCACCAGTGACTTTACAAAGACTCACTGGTGGTTTTGTATGGAGTCACCAGTGAGCCGAAAATTTTTCCGGCTCTCCCGTAACGAACGGGAAAGAGCCTAAACACGAAGGACACTACGGACACAAA
>DIDQ01000104.1:0-3675 GCA_002418215.1 Anaerolineales bacterium UBA5796
TCTACACAGTTGCTTTGTGGTGAAAAGGTTTTTGCAGTGCAGTCACGTAAGCACCGTCCCGAAGGTTTATTTCGAGCGATCCAGGAGCTTAACGGCAACCCTTCGGGACGTTCTTCCCACCGATAAAATCTAAAGAAGACTTCCGAAGTCTATTTTCAAGCCAAGTCTTGCAAGGTCTTATTCCAACCCGAAATCATCTTACCCGGAGGCCGTCATGCTGTCCATCGAAAAGATCAATACCGAAGACAAATCCCAGGTCACGCGTTTCGTCCAGCTCCCCCACCGGCTCTACAAGGATTGCCCGCAGTGGGTGCCGTTGCTGGACATAGATGCCTACACCTACCTGAACCGCAAGAAACATCCCTTCCACGAGCACTCGGAGGTGGACTTCTTCCTGGCGGTGCGCGACGGCCGGGACGTGGGCCGGATCGCCGCCATCGAGAACAAACCGTTCAACGAGTACCACCGCGTCAAAAAAGCCAACTTTTACTTCTTCGACTGCGAAAGCGACCCGGATGCGGCCGCGGCCCTGCTCGACACGGTCGAAACCTGGGCCAAAGCCCGCGGACTGGAAGCGGTCGTCGGGCCGAAGGGCATGGGTCCGCTCGACGGGTACGGCATCCTGGTCTTCGGCCACGAGCACCGCAACACCATGACCATGCTCAACTACAACCACGCCTACTACCAGGCGCTGGTCGAGGGCCGGGGCTACGAAAAAGAAGTGGACTTCGTCTCCTGCTACCTGCCCGCCGACAACTTCCGCATCCCGGAGCGGGTCACACGCATCGCCCAACGCGCCATGGAGCGCGGCCATTTGCAGGTCAAGCGGTTCAAGAGCAAGAAGGAACTCATCCGCTGGGCGCCGCGCATCGGCAAAGCCTACAACGCGGCCTTCGTCGAAAACTGGGAGTATTACCCGCTCACCCAGCGCGAAATTGACTTCGTGGTGGACAATATTATGATGGTCGCCGACCACCGCCTGATCAAGATCATCACCCACGAGGAAGACGTGGTCGGCTTCCTGTTCGCCTTCCCCGACGTGTCCGCCGCGCTCCAAAGAGCCAAAGGCCATCTCAATCCGCTCTCGTTGGCCGACCTGCTGCTCGACATGAAACGCACCAAAAGCGTCTCGGTCAACGGGATGGGCATCCTGCCCGAACACCAGGGGCACGGCGGCAACGCCATCCTGTACACCGAAATGGGCCACACCCTGCTCGATTACGGCCAGTTCACCCACGTCGAAATGACCCAGGTGGCCGAGACCACCGAACAAATGCGCGCCGACTTGAAGAACCTGAACGGCGTGGAATACAAGAACCACCGAGTGTATCGGAAAATCATTTAATTGTCACTGCGAGGCGATGCTCTTTCGCCGAAGCAGTCTTCCACAATACGGCGGATTGCTTCGCTCGAAAATCACTCACAATGACGAACAGAAAGGAATCGCATCATGACCCACCCCTTGACCTTCATCCCTGACCACCTTCGCAAGCCGCTCTTCTGGGCGGCTCTCATCTTGACCCTGGGTCTGTTCGCCGCTTTCCGGGTCTTGAATGCCCCGATCACGAATCCCATCGCGCCTGGCGGGATCGTCACCTTCGAACTGGCCGGGACGGTCAAAAGCGCGGCGGAGATCATCTCTTCGTGGGATGCCAAAGACCGCCTTTTTGCCGCCTTCGGCCTCGGCCTCGATTACCTCTTCATGCCCGCCTATGCCCTGGCCCTGTCCCTCGGCATCCTGCTGGCGGCGGGGCGTCACACCGGCGCGTGGACGAAAGCCGGCGCATGGCTGGGCTGGGGCGCGTTCGCCGCGGCCCTGTTCGACGCGGTCGAAAACTTTGCCCTGCTCAAACTCCTGATCGGTTCCCGGATGCAACTCTGGCCGCGTCTCGCCTACTGGAGCGCCAGCGTCAAATTCGGCCTGCTGTTCATTGGCCTGGGCTTCGCCCTGGTCGCCTGGTTGTGGCCGCGGAAGAAATAAAATTCCAGTTATTGCTTTCACTGACATTTCCCGCTATAGTAGTGTTGTCACACAGTTGTTTTGAGCTTGGGGCTTGTAGACAACTTTTTTCCACCCCCGCCCCAATCTGGCCGCTGTGGGTTGGCGCTTCGGACAAACAATGCCCTGATCCAAATCTCAAGGGACCCATTAACCCATTTCAGTTTGACCGGAATCCGGTCAATTCATAACGAGGAGATAGTTATGGCTGAATATGCGCGTTTGCGGGCGGATATCAACATCCGCTCAACGGCTTCTCCCCAGGCTGAGATCGTCGAACGTTTCCCGACCAACTGCCTGGTCGAGATATTGGAAGACCAGGGAGACTGGCTGAAGGTCAAGGCGATCCGCATCAAGAAAACGCCGTCAGGTTTCATCCCCCGGCTCGGGCTGGTCTTCCCTGACGGGGCGCGGCCGCCCGTTTTCCCGGTCATTCCCCTCGACGGCGGCGCACGGAGCCTCCCCTCCGTCCCGGCCAATTTGCCGCTGAATGACTTCCTCGCCTGGCTGGGCACGGACGACGCCCCACCCTGGATCAGGCCGAACGACTGGGCGCAGCTCCCCGTCCCGGATAACGACAATATCCGCCTCGCCATCCAGGCCGTCGTCCAGAACGACCTCGCCGGGTGGCAGGCCTGGGTCGCCGACATCAACGCCGCCAACCGCCAGGACGAGGCGGTCATGGACGAATGGATGGCGCTCAAAGGCGGCGGGCGGGAAGTGTTTGCCGTCAAACCCCATTACATCTACAAAGACCCCCGCCAAAACGGGCATTACTGGGGGACGGCCCTCAAAGGCCAGATATTGCGCTGGACAGGCCGGATAATAAAATGCGACGCCGGGGACGGCGTGAGACGGGACTATTCCGAAGTCAGCTTCTACCGCCTCAGCCAGGCCATGACCGGCTGGTTCCGCAGTGACGCTGTCGCCGAATACGTCTACCCGGAGCCGGACAAGGACCCGGAAATCGAGGCCAACAAAGCCAATGCCTTCGACCTGACCCAGGCGGTCCTGCGCCTCCCCCAGGACCCGGAGATCGCCGCCGCCAAAGCCGCCGGGTACACCGGCGCCCAATACATAGACATCCGCAACGCCCTGGGCAAGGCTTTGCGGCATTTCTGCCTTTGCGGCGAATTCTGCGTCTCGGCCATCGTGGGGTCGGATATTATCCCGGTGCTGGGCAACTGGCTCCAGAGCGGCTACTGGCGGGTGAACGAGATCCTGAACAACCCGAAGGGACTGACCGGCCTGGGCGACCTGCAATCCATCCTGCAACTCTACAACTGCGCCGGTATCACCTACAACAGCGCCCCGGTGTCCCCCCAGTTCATCAAAAACCGCCTGCTCAACGGCGAATTCGCCATTTCGGGATGCAGCATCACCAGCGGCGGCAAGGTCAAGGAAGGCGAAGGCATCCGCCATTGGGTGGTCGTGGAGGATGTCCTGCCGGTGGGGAACAGCGGCTGGGTGCGCCTCTACAACCCGTTCCACAACCGGTCCGAAGTGTACGAGTACGAAACCTTCATGCGGTCCGCCGGCACGGGCGTCGGGATGTGGGTCTAGCCTCCTGATCCGCAAAAAAACTTCGGAAGTCTTTTCGCGAGGACTTCCGAAGTTTTGATGGCTCTCCCGTAACGAACGGGAAAGAGCCTGAACACGAAGGACACTACGGACAC
>DIDQ01000104.1:3684-18173 GCA_002418215.1 Anaerolineales bacterium UBA5796
CAAAGGGGGAAAGGCGGCTTGGCTTATGGCCTTTTTCCTTCGTTCCCTTTGTGTTCCTTTGTGTTTCAAAAGGTTTTTCCCGTCAAAAACGGGAGAACCGTTTTGATTCATGGTCGTGGAGCTATTTCACCGCCCCATCCGTGATCTCCAGCGCCTTGTCCAGCACGGCGAACCCTTCCCGCAGTTGCTCCTCGGTGATGACCAGCGGCGGGATGACCAGCACCGTATGCCAGTGGGTGTACAGGAACAGGCCGTGGTCCAGGCAATACTTCCGCAGGGCGGTCATCTCCGGGGACGAGCCGTTCCAGGGGGCCATCGGCTCCTTCGTCTTGCGGTCCCTGATCAGTTCCAGGATGCCGAACAGCCCGATATTGCGGACTTCGCCCACCGACGGGTGACTCTCGCCCAGGTCTTTCAGCATCCGGTTCAACACCGGACCCAGGGAGGCCGCGTGCTCGACGAGCTTATCTTCCCTCATCACGTTGATATTCGCCACCGCCGCCGCCAGCGAGACCGGGTGGGCCGTATACGTCAACCCGCCCTCGAAAACCGTGTGGTCGAAGGTCGCGGCGATCTCCGGCTTCATCGCCACCGCCCCCAGCGGCGCATAGGCCGAAGTCAGCCCCTTGGCCATGGTCATCATGTCAGGGACTACGTCCCAATGGTCAACGGCGAACCACTTCCCGGTCCGGCCAAAGCCGCTCATCACTTCGTCGGCGATCATCACGATCCCGTATTTGTCGCACAGACGGCGCACCCCCTGCATGTACCCCTCCGGCGGGATGATGATCCCGTTCGTGCCGGTCACGCTTTCCATCAGGACCGCCGCAATCGTCTCAGGCCCCTCGTAGGTGATGATCTCTTCGAGATGGTTGAGGTAATCCTGGGCGAACTCGGCTTCGGAAACGTCCGGGGTGGCGCGGTGGAAGGTGGAACGGTAACGGTACGGGTCGAGGAAGTGGACCACGCCGGGCATCAGCAGCGGCTCCCACATCTGGCGGCGCGGGTCGCCGGTGGCGGCCATCGCCCCGGCGGTGGCCCCGTGGTAGGAGCGGTAACGGGTCAAGACCTTGTGCCGCCCGGTATAAGCCCGGGCCAGCTTGATGGCGTTCTCGTTGGCGTCCGCCCCGCCCAGGGTGAACAGCACCTTCGTCAGCGCCGAAGCGGGCGAGATTTCAGCCACCAGGCGGCTGGCCTCGGCCCGGATGCGGGTCGCCATGCCGGGCGCGGCATAGGGCAGTTCGTCCAGTTGAGACTTCATGGCCTCGATCACCCGCCCGTCGCCGTGGCCGATGTTGACGCACATGGTCATCGAATTGAAATCGAGATAACGCTTGCCCTCGGTATCCCAAAAATACACGCCTTTGGCGCGGCCCACCGGGATGGGGTTGACCTTCGCCTGGGCGGCCCAGGTCCAGAAGACATGTTCGCGGGAGAGGGGGAGGATTTGGTCGTTGGAGAGGGGGGGCATAGGAGCCTTTCGAGTGAGGAGTAAGAAGTGAGAGGTAAAAAGTGAGAAGAGGAAGCCTTTTTACTTCTCCCTTTTCACTTTTTACTTTCGGCAACCCGCATTATATAATACCCACGGTTGAAAATTGGGCATTCCTTCTCGCAAAAAAGCGCAATTTTCAACCGACCTGGGTATAATACCCGCTCCCAACAAGCATACAAATTGAAAGGAGACCCATGCCCGAACCCTTCCCTTACACGCGCCTGATCGTGGTCGGTGTGACCGGATCAGGCAAGTCCACGCTGGCCGAGCGGCTGGCGCAGAAACTGGGATTGGATTTTGTCGAACTGGATGCCCTCTACTGGAAACCCAATTGGGAGGGGACGCCCGACGAAGAATTCGCCGCTAAAGTGGAAACCGCTACGCGCGGGGACCGGTGGGCTGTTGCCGGGAACTACAGCCGCACCCGTCCGATCACCTGGCCCCGCGCCCAGGCCGTCGTCTGGATTGATTACCCGCTATGGACGGCTTTCCGGCGGCTCTTACGGCGCACCATCCGCCGGGCTGCGCTGCAGGAAGTGCTGTGGGGGACCAATACCGAGCGGTTCTGGCCGCACCTCAAGCTCTGGTCGGACGAGTCGCTCTTCAAGTGGCTGTTCAAGACCTATTGGCGGCGCAAACGGGATTATCCCCTGCTGCTTGCCATGCCGGAGCACGCCCACCTGAAAGTTTTCCACTTCAAGGAACCGCAAGAGACGGATGCCTGGCTGGAAAGTCTCTGCGAATAAGGAGCGATCGCGGCGTGTCCAGCCGGGTTGATATGCCTTTTTCGAGACCCGGGGCTTTTTTCATCCAGTTTTCCGCTTTGCCCTTGACACGGCTGTTTATCGGTGGGCGGCTTTTCATAATTCCGTAACTTTGTATTTGACAAAATATGAATGGCATTTACCTTTCTTGACTATAGTGCTGGTACAAAGCGCTCACGTTTTACCCAGCCAACTTTCTCTCGGTAATGAGTTCTTTGATAGAAAGGATGCCACTGACCGGGTGGATCAACGGAGACAACATCATTGCCCTTGATAATGAGTGTATAAGAAACACCTCCAATAGATGTTTTTACAGTGCGCTCGGAGATTGGAAAGTTCATGGTAACAACATTCCCACTCTCGACAGAGCCTATTTGTGCATAGCGTCCTTGAAAAACAGCCTCTCTGGGGATATTGTTTACAAAGCATGAGACTTCTTCAGGTTTTACCCATTCTGGGATGCGTATCTCAATATTACAGGATGTTTTCATCACTACGTCTATCTGGCCTTCGAATGGCACATAACTATTCAAGTCCGCCCAAGGCGAGGCGCGGTTGAGTAGCAGATGAATTCTTAATGTTCCATTGTTAAACTCAAGCATATTTTCCCAAACGTAGAAGATTGCGCGAGCCCCGTTTCCCGTACAACAACCAGATATTATGGGCGACTCCCTGTTTGCACAGTAGTCATTTGCCGAAGCCCAACCTGCAAAACTACCTACAACCCGCTCAGATACTTGATTTCCATCTTCATCTGGACCAACCGGAGTGTTCGGATAGTTCTCGGCAACGTCATTGATCCAATCTCCACTCTTCATCTGCATTTCTGTGAATTGGTTGCGCACATAACGGTCTACATCATCCCAGTAATCACCTTGACCGAGTTTGCTTAGGTTGATCGCCATCATAATCATGTCCACCGCAGCACACGTTTCGCAGTCGATGTACGGGCGTGGATCAGGCCAATCTTCGATATATTCGGGAAAGAAGCCCACCAAAGGCCAGCCGACTGAACGGCCATATTCATATCCCATTTGCACAAAGTCCGCGAATTCTTGATCGTGGGTTGACAAGGCATATTCAGAGAGGGCAGCCATGGCATTACCGTTAGCATGAAAGTGGTGTGCAGGGCCCATTTCCGATCCATGACGGGCCAGGAAGTGTCCATTAGCGTCAAATATTTTGGCGTGGTCTTTTAGATAACGGGCAAGTTCATCTGCCAGCTTTCTTGCAGAGGATGAACCTGTGATCGAATATACGCTGGTAACACCCTGGAGAGTCCATCCCTCCTGGGTGGCTTCCCACCCGGTATTCATTTCTCCTTTGTTGTTCGTCAGGTAACAATAATCCTTTTCATGGGTCAATATCTTGGAAAGGCGACTTATAGCCTCTTCGGCAATTTCTTGCCAGCAAATGCTTTTCTCCTGCCGGCTATTGTTGGCAGCCCAGCAAATAAATCTTGCATCTGTGAAAGTGAGACCAACGGAATCTTTCTGGAACATTTCCAGGAAGAATTCTCTCCAGCGCTGGTCTACTTGGGTATTGAGAGAACTTCCGGTCAGATAACGCATCAGCGAAAGGCCTTCGGGGAATTTGGAGTTTAACCCATCCGCCTTAAACATAACGGGAGGATTTCTTGCCGCGCTCCCGTAAAAGTAAGTTTCGCAGCTATCTTCGGGGTTTGTACAGCGAGTAAGCGCGTTGATTGCCAATTTTGCGTTCTCATGGAGATCGAGTGTGTCCGGCACATCTGCCAAGTAGCGTTTGCCATCCGGCACAACTACTTGTGAGAGAGCATTAATAGCATCAGCGCTACATTTCGGTTGTGATGTGATGGTTGGCGATGGTATCCTGGTTGTCGTCCTAGTTGAGGTTGGCACAGGCGTTTGTGCGGGCAAGAGGCGTTCGCAGGCGGATGCAATCCCAGAGCCAAACACAACAGCAACAATCTTTAGGAAGTCGCGACGACTAAATCCCGTTTTCATGGTGCTATTCTCCTGATGTGCTCATCTGATAAGAATACGAATGGCCGCCATTGCGGTAGAGTTGCCGATTGCTCGACAGACCCCGCACAAAGACGGTTGTCCTTGGGCCAGAGCTTGAAGCATGTCAGGGAGTTGCGCAGACTTTTCCGGGCTGTGCGTTTATCAACATGGGGTTTACCAGAACAATCTTTACCCCAGCGGAATTCAAACCCCAGGAAGTTGAACGCGAAAGTTCTCTTTCCCGAATGAAACTGGGGCGCATGTCTCGACAGGCTCGACAACCGATGGGAGTATACTGCAAATGGCAGACGTACAGGCCGTACAAAGCATTGGAGATTGACCTTCGCCACAGGAGGTCTCCCGCTTAGGACTCTGGGATGCAGCGACACGATTTACATACTGTGGCACAGGTATTTGGCCGGTCTTTTGATGAATTCGAGATCGGCAGCAAGAGATACGGACCGACTCGATTAGGAAGCTGTGACAAGTTCAAAAGCCGTGCCATTCATGTCTGGCAACCGAGACAGGGGGGCCAGGGCGTTGTGGCAAAAATGTATCGGCAACGCTCTTTTGTGGTTAAGGATCGAGCGGCTGCGGGGCTGGAAATCGCTGTTCTTCCGCTGGAAATGGTTTCTTAGGGCGCTTTGTTGGCACGCTTTTGATCTCAAGACTCGCTTACTTATTTAAACCAACGTTGAATACGGCTGAATTCTCTGCAATATTTTATTCTCATCTTGGCGAGCAAAATATAAATCCCAGCGCAGTTGTAAATTCATCCAAAAATCAGGGGACATATCAAAGAATTTTGCCAAACGCAAAGCAGTGCTGGGTGTGATGCCTCTGCGACCATTGACAATTTCATTGATGCGCTGATAAGGAACTTCAATATTATCCGCCAAATCCTTTTGAGTAATGCCCATCGGCGTAAGAAACTCTTCCAAAAGCATTTCGCCTGGATGAGTGGGAATGCGGTTAGTAGGAACGCGAACCATACTTTATCTCCTGCTTATCCTTCTAGTGATAATCAACAATCTCAACGTGATCCGGGCCTGATTCTGTCCACACGAAACAGATACGATATTGGTCATTGATCCGAATACTATGTTGACCTTTTCGATCGCCCGATAAGGCTTCCAGTTTGTTGTTGGGAGGAATTCTCAATTCGGACAAGACAGCCACAGAATCGACCTGATCCAATTTTCGGGCAGCCACTTTCCAAATGGAACTCGGACAGATTTTTCTTGCCTCTTTTGTATTTTCGCCATTGAAAACATCTTCGGTGCCTACATTTTTGAAGGACTGGATCATATCCCCATAATAGCATGACTCCCATGCTACGACAAGACCTCCACTTATTTTGCAAGGGACGGGCATTGCGGTAGAGCTGCCGATTGCTCGACAGACCCCGCACAAATCCCGGCGTGCGGAAGTACCCGTCTGGGGCGATTGAGTGTAGCATGAACTCACCTGGGAATACGAGAGACATTCAACGCTACCTCGCGCTCGACATCCGCAAAGAATAGGTGATGTTGGGTGCGATGAACTCCAGCCAGGAGTGGGTCAAGCGCCCGAGGCAGGTAGAGATGATCCACTTTCGCGATTGGGCCACAAATCATTTGCGTACAGGCGATGCGACAGCAGACTGAAATCTTGACAAAGTTCGGTTCCAAACCCACCCTGAAAGAAGAAGCCCCACGGCCTTTCCCAAGACCCGGGGCTTTTTTCATTCAGTTTTCCGCTTTACCCTTGACACGGCTGTTTATCGGTAGGCGGCGCTGACTGGAAATGAAGTGCGATTAAGGGATGTAGGGAATAAAAATAAAGTATTCATCTTTGATAGTATTTCCTTTGCTGTCTACAATTTGAAGATAGTACATATTGTCGCCACTGACATTATTTTTCAGGACATCTATTGGTAAATCTACTGTGTAAATACCTGATACTGAGTGTATTTCACTAACTACGGGATAAGTGTCAGAATTGGAATAGTTTCCGTCACTCCGATACGGGGAGAATCTAATTGTAAGCTCACTCGCCAAAGCTTCTTGTTCAATTGTAGCAGTGACACCAGTTGCAAGAACAAAGTTAAACATGTAATACAAACGGTAAAACCCACCTTGAGGTTCTTGAGCAGTAATAAATTTTCCTTGGCGAAAAAATGCTGCTTCATTTTCATGTAATGAATAGGGGTAGCCTATCAAAACACCTTCATTAACGGCACTTCTTGCCTTGTCGTCATTATATAGTCCTGCGTTTGGATTTATGACAAAATTCCCTTGTTCTAAATTTTCTTTCTCGTCTGTTATTTGGAATGTAAACGCCCGACAATCTCCAAGTCTCGACACCAATTCTTTCCTTTGAATGTCTACTGTTAAGTAGGGAGCGTCAATGTTCATTTCTGCTTGGAGGTTATTAAGAGTGATGATAGGTTGATTTGAATTAGAGTACGTTTCGTCTGTGCGGTAGCAGTGGATTAATATTTACCATTTGCTAGTCAAAGAAGTTACCTGGGAGATGGGGAGTTCTTTTAATCGGCTAGATAAAACTATTACAATCCCTAGAGACATAAAGCCACCTTCTGGTTCGTACAGAATTCTAAATGGAGTTCCGTCGCCCAAAGAATAGTTGCGTTCTCCTTCGTTCGTTATGCCAATTACAAAAACTTTTGTCTTTGTTGGATTCAACATAGATAAAATAGGTTCTGGCGTAATAATAGCCGCCGTAGTTTGAGTTGATAACGGCATTTCGGTTGTAGGGATAGCGGTAAAAGTAGGTGTATAAAAATCAGTTGGAATGGGTGTTTTCGATGGAACTTGTGTAAATAATAAGACAGGCGTAGTTTCGGGGTAATCTGTAGGTGTGACCGAAGACATACAGGAAGTCATGACAATGGCTAAAAGAGTTATTGCTATTTGTGTTTTCAATTTTCCTCCTATCATTTGACAGCCGCCTAACGAGACTGTCGAAAAGCCCGTGGTTCGAAAAATGTTCAAAAAAATCTCCCACAACAGGCTAAAAAATAGCCAAAATCTTACCAAAATGTTGTGCGGAGCACCGAAAACCAGTCGTTTTTTGGTGTTTCCTTCCCACTTTTCAAAGATCAGTTTTTGAAAAGGGACTTTTTCGACAGTTTCAACGGTGTGCGTTAGTGGTGGTGGGGCGGGCTGGGACGCATTGTTGGGCGGCGTATTGTTGGATGCGCTTTTTTCATCATAAGAAAGTGACTCTAAAAACAATTTGCTCAATTACGGAAGACTACTCGAACTTCTCAGATACGAAAAAATCTTTTCGCAGTTATCTTTAATGATATTACTCAAGTACTCAACAGGTTTCTCAATAGCCTTTTCCAATTCCTGAATTTCTTTTTCGGTTTCTTGATAAT
This sequence comes from Anaerolineales bacterium UBA5796, assembly GCA_002418215.1. GTDB lineage: Bacteria > Chloroflexota > Anaerolineae > Anaerolineales > Villigracilaceae > UBA5796. Next base: position 11,308 of record DIDQ01000104.1, read on the forward strand.
GTTCACTCTGACTGACTTCCGCTAATTCTGCATCATAGGCTATGCCCAAAATTTTAAAAAGCCTGTGTTCGTAAATTCCCCCAGGAACGTTGATTTTCTGGAAACAAATACCAAGCCAATTCGGGCTCATATATTCAACAAGAATTCTAATGTCTTTCGACCTGAACTCAACAACACCTTCATTTTTCCAAGTGTCAAGTTTTGGCTTTAGAAAGCCGCAGTCGTCTTTCAGAAAGTAAAAGTGATTCAGCACAGGGCGAAAGAAATAGGGAAATACTCGGAAACTGTTTTGGTGCTTTTTTGACAAAGTAATATGATCACGAAGTTGCATGAATATATCTTTCTCAATTATCAGCCGCCCAACTCTTTTTTTGAGCGGCGGAAATTCTGTATAACATCCCATTTGGGTGCTTAGGCGGCGAAAATTCTGTATAATGGCTTTTAGACCTCTCCAAAACCCGCAATCCAATCCCCCAAATTAATTCAGGCATTAGACTGCAAAACTGGTACGATCCATGTCGGCAGTATAGCACACTCCTCACCGCCTGCGGATGAATTCCCCAGGCCCGGTACCGCCGTTTCTCCTCAGAAACCCAAAAGCCCTCGACATCGAACATTACTTCCAGCGCAACCTGACGTGTCAAGTTACTCGATCTGACGTGTCAGGCTGCTCGACCTGACGTGTCAGTTTACCCAACCTGACACGTCAAGTTGTCAAACCTGACGTGTCAGATTGCTCACCCGGATGTGACTGACGGCTTGCCCAGACGTGACTGATTGCTCACTCAAATGTGATTGACGGCTCACTCGAACGTGTCAAGTTACCCAACCTGACGTGTCAGGCGGCTCAACCTGACGTGTCAAGTTACTCAACCTGACACGTCAAGTTGTCAAACCTGACGTGTCAGGTTTTAGCGGATTGTCGGGACAGGTATAAAAATCCCCGCCGGGTCTCGGTGGGGATTGGGTTGTCGTTTGGGAACTGGTCCCAGACTCGTCAGGCAGGGAGCCAGCAGTTTATCGGAGAGCAATGTTTGGCGGCGCAAAAGGCGAATTTGAACCGCGAAGAACGCTAAGAACGCGAAGTTCAAAGGGGCTTCTCCCCGGCACTTGCGCCCGGGGCAAGTGTAGCGATCTTCGCGCACTTCGCGGTGAAAAAACGATGCTGAACGGGTTCTCCGACAGCCTGCCAGGGTTCGGGAAATTCTTGGTAGAGTAATACCGCTTCGGGGCCGGTCGTCATCCCCCGCGGCGCAGCCAGCCGACCAGCATACTCACCCCCCAGGCCCCGGCCAGGGCCAGGAAGGCCAGCCACTCGAAGGTGAATTGGAGTTGGACCAGGATGGCAACCGTGGACAGTCCCAGGCCGATGAAGAGCAGGATCGCCAGCCGGAACAGGTGGGCGCGCTCCAGCAGGGTCGCGTTGTCTCCCTTCGAGGCGAAGCGCAGGCGGCGGTTGAAGTCGGCCAGGTCGTAGGCCAGCAGCGCGCCCAGGACCCCGGCCAGCATCCAGCCGAAAGGCAGGTCGAGCCAGAGACCGGCCCCGGCCGCGGCCGTGAGCAGGAACAGGCCCAGGGCCGGGACCCACGTCCAGTGCTGGGACAGGCCGAGGGTCCAGAAAAGCCCGAGCAGGACCAGGCCGAGGGCGGGGAATACCCCTCCGGCGTCGTAATAGGCCCAGGCGAGCGCGCCGGTCCCGATGATCAGGGCGATGAATTGTGCGATGAATGCCATCATAACTCCAAGAAATGAGGAGGTGCGTCGCACCTTGTTAAACGGGAGCTTTCCCGGAGGGAGGGAAACCGTTTTAGTGGAACCTGGCCCAAGGGTCTGGTGCGACGCACTCGCGGGCGAGGGATCAGCCTCCCAGGGTCCACAGCCAGCCGGGGGGACGCCCGAGGCGGGCCTTGACGACCCGGTCGAGCGGCTGCGAGACGTCCCAGTCCACCACCTGGACGCCGGCGCGGCGCAGGCGGTTGAGCAGCAGGGCGCGTTCCATGCGGATGACGCGGGCGGCGGTGCGGACTTCGCCGGTGTCGGGCAGGCTGGCGAGTTCGTAGGAGACCGGGTCGGGGCTGATGAGCATGACCTGGTAGCCGCGCGAGCGCAGGCGGACGAGGGTTTCGACGTCGTCGTCTACGACCGGGCTGACCAGGACGAGCTGTGAGTTGGCCGGGAACAGGCGGGTGGGGATGTTGCCCAGGTCTGAGAAGACCTGACTCTCGCCGGTGCGGGCGCGGGCCAGGGCTTGCAGGATGCGCTCACGCTGAACCTTGCCGTAACCGGGGAAGGTCCAGTGCAGGTACTGGCCGTAGACCAGCATCCCGACCCGGTTGCCGGAGGCGATGAAGGCGTCGGCCAGGGCTGCGGCGGCGGTGACGGTGTGCTCGAAGAGCGAGTGGCCCGTGCGGCGCAGGTCGGTGCGCTGGCGTCCGTCCACGATGAGGCCCACGTCGGCAACGCGCTCCTGTTCGTATTCGTTGGAGAAGATGGCCTGTTCGTGGCGGGCGCTGGCGTGCCAGTTGATCCAGTGGGGCGGGTCGCCGGGCTGGTACTCGCGCACGCCAAAGAACTCCACGCCGGGGCCGCCGACCCGGGCCGGGATGGTCCCCGAATAGACCCGCGTCTGGCGCGGGCGGATGGTGACGTTCTTCAGGCGCAGCACCGGCGGCAGGATGAACAACTGGCCGGGGGTCTTGACGACGGTCACACGCCGGACGAGGTTGAAATAGTCGTTGGCGGCGATCCGCACTTCGGGGAAGGGATAGTAGCCGCGCGGCCCGGTGACTTTGTAGCTCCAGGTGTGGGATGCGCCGGGGGCGAGCGCCAGCAGGCGGCGGGTCTCGCCGGAGACGACTCTCAGTTCGGGATAGATCAGGTCTTCGAGGGCCGCTTCTTCCAGCCGCCCGCCCTGGTTGGTGACGGTCAGGGTGACGGTGACGGGCATGTCGAGCGGGGCGCGTTCGATGTCAATTTGGCGGGAGACGTGGAGTTTCAGGTCAGCCGGGGCGCGCCAGAGGCCGAAATACAGGTAGACGCCGAACGGCAGGGCCAGGGCCAGGAAATCCCCGTCGAGGGAGGCCAGCCCGGTCATCATCAGGGCGAAGAAGAGGGAACCGATCAGCAAACTACGGTGCATGGGAGAGATTCAACCACAAAGGACACAAAGTACACTAAGAAAATCTTTTGTTTTTCACCTTCGTGCCCTTTGTGCCCTTCGTGTTTAATGGGTTTACAGTTTTGCGATCACCGGCACGGGGACGCGGTCGAAGATGTCGGCGATCACGTCGTCGGCGACGCGGGAGGCCATCCAGAACTCCGGCTGGAGGATCAGGCGATGGCCGAGCACCGGCACGGCGAAGCGCTTCACGTCGTCGGGGATGACGTAGTCGCGGTCGTTGAGCACGGCGTTGGCGCGGGCCATCTTGAGGAACGCCAGCGAACCGCGCGGGCTGGCCCCCACCGCCACCCGCCGGTCGCCGCGGGTCTCGTGGACCAGGGTGGCAATGTAGTTTTCCAGGTCGTCTTCGAGATGGACTTCCTCGATGGCCCGGCGCATATCGAGCAGGGTCTTGGCGTCCGTGACCGGGGCCAGGGTCACTTCGTCCTGGTGGCGGGCGCGGCGGCGGTGCAGGATCTCGCGTTCCTGGGCCACGCTGGGGTAGCCGACCGCCAGCTTGAGCATGAAACGGTCGAGCTGGGCTTCGGGCAGCGGGAACGTGCCTTCGTATTCAATCGGGTTTTGGGTCGCCAGCACCAGGAACGGCTCCGGCAGGGTCAGGGTCTCGCCTTCGAGGGTCACCTGCCCCTCCTGCATCGCCTCCAGCAGCGCCGACTGGGTCTTGGGCGAGGCCCGGTTGATCTCATCGGCCAGGATGATGTTGGCGAAGATCGGGCCGCGGCGCAACTCGAACCTGCTCTCGCTGCGGTTGAACACATACCCGCCGGTGATGTCGCCCGGCAACAGGTCGGGCGTGAACTGGATGCGCTTGAAGTCCAGGCCCAGCACGGCGGCGAAACTGCGGGCGATCAGGGTCTTGCCCAGGCCGGGATAGTCCTCCAAAAGCACGTGCCCGCCGGCCAGCACGGCGGCCATGACCATCTCCAGCAGCGGGCGTTTGCCCACCACGGCCCGCTCCACTTCGTCGAGAACTTTCCGGCTGGTCTGGGATACATCGCGAATATTTACGGCCACTGTGTCACTCCATGTAATCTTCGAGATAGTCCACCGCATCTGAAACGGGGATGTCCAAAACGGTTTTCTTCGGGCGGGAAAATAATTTCGGTTGATTGAAGTCTGTGGATGAACGCTCCAGCCCGGCTTCGAGATAGTCCTGGACGTGGGGCGGCGCGTCCCAGCCGCGCCCGTCCAGCCCGATCCTTCCCGGACCCGGCGGCCTGTCGCGGCTTACGAGGGAGCGGGCCAGCCGCCCGAGGCGGTTGGCCATCAGCCACTTGAAATAAGTCCCTTTGCGGGTGCGGGCCAGCCAGAAAGCCAGCGCTTCGACCTGTCCCTTCGGCGGCGGGATGGGCCGTTGGCGCACCCGTCCCCTTCCGAGGTCGCCCGCCAGGCTGCCCAGGGCGATCATCCCGACGACGCCGGTCAGGATCAGCCAATACACCGGCTGCGACACAGAGCGGTAGTACAGCCCCAGGCGGAACCAGGCGTAAGCCAGCGGGGTGATGACCAGCGCCCGGAACAGGTCTTGCAGGGCAAAGGCCATCAACGCCAGCAGCGGGATCAGCCACCACAGGTTCGCCCGGATGCGTCGTCTCATGCTTCGACCCCGCAAGATTCCATAATGGACGTCAGGCAATTGGAGGCCTCGATCACCTGGTCCTGGCTGGCGCTGCGTCCGCCATAACGGACGGACTCGAAGAGCCGGGTCAGCCTTCGCACGGAATCAGCCGGAAGTCCGGCGCGCTCCAGGCGCAGGACAAACTCGCTGGCGGTCATCCCCTCCGGGCGCTGCAGGCCGCGCTGACGGTTAACGACCTCGCTCATCCGCACGTAGGCGCGCACCACCGCATCCTGCCAGTCGCTGCCCGATTCGAGTTCGCTCAGGGTCATGCGGGCCACGTAACCGATCTCCTGCAAGGGGGTGGGGGCGGGCGGTTTCATCCAGCGCCAGAGGAACCATCCGCCCGCGCCGAGCAGGCAGACCAGCGCAAAACTGACCGCAAAATTGACCCACGAGGCGGTTTGCGGCGGCTCGAAGGCCACCTCGGTGGCATCCGTGACCGGCAGTGGATCGTTGGCCATTTCGGGCGCATCGGGAGGGTCGCGGAGCGCTTCGCCTTCGGGCTGTGAACCGGAATTCAGGAGATAGGCCACAAAAAACATGAAAGCAAACCACAGCACGGCCCAAAAGACGCGCTTGCGGCCCTCCCTGGACATCAGGCCGATCAGGGTCAGCAAGACGGCAACCGCGACCAGGATGAATATCTCGTTCCCGCTGGATTCGAGCGCAGGCAGGGGCTGGCGTTCGGCGGTTTCTTCAACGGTTTCGCCCTGCACCACCACATATTGCTCCCCCGAACGGAATTCGGGCTGGGTCAGGCCTCCGGCCAGCAAAGCCAGGGACAGCAGGGCCAGCCCGGCCGCAGCCAGGAGTATCTGCCGCTTGTAGGTTGAACGGAAGTTCGCCAGCATGAGGTCATTTTACCACCCCCCAACCGGCTCCAAATCCCTCGCCAGGGCGGATTTTGATAATGTGGGGGAGGGCTTTTTCCGAGAGAGTTGAGTGCTGCCAGGCCTGTCTTTCGATTACGAGGGGTCGGGGACAGCTTCACCTTTTTGGTAAAACGCAACGCCTACGCGCCGGATATGTTCGATCACGTCGGGGTCGCTGATATCGTTGAAGATGGAAAGATCAATGGTATAGGGCAGGAGCAGGTCATCGAGGTCGTCGAGGATTCGGTAAAGCACGCGGAGCGTCAAATCTGGGCCGCCGCGCAGGGTCAAGTCAACGTCGGAGCCATTTTTGTAGTTGCCCTTAGCCCGCGAACCATAGAGGATCGCGCTTTCCACTTGGGGATAGCGGCTAAGGACCGCGCGAATCTTTTGGATGTTGGGCTGCGGGAGGCCATATTTCATTCTTCCGCCTCCTTTTTCAGTTCATCCATTTTATAGTGGAACGCCTCGAATTCGGCAAAGTAGGTATTGCGGATGGCGGAAGTGATCTGAGCCGCTGTGGCTTCATCGTATGTGTGCGAGGTCAGATTGCGGCTGCGGATCATGTCCATCCATGCCTCGCCGTTTACGATCAAACCCGCTTTGAAGGCTTCGCGGGTGGCGTCTCTCGAACCGTATAAATCCTGCACACCGCGCTCTTCCAGAAAATCCTTCAACGTATTCCAGGCCAGTTCATGGGTGAATTCGAACGCCTGGATCGACCCCTGCTCTTCGAGTTTCGAGAGCGGGCGTTGCTGCGCGAGCATAACCGCTTCCCGCAACTGCAAAAGCGCCTTGGCGAAGTGATTGAAGCGTTGTATCCAGCGGATGTCTTGTTTGGTCATGGGACTACTCCATTATGGTGCAGGGCTGCTGGCGAAATTATACCCAGGTCGGTTGAAAATTGCGCTTTTTTGCGAGAAGGAGCGCGCAGTTTTCAACCGTGAGTATTAGGGTTGTTCCTATTATAAGGAGTCGTGTAAAAACAACTTCCGTTTTTCGCGTAGGGTGAGCGGGGCTGAAGCCACCTGCTCAGTTCGTGGAAGCCCTTTGGGCTGGCGCAACGAGTCGGTTTCAACCGACTTCCATGAACTGAGGCAGGACTTTAGTCCGACGAATATAAGCGAGAGGAAATCCAGAATCGGGAAGTTGTTCTTACACAAGCCCTAAGAGAGTGTTTTGAAATTCAAGG
>DIDQ01000107.1:0-12079 GCA_002418215.1 Anaerolineales bacterium UBA5796
CACGCCCTGCCCCGCTTCTCCGACCTCTTTCGCGGACTGCGCAACACGCTCCACGCAATAGGCAACAAAACCGTCCTGCGCTGGCTCATCCTGCTCGAATTCTCCGACCTGATGCTGGATGTGCTCTACGGCTACCTGGCGCTCTACTTCGTGGACGTGGCCGGGCTGGCCCCCGCCAACGCGGCCTTCGCCGTCGCGGTCTGGACCGGGGTCGGGCTGCTGGGCGATTTCCTGCTCATCCCCCTGCTCGAACGCTTCGACGGGCTGGCCTACCTGCGGGTCAGCGTGCTGGCCGAGTTGGTCCTGTTCCCGGCCTTCCTGCTCGTCCCGGCCTTCCCCGTCAAACTGGCCCTGCTCGGGCTGATGGGCCTGTTCAACGCCGGGTGGTACGCCATCCTGAAAGGCAGGTTATACTCGTCCATGCCGGGGCAGAGCGGCACGGTGATGGCCCTTGATAACGTCACCGGTGTAGTCGGCAGCCTGCTCCCGTTCGGGATCGGGGCCGCAGCCCAGGCCTTCGGTCTCGGCCCGGCTTTATGGCTGCTGCTCGCCGGGCCGGTCGCCCTCCTGGTTGGCCTGCCCCGCACAACGGGTACAGGTAGACACGTAGACACGTAGACAGGTAAACACGTAGACACGTAGACACGTAAACACGGAACACGCACCACGCCTGCCCTGAGCCGCGTCGAAGGGCAACACTCCAATGACCAATCTCCAATCTCCCCTCTCCATTTATTTCCACATCCCCTTCTGCCGCCACCGCTGCGCCTACTGCGACTTCAACACCTACGCCGGCCAGGAGGCCGCCATCCCCGCCTACGTGGACGCCCTCATCCGCGAGATCGAATTCCTCGGCCAAACCATCCGACCATCCGACCACCCGACCACCCGACTACCAGACCACCAGACTATCCGACTATCCGACCACTCGACCATCAAGACCATCTTCTTCGGCGGCGGCACGCCCTCGCTTTTATCCCCGGCCCAGTTCGAGCGGATTTTCTCCGCCCTCGCCGCCCATTTCCCCCTCGACGACCCCGAAACCACCATCGAAGCCAACCCCGGCACGGTCTCACTCGATTACCTGCGCGAGATCCGCTCGCTGGGCGTCAACCGGATCAGCTTTGGCGTCCAGTCCGCCCATCCCGACGAGCTGCGGATGCTCGAACGGGAGCACGATTTCTTCGACGTGATCGAGGCGGTGACCTGGGCACGCCGCGCCGGTTTCGAGAACCTGTCCCTCGACCTGATCTACGGCCTGCCCGAACAACCCCTGGACCGCTGGCAGGCTACCGTCAAACGGGCCGTGGACCTGTCCCCGGAGCATCTCTCCCTCTACGCCCTGACGCTGGAGCACGGGACCCCCTTCGGGCGCTGGTCGGCCCGGGGCCTGCTGCCAACTCCCGATCCCGACCTGGCTGCGGAGATGTACGAGTGGGCCGACAGCTTCCTGGGTCAGAACGGTTTCGTCCAGTACGAAATATCCAATTGGGCGCGAGCCAAAGATGAAAGCAGAAAGCCTGTCCCGAGCGCAGTCGAGGGGATGAAAGATGAAAACATGAAAATTGAGACCTTTCATCCTTCATCTTTCATCCTTCATCCTTCCACCGCTTGCCGCCACAACCTGCAATACTGGCGCAACCTGCCTTACCTGGGACTCGGCGCCGGGGCGCACGGCTATGCCGGTGGAACCCGTTACTCGAACGTCTTGCGCATCAAGACCTACATCGAACGCCTCACCAATCACCAATTACCAATCACCAGTCACCAATTCCCCCTCACTCCCGCAACAGTAAACTCCCACCGCAACACCCCCCGCGAAGACATGCAGGAAACCATGATGACCGGTCTGCGCCTGACCCGCGAAGGCGTCCCGGATGCGGGTTTCCGCCAGCGTTACGGCCTGTCCATCGCCGAGGCCTTCCCGCAAGAAGTGGACGAGTTGCTGAAATTGGGCCTGGTCGAGTGGGTGGACCTATCCCCCCTGCGCCCCCCTTCCCTCGTAGGGAAGGGGGGATGGGGGGATAGGTTGCGCCTCACCCCCCGCGCCCGCCTGGTCGCCAACCAGGTGTTCATGAGATTTGTGTAGGGCGGATTTCAATCCGCCCTACCCCGGCCAATCGAGTATGCTCGATTCTGAAAAATAGCTGGCTTAATTTCGAAATTAAGCCAGCTATTTTTAAAAATCTAGCCAGCTAAACTCCAAAATTTAGCTGGCTAGATTCCAAAATTAAGCCAGCTAAATTCAAGAATTAAGCCGGCTTAATTCCGGGGCAGTTGTTGTACAATGATAAAAACGCCCTCGGCCGCGAGTGCGTCGCACCTTACCTTTTGGAGAATCCCATGAAACGGGATTTATTTCCCCTGAGAAAGAACCCATTTGGAAAGGTGCGACGCACCCTCGATGGGGACTTATTTCCCCTGGGAAAGAACCCATTTGGAAAGGTGCGACGCACCCTCGATGGGGACTTATTTCCCCTGGGAAGGAACCCATTTGGAAAGGTGCGACGCACCCTCGATGGGGACTTATTTCCCCTGGGAAGGAACCCATTTGGAAAGGTGCGACGCACCCTCGGCATCCCAGGCAGCATAAACCCCTCCAACCTATTGGGGAGAGTGATATGTCAAAGAAAACCAAACCCGATTACCTGACCCCGCAGACCCTGCACGACTGGCCGCTCAAAAAGTCTGAGAAGGCGCTCTTCAATTTCGACGATTTCGCCGCCACGTTGACCCGCCTGATCGCCAGCAAAGAGACCCGCACCCCGCTGACCATCGGCGTGAGCGGACGCTGGGGTTCGGGCAAGACCACCCTGCTGCGCCGGGTCGAGCGGATGCTCGAACAGTCGCGGGCGCTGTACGACCCGTCCAAACCGGCGGTGATGGATTTCTGCAATCCCGACGAAAACCCGCAGTCGCTCTTCCGGCCCTGCCGCACGGTCTGGTTCAACGCCTGGAAATACGCCGACGAGGAGCAGTTGCTGGTGGCGCTGATCCGGGTCATCGTGCAGGAGATGTCGAGGGACGACATCGTCTCGAAGGCGCTGGGCAAGCTGCTCGACCCGTCGTACCCGCGCCGGGACGTGGTCAACACGGTTTTGGGTTGGTTTTCGGTCAAGGTGGGGGAAGTGGAAGTCGGACTGGACACCGGACAGCCCGTCCCGACCGCTTTCGCCGAGAAGACCGCCCTGCTCGACCTGTTCGACGAAGCCTTCGACCGTCTCATGGCAGCCTGGGTCCATCGCAAATTGGACGCCGAAAAGGTTGATCCCGAAAAGGGCGTGCTGGTGGTGCTGATTGACGACCTCGACCGCTGCCTGCCCCCGAAAATGATCCAGGTGCTCGAAGCCGTCAAGCTCTTCATGGACAAGGAAGGCTGCGTCTTCCTGCTCGGGGCGGACACCGAGATCGTGCGCCGGGCGGTGGAGAAGCAATATGAGCAGGCCGGGGTGAGCGGGCAGGGCGCGGGCGATTATCTCGAAAAGATCGTTCAACTCCGTTTCGAACTGCCGCCCTCGACCCACGCGACCATGCAGGAAATGTTGAACGGGGAGGTCGTGATCGGCGAAGATTGGGGCGACTCGTGGCGGCTGCTGATCACCGGGGCCGAGATCAACCCGCGCAAGGTCAAGACTTTCGTCAACGACCTGAACCTGCAATGGGCCATGCTGGTCAATTCGGGACAGGCGAAGGGCGTCAACCGGGCGGACTTCAACACCTGGCAGGTGCTGGCCCGCATCGCCCCGCGCAATTTCCTCGACCAGGTCCGCGAGCGGCTGGACGACATCGAACTGCGCCACCAGTTCGTGATGGAGGCGGTCCAATGGGCGCGGGGCGACGAGAGCCTGAACGCCACCTTCCAGCAATATGACTCGTGGCGCTTGCGGCGGGTGCTGCGGGATATCGCCTTTGGCGAGGATTTCAACCCGCAGGTGCTGGATGCCTTCGTCCATCTGGTCGCCCCGCCGGAAAAACCCGCCCTGAGCGCAGTCGAAGGGCCGGCCGGAACCGAAAAAGCTGCCGAGCGTACCCCCACTGAAGCCAAAAGAAAGGAACCTGGACCCAGCCTCGAAGCCGACCCCTTTGGCCTGGAGCCGGAAGGTGAACCCGGTGAAATCCTCACCCGCGGCCTGGGGCCGAAAGGCCAGCAGCCCTCCCGCGAAGGGGCGCGCTTCTTTGCCGGGGCCGAGTTCATGCTCATCCCGCAGGGCAAATTCATCATGGGCAGCAAGGATAATGATGGGCTTGCGTCGGACGACGAAAAGCCCCAACACACCCTCGACCTCCCCGATTACTTCATGGCCCGCTTCCCTGTAACCAATGAACAGTTCGCCATATTTGTGAAATCCAGCGGATACAAGACCACCGCAGAAGAACAAGGCTCGGCTTACGGCTATGATGGCGAGGATTGGAAAGATTTAAAAGGTGCGAACTGGCAGCATCCACGCGGGCCAAAAAGCGACCTGGCTAAAAAAGAAGGTCATCCGGTCGTATCCGTTTCGTGGCTGGATGCCCAGGCTTTCGTGAAATGGCTGAATGAAACCCAGGCCGGCGATTTACCCAAAGGCTATCGCTACTGCCTGCCCTCCGAAGCCGAATGGGAGAAGGCTGCCCGCGGCACGTACGGCAATATCTATCCCTGGGGCAATGAGTGGGACCCGAAACGCTGCAATTCGAGCGAATCGAAGTTTGGTGATACTACTCCGGTAAACCAGTATCCATCCGGGGAAAGCCCTTATGTCGTTGTGGATATGAGCGGCAATGTTTGGGAGTGGACACGCTCGCTGTGGGATAAATATCCATACCCGGCAGGGTTACAGGAGCACATCAAAAGGGAAGATGAAGCCGCCTCCGGCAGTCGCGTCTTGCGGGGCGGGTCGTTCCTCAACTATCGTGGGGACGTCCGCTGTGCGTCCCGTAACAACTTCAACCCTGGCGACCGTTACAGCTACCTCGGTTTTCGGGTGTGCGTTTCTTCCATCTCCTAAACTCTGTACTCCGGGAATCTGAACTCTGAAACAAAGTGACGGTCACTTCGCAAGTGACCGTCACTTTTCATTGTGGAGCTGTCGGAACGGATATGTTCTTTCTTCACGATTCAAAACCTCCGTAAGTTCTTTCGTGTTGCCGGGAAACCGTCCGCGAATGGAACGAATAAGGCGCGAATGAACGAAAGGCCGCCTCCATTAGTTTACTCGTGGTCTCATTCGTGGAGGGTTGGGGCTGGCGGCAGGGTCGTCTTTGCCGCTCAAAAGTCGTAGGTCACGTTTTTAACGTGACCCGCCTTGCTACTCAAAAGTCAGGAGACTTTTGAGTCCGGGAGAGTCGTAGGTCACGTTTGAAACGTGACCTACCTATCCACTGGTTTACGTCAGCGTGATTTGCAGGCGTTTGCCCAAGGCTCGGGCGGCCCGGTCCAGGGTTTGGAGGGTGACGGCGGGTGAGTGGGGATCGAGCAATCGTTCCAGAGCGGCCCGGCTGGTGTTCATGCGGCGGGACATTTCGGTCTTGGTCAGGTGTTGTTCCCTCATCAGTTGTTCAAGCTGGAACGCGATCACCCGCTTGATCGCCACGGCCTCGGCCTCGGCCAGCAGGTCTTCCTCGGCCAGGAATTCGTCGAAATCGGAACCGATGTGTTCTTGCTTCATGATTCACCTCGTAATTGTGCCAATCGTCTTCGGGCAAGATGTAAATCGTCAAGAGGGGTCTTTTGGGATTTCTTGATGAATCCATGCAAAAAGATCATCGTATTGCCTTCGATCGTGAATAAAACTCGCGCAATGCCAGAAGGAAGATGTGAGCGCACTTCCCATAATCCCGGTTCCAGTTTGCGGACAAGCGGCATACCCAACGGCCATCCAAACTGCGCTGTCTTTATGTCCTCACCAATGGCGCGCTTCTCTGCTATCGAAAGCGATTTCAACCACTCCCGAACCGGTTCATTGCCTCTTTCAGTCCGAAAGAATATAACTTTCAAACGTAAACTTTCATCACCTATGGGTGATTGTATCATTTTTGGTACCCTCCAGTCAATGTCTACAATTTTTGCAAGTCCCTATTCATCCTGTATCGCGGGAAACCGTCCGCGAATGGAACGAATAAGGCGCGAATGAACGAAAGTCGCCTCGATTGGTTTGTTCGTGGTCTCATTCGTGGAGGGTTGGAGTGGCGGCAGGGTCGTCTTTGCCGCTCAAAAGTCGTAGTCACGTTTTTAACGTGACCCGCCTTGCTACTCAAAAGTCGGGAGACTTTTGAGTCCGGGAGAGCGCCTTCCGTATCGCCGGGGCCACATCCGCCAGGCTGGACAGATTCTCCGCAAACCGCTCCCTTGCCTGTTGTGATCCGATCAACAGTCCCGGCACTTTCGCCCCCGTATGCCGCCGGGTGGACAAATCCTCCATGTTCCCGTGGTCCGAAGTCACCAAAACCAGCAACTCCTCTTTACTTTCCACTTTCCACTTCCCACTTCCCACTATTAGGCCTCCCAGCACCCCATCGAACACCTCCATCTGCCGCACCGCCCAGTCCATGTTTTGCTTGTGACCGGCGTAATCGCTGGCCCAATACTCGAACAGGGAGAAGTCGTAGCGCCGCGCCAGCTCGACCAGTTTCGTCCCGGCCTGCTGCGGACTGAAGAGCGGCGCATCCGGGAAGCCGAGCATCTCGCGCCAGCCCTGGCCGGTGAAATCCGCCGACAGGGCCTCCCCGGCAAATAGTTCTTCCTGGGTGAAAAGCGGGAGTCCCGCGCTGGTGACGGCCATGGGGATGGACGAGTACAGCCGCTTGCCGCTCTCGATCCCTTCGAAATAGCGCGGCGGGTAGGCGTTGAGCAGCGCGGCGGATTTCCCCTCGGCGCGCAGCCAGGAGAAGAGCGTGTTGCCGTTATTGAGATAGGCCGCCACCTCGGGATTGGGCTTCGGCCCGTAATGGTAGCCGATCTCCGCCGGGACGTTGATCCCGGTCATCAAAACGGCCTGGCCCGTGGCGGACTGGGGCAGCCCGTCCACGCCCAGGGAGGCGTCCAGGGCCAGGAGGGTGGCCTGCTCGCCGTGATACGGCGCGGCGGAGGCCAGCAGGCGCTGTCCGCCGAGCAGGGACTGGAGGGTGGGTATATGGGCGCGGGCGAGGGGGTTGGTCGCGGGGTCGTCGGGGCCGAGGCCGATACCGTCGAGGAAGAGGAAGAGGAGGCGCATGTCAGTATTCAGTAAGCAGTAAAGTGCGTCGCACCATGTTTGGCGGAATTGGTACGGGAGAGAGCGATTTCCGTTTAAGTGGCCCACTCTCAGGTGCAAGGTGCGACGCACCCTCAGTCGCGGGCTTTTTGATATAAAAACCAGGCTGAGGGGCGCTCGCGCTTGTCGAAGCCGTCCTGCCGGGAGAGGAGAGTAAAGTGCGGGGGGAGTAACGCCAGGTCGGCGGGAACAAGCCCGGGTCCCGCGTGATCCGGCGAAGGGTCAAAAAATCCGTACATCAGCCAGAATCCGCCCGGGGCCAGCACCCGGTCGAGGGCGGCGAGGTAGTCCGCCTTCCCCGCTCCCAGCCCGTGGAAACAGCCGATGTCGAGCGCCAGGTCGAACGGGCCGCTGATCCCCTTGAGTTTTGTGGCGTCGCCGACCCGCAGGTCAGCCGTCACGCCCGCCTTGCGGACTTTGGCGCGGGCTTTATGGATGGCCCTGCCCGCGAAATCAACACCGGTGACCTGCCAGCCGGCCTGCGCCAGGGCGGTCACGTTCGTCCCGGCGCCGCAGCCGATGTCGAGGGCGCGGCCGGGATCATGGGTGGCGATGAATTCTTTGAGTTCGGGAGGGGTGATGCCGCTGTCCCAGGGCGGGTGGCGCAGGTACCACAGGTTGAAGACCAGGCGGCGGAACATATTATTTCAGGGCGTCGCGCACCCGCTGCGGGTCGAGCCGCCCGACCTCACGCCAGATTTCGCTGCCCTGGGCGTCGAAGAAGATGAAGGTCGGCGTGTATTCGAACCCGTACAGCGGGGCCAGTTCCTGGCCCACTCCATCCTGGATGTTCAGGCGGATGAATTCCACCTGGCCGTTGAGTTCTTCCTCCAACCCGTCCACGACGGGTTTCACCATGGTGCAGGCAATTCAGTAGGGGGATTGGAATTCGAGCAGGACGGGTTTGCCCGCCCCGATCATGGCCTGGACCTTGGCCGAGCTTTCCATGAGCGGGCTTTGGGTGGGCCGGAGGGCGAACCAGGCTGCCGCCAGTCCGACAACTATCACCCCGAAGGCCAGCAGGTCGCTCCATTTGGGCTTGTCCCGCAAGAGGAAAAAGCCGACAATGATGACCAGCGCCAGGGCGATGAGGACCAGGGAATGGGTGTTGATGTATTGCTGCATGAGGGGATTCTAAAGTGACAAAGCTCACTTTGACAATTCAATCGTCTTTGTTTACAATCATGCTCTGGCTTGATCCCAAAACACGAAAGGTGTTATTAAACATGAAAGAGTATACCACCGAGTTTATCCGCAATGTCGCATTGGTGGCTCACGGCAGCGCGGGAAAAACAATGATGACTGAAGCGTTCCTGCATTTTTCGGGAGGGACGACCCGCCTGGGGAAGATCGAAGACGGTTCCACAGCCTCAGACTATGATGATGAAGAAATCCGCCGCAAGATATCGCTCTATACCAGCGTGGTCCCGGTGGAATACCGCGACCACAAGATCAACCTCCTCGACGCGCCGGGGTATACCGACTTCGTTGGGGAAGTGATCTCCGCCCTGCGGGTGGCAGACGCGGCCTTCGTCTTGATTGATGCAGTGTCCGGCCTGGAAGTCGGCACGGAGATCGCCTGGCGCTACTGCAACCAGTTCAACCTGCCGCGGGTCGTGGTCATCAACAAGATGGACCGCGATAACGCCAACTTCCAGAAGGCCCTGGCTACGGTAACTGAATTTTCCGAGATCCGCCTGATCCCGGTCCAGTTACCCTGGGGCGAGAAAGCCGATTTCAAGGGCGTGATTGACCTGATCACCATGAAAGCCTACGGCCTCGACAACAAGCCGGTCGAGATCCCGGCAGATTTCAAGGATGCGGCCGAAGAAGCCCGGATCGCCCTGATCGAGGCAGCTGCGGAAGGGGAGGATTCCCTGCTCGAAAAATATCTCGACAGCGGCGAACTCACGGACGAGGAGCTGGTTCGCGGTTTCAAGAAGGTGATCCGCTCCGGGTCCTTTGTCCCGGTCTTCGCCTCGGCCGCCGGGAATGAAAAGGGTGTCGTCCGCCTGCTGGACGCCATCGTGGACCTGCTGCCCTCCCCGGCGGATGTCCCGGCAGTGGCGGCCCAGGGCAAAGGTGGCGAGGAGACCTTGAAGGCCTCCGACGCCGGTCCGCTGGCCGCTTACGTCTGGAAGACCACCGCCGACCCCTTCGTCGGCAAGCAGACCTTCTTCCGGGTCTATTCGGGATCTCTCCAGGCCGACAGCCGCCTGTGGAACCCGAAGAAGGAAATCGAAGAGCGCATGGCCAGCTTGAGCATCATGCGCGGCAAGGAAACCTCCTCGGTCAAGGTCATCCACGCCGGTGACATCGGCACCGTGGCGAAACTGAGCGAGACCGCCACCGGCGATACCCTGTGCGACAAGGCCCACCCGCTGACCCTGCCGGTCCCCGAATACCCGAATGCGCTCTACCGGGTGGCCGTCTTCCCCAAGACCCAGGCCGACTCGGCCAAGATCTCCCCCTCGCTGACCCGCCTGTGCGAAGAAGACATGACCCTCTCGTGGCACAACGAACAGGCCACCGGGCAGACCATCCTGCAAGGGATGGGCGACCAGCACATAGACGTGGCCATCCGTCGAGCCGAGACCAAGCTCCAGGTCCATCTCGTAACCCATGAGCCGAAAGTCCCGTACCGTGAAGGCATCACCAAGAAGGGCAATGCGATGTACCGCCACAAGAAACAGACCGGCGGCGCGGGCCAGTTCGGCGAAGTCCACATTAACATCGAACCCCTCCCCGACGAAGATTTCAGCCTCACCTGGGACGTCTTCGGCGGCGCGGTCTCGCAGTCTTACGAACCCGCCATCCGCAAGGGCATCACCAACGTGATGAAGGAAGGTGTGGTTGCCGGTTATCCGATGAACAACGTCCACGTCTCGGTCTACGACGGCAAGGAGCACCCGGTCGATTCCAAGCCGGTGGCCTTCGAGACCGCCGCCCGCGAGGCCTTCAAGCTGGCCGTGCAGGATGCCGGTCCCGTGCTGTTTGAGCCGATCATGCTGGTGCGCGTCACTGTGCCGGATGCCCACATGGGCGACGTGATGGGCGACCTGAACACTCGCCGCGGGCGGGTGATGGGCACTGAATCCGAGCGCGGCCAGACGACCGTCATCGCCCAGGTGCCGCTGGCCGAAATGCTGCGCTACACCACCCAGATCCGCTCGATGACCGGGGGCCGCGGCTACTTCTCGATGGAGTTCGACCACTACGAGATCGTCCCGCAGCACCTGGCAGCCGAACTGATCGCCATCCGCCAGAAGGAAATCGCCGAGAAGCGCGAAGAATAAAACGCGTAGGGCGGATTGGCAACCCGCCGAATGCAAACAAAACATCAAGAGTGCGGCTAGAACCCGCACTCTTTCTTTTAGTCTCAACTTGTGTTTTTCGATTTTTGGGGAAAAGTACAAGCTCCCCCAAAGCAAAAATGTAATACAATGCTGATGTGGAGAGCCAATGTTCTGCTCTCATTCGTTCGAAGATTTGAGACATTCGTTTCTGTTGTGGGAGGTTTGAATTATGAAAACTCGAATGCTATTGGCATTTATCACTGTTACCCTGACATCTTGCGCGCCAGCTCAAACAGCTCCAGCCGTCAACATGACGGACGTTCAGAACATAGCCCACGTCATCATCCAAACGGGTATTGCTCTCACCCTGACTGCCAGGCCCACTTCTACCCCTCAGCCTCCAACTATCACGCCAATAATGATTTTCATTCCGACGCTATATCCAACGCTACCGCCCCCTCCCATTTACACACCGGATGCAATTCATGTAGCACACTGGAAAGAATATCAAACCGAGTTGGCAAAGAGTCTTCTCTATTTCGCGTCCAAAGAAGGACTCATTGACGAAAGCATCTGTGAGTGGGATATTTTAGGGCGCTTCTACCAGGATGTTTATGTGTTCGCAGAGTGTATCGTTCCAGGGAAAGGGGGTGATGGTCTCCCTGCCGTAATACACTTGAATGCAGATGGAACGGTTCGAAAAGTGGAAGTTCCCAGTCATGGCTCGACATGGGATGCCGATATCCAAAAAATGTTCCCTGTAGATGTGATAGAAAAATTTGATTTGTATTTTGGGAACTCAGCATTCGATGGAAGGCGGAAAGCGATATTAGATCATCTTGTTTACAGGGAAACACAACCTGAAGAACCACCTTTGATAGTTCTTTCAGTGATACCGACTTCGACCCCTATACCTACGGCTACTACACCTCCCACACCCTCACCGCGACCAACGCAAACAAATTTCCCTACTTTTACACCGGATGTGGAGCAATTGGAAAGATGGCAGGAATATCAAACTGCTTTGGCTAAATCTATCCTGGCTTTCGTTCCACCAGAAGATGTCGTTTGCGAGTGGGAGATTTTAGGGCGCATCGAAGATGTTGAATATGGGTGGGCAATTTGTGCAAGCACTTTTGAAGTTGGCGATAATGGACAATATTACATCTGGGAGAATGTTTTTATCCTCCATTTGGGGATGAATAGGGCTATAGAAAGTGTGGAAATTATTCTCCCTAATACTGAATGGGAGATTCGCCGGGTGCTTCCCCTGGCCGTACAAGAGAGGTATTTCAATGGAAGAATAAATCTTCACTACCGAACATTGACAGAACACCTACGCTGGAGAAGGGAGCATCCAGAAGAACTACCTTTATTTATTCTTAGCGCGACGCCAGTGCCGACCCCAACGCCGTAAAGCGGTTGTGTATTCTGTTGCTAACAGGTTGACAAATTCGCGGTTTCGGATAAAATACAACCCGCACGGCGCACGCCAAAGCGCCTGCGGAAATTGCCGAAGTGGCGGAACTGGCAGACGCGCTACGTTCAGGG
>DIDQ01000107.1:12114-18829 GCA_002418215.1 Anaerolineales bacterium UBA5796
GGCGTAGTTCTCGCAAGGGAGTGAGGGTTCAAATCCCTCCTTCGGCACAGATCGAACCCGCCGCAAGGCGGGTTTTCATTTTTCTCTATCCGAAAAAGGAGTGCAAGTTTCAGCTTGCCTGTTCCCGGCGGACTGAAGTCCGCACTCCAGGAATTTTTGGATAGATTCTTTAATGAAGCAGGGGGTAATGGTATAATTGGGGTCGCTAGGCAAATTGGGCCGGTCTGTGTACCGGCCTTCCGTTTGCCATATAATGCCCACGGTCGAAAATTGCGCTTCCTGACTTCTAAAAAAGCGCAATTTTCGACCGACCTGGGTATAACCCGAAAAGATTTTAAAGGCAAGCCTATGGAAATTGGAACCATACAACAGGTAGACATTGACCGGCAGATGCGGGATGCGTTCCTCGATTATGCCATGAGCACCATCGTCGCCCGCGCCCTGCCGGATGCCCGCGATGGGCTGAAACCGGTCCACCGCCGCATCCTTTTTGCCATGCACGAACTCGGCATCCGGGCCAACGGCCCCTATAAGAAGTCGGCCCGTATCGTCGGCGAGGTGCTGGGCAAGTACCACCCTCACGGCGACGTGGCAGTCTACGACTCGATGGCCCGCATGGCCCAGGATTTCTCCCTGCGCTACCTGCTGGTGGACGGCCAGGGGAACTTCGGTTCGATTGACGGCGATGCCCCGGCAGCCATGCGTTACACCGAAGCGCGCATGTCCCGGCTGGCTGAGGAACTGCTGGCCGACATCGAAAAAGATACGGTGGATTACATCCCGAATTTCGACGAGTCGCTCGAAGAACCCACCGTCCTGCCCTCCCGCATCCCCAACCTGCTGCTGAACGGCACTTCCGGCATCGCGGTCGGCATGGCGACCAACATCCCGCCGCATAATTTGCGTGAACTGGCAGATGCGATTGTTTTCCTGATCGAAAACTATGACACCATTGATGATATCCAGGTCGATTCGCTGCTCGAACACATCCCCGGCCCGGATTTCCCGACCGGCGGGCTGATCGTCGGGCGGGAGGGGATCCTCCAGGCTTACAGCTTCGGCAAGGGACGGATCGTCATGCGCGGCGTGGCGCACATCGAGGAAATGAAAGGCGGCCGCTTCCAGATCATCATCACCGAAATCCCCTACCAGGTCAACAAGACCACCCTGATCGAGCGGATCGCCGAACTGGTGCGCGAAGAGCGCATAGACGCCATCTCCGACCTGCGGGACGAATCCGACCAGCGCGGCATGAGCATCGTCATCGAACTCAAGCGCGGCGCCCAGCCCAAGAAAGTGCTCAACCAGCTTTACAAATTCACCATGCTCCAATCCACCTTTGGGGTGCAGATGCTGGCCCTGGTAGACGGCGAGCCGCGCCTGTTGTCCCTCAAGCGCGCCCTGCAAATCTTCATCGAGCACCGCCAGACGATCATCGTCCGCCGCTCGAACTTCGAACTGGCCAAGGCCCGCGCCCGCGCCCACATCCTCGACGGGTTGCTGATCGCCCTCGAAAACATAGACGCCGTGATCCAGACCATCCGCGAATCGCAGGACGCCGATGCAGCCAGGGAACGCCTGATGACGCGCTTCAAGTTGAGCGACCTCCAGGCCCAGGCCATCCTCGACATGCAACTGCGCCGCCTGGCGGCCCTCGAACGCTGGAAGATCGAGGAAGAGCACAAGCAGGTCATGGCCCAGATCGCTTATCTCGAAGACCTGCTCGCCGACCCGAAGAAAATCCTGACCCTGATCCAGGACGACATGCGCGAAATCTCGGAAAAATACGGCGACGACCGCCGGACGCGCATCGCCGCCGACGCCACCGAAGAACTGAGCCTGGAAGACCTGGTTCAGGACGAGGCGGTGCTCATCAGCCTGACCGAGCGGGGCTACATCAAACGCACTTCGTCCAGCGCCTACAAGTCGCAGGGGATTGGCGGGCGGGGCGTCATGTCGCACACCACCAAGGATGAAGATGAAGTCTTGATGGTCCTGCCGGCCCGCACCTTGCAAACGGTCCTGTTTTTCTCGGATAAGGGCAAGGTCTACTCTGAAAAGGTGTACCAGATCCCCGATTCGGGCCGGACCGGGAAAGGGATCCCGATTGTCAACGTGCTCGCCCTCGAAGCCAACGAACGGATCACCGCCGCCATCGCCGTGTCCAGGTTCGACTCGCACGGTTACTGCACCCTGGCGACGGCCAAAGGCAAGGTCAAGCGGGTTGACCTGGAGGAATTCGCCTCCGTGCGGCCTTCGGGATTGATCGCCATGGGCCTCGACCAGGACGACGAACTCGGCTGGGCCCGCCTGACCTCCGGCAAGGATGAGATCATCCTCGTCACGGCCATGGGACAGGCCCTGCGCTTCGCTGAGGAAGAAGTCCGTGCGATGGGGCGGGCTGCCAGCGGCGTACAAGGCATCCGCCTGGCCAAAGGTGATGTCGTCACCAGTATGACCAAGGTTCAGCCGGGCGGGTCGCTGCTGATCGTCACCGAGGGCGGTTTTGGCAAGCAAACGCCGCTCGACGAGTATCCGGCCAAAGGCCGCGCCACCGGCGGCGTGTCCACGATTGACAAGAAGGCCATCCCGGTGGTAGGCAGGATCACTGCGGCCCGCGTCGTCCAGCCGGATGACCACATGACCCTCATCTCGGCCAACGGGGTCGCCATCCGCCTGAAAGTCAAGGAAGTCAAGGCGGCCGGGCGCTCCACGCGCGGGGTGCGCTTGATGCGTTTGCAGCAGGGCGATTACGTTGCCGCTGTGGCCCGCATCGCCGCTTCGGATTTGAAACGGGCCGGGGCCAGGATCAACGGCAACGGCGACAAGCCCGAAGAAGCCCAGCCGGAACTGTTCGACTCCGAATAAAAAGGTTTTACCTTTTTTGCGTGAAAAACCTTTCGAAACACGAAGGAACACGCCCGTAAAGTAAGCCCCCTTCAATACAGGAGAGCCAATCAAAAAGACCCCGAAGGTACAAATCCTTCGGGGTCTTTTCAGGTTTTAAAAGGGGTTAAAAGGTTGGGACCATGAAGCGCCCCAAGACGAACATGGCCATTACGCCCAGCACGCAAACCGTAAAGAATAACATCAAGGCCAACGCAAGACGCTGCCCGGGACTCATCCCCAGGAACGGTTGCCTGGGCTTTCCGGGTTTTTTGGGAGGCGGGGTTTCTTCGAGAAAATCCGGGAGTTCTTCTTCGTCTTCGAAGAAAGGCGATGAGGCGGCTGATTCGCGGAGATTATCTAACATGGTGTCCTCGTAACGGGTTGGGCTGGCAAAAGTATATCATATCCGATCATAGCCCGACCGGGCGCAGGCGCACATCCCCAAAATGGACTGAATAGGATTCGCCGTTTTCCCCGCGCAGCAACAGGCTCCCGTCAGCGCCCAGGCCGAGGAGTTGCCCGTTGCGGGGTGGATTTTGTCCGTTTGGATCCCAGGTCTGCACCTGTTGGCCGCGATAGGCGAGACGCTCCTCCCAGGCCGTGATGAAGCCCGGGCTGCCGAGTCGGGCGCGCCAGGCGACCAGCTCGGACAGGATGCCGCGCAGCAGGGCCGGCCGGTCAATCGTATGGCCGGTTTCATCTTCGAGGCTGGTGGCCGGGAAATCCAGGGTTTTGGCGGGGGGGACGGAGGCGGACAGGACGTTGACGCCCATGCCGAGCACCACGCTTTCGACCACATCTCCGAGCCAGACGGTTTCAATCAAAATTCCAGCCACCTTGCGGCCCCGGACCAGCACATCGTTGGGCCATTTGATGCTGGCAGGCAGGCCGAAGTTTTTCGATAGCGTTTCTGCCAGGGCCAGCGCGCCCAGGGCGGTGAAAAAGACCGGGTGCTCCCGCTCGGAGCCGTTCGGTTGCAAGATCAGGCTGAAGGCCAGCGCCGAACCGGCTGGCGTGTACCAGGTTCGGCCGGAGCGGCCTCGGCCTGATGTCTGCTCATCGGCGGCGACCAGGCTGAAGTCCGGGGCGCTTTCGGCGGCCCAGGCCAGGGCCAGGTCGTTGGTCGAGCCGGTCGAGTCGAAATAGCGCAGCCCGCCGAGGGGCAGGTCGGCAAGAGTGGTTTGGAGCGATTTTTCGTCCATGTTGGGTAGGGCAGGATTTATCCCGCCTTACGGGAGAACATACCAGGGGTTGATGTTCCCGCCGCCCTGGCGCACTTCGAAATGCAGGTGGGCGCCATAAGAGTTGCCGGTATTGCCCGACAGGCCGATCAATTGCCCGGCGAAGATGCTTTGGCAGGCGATCACGTTGATCTGGCTCAAGTGGGCGTAAAGGGTGGAGTAGCCGTTGCCGTGGTCGATCTGGATGACGTTGCCGTAGCCGTAGTTCCAGCCGCTGGAAGCCATGGTGATCACGCCGCTGTCAGCCGCGTAGACGGCTGAACCTTCACCGGCGGCAATGTCTATGCC
Source organism: Anaerolineales bacterium UBA5796 (assembly GCA_002418215.1). Lineage (GTDB taxonomy): Bacteria > Chloroflexota > Anaerolineae > Anaerolineales > Villigracilaceae > UBA5796. The sequence continues at coordinate 16,533 of DIDQ01000107.1, forward strand.
CAGGTGGCCGGGGAAGTAATCGTTGCCGGATAGGAAGTGGTTGTCGGCCGGCCAGACGAAACCGCCGCTGCCGACAGCCCCGCCGCCGCAGGCCGCGCCGCCGGTGTTGGCCGTACCGGTCCCCGCGCCGCGGGCAATTGTCGGCAGGGTGATGGCTTTCGACTCGCGCCATCCGCCGGGGATCATCACAAGCTGGCCCGGTTCGATGTTTGGCGCGGTCAGGTCGAGAGCGTTGCCCGGCCAGGAGAGGATGTCTTCCGGTTCGGCCAGGTATTCGGCGGCGACTTTTTCGACCGTGTCGCCTTCCTGCCATTCGTAGAGCAGCCCGTCGGTGGGCGGGACGTGCAGGACCTGGCCCGGTTTAAGACTATGGGGGTCGTCTTCGAGCACGTCGTAGTTGGCCCAAAGCAAGGTTTCAGGCTTGATCTCGTGCTCACTGGCAATCCTGAACAGGGCGTCCCCGCGTACTACCGTATAGTCAACCGGATCGTAACGCGGCCGCTCCGGGATGGATGTTTTCAATTGGGCGATGCGCTGGATGCCATACCTGACCCCGCTCGTGCTTGGGACAGGCAGGCTGATCGCGCCTTGCTCAGGCGTTGCCTCGGCGGTTGGGATGGGTTCCGGCATCGGCGCCGCATTGGCAGAATTGGAGGTCTTCCAGAATGTGAACCCCAGCAGTGAAGCGACGATGACCACCGTGACACCCCAACTGATGGCCGTGAACAGGCGCGAACTGCCGGGTTGCCTTTTGGTTTCGCTCATAGATCGTCTGTGAGGTTATCCAGGAATTCCTGATTGTTTCTAGCCCTGCTCATGCGCTGGAGGATAGCCTCGGTGGCAACGGCAGCGTCCATGCCGGCCCCCTGGGGTGGGGGCGTGATCATTTGCAGGTACATGCGGCGCATCAGCCAGGCGCGTTGCAGCATATCGGGGCCAAGCAGCAGGTCTTCGCGTCGGGTGGACGAACGCTCGATGTCCACAGACGGGAAGATGCGGCGTTCCTGCAAGCGGCGGCTGAGGTGCAGTTCCATGTTGCCGGTGCCTTTGAATTCTTCGTAGACCACGTCGTCCAGGCGGGAACCGGTATCCACCAGGCAGGTGGCGATGATGGTCAGGGAGCCGCCTTCTTCCAGGTTGCGGGCCGCGCCGAAGAATCGCTTGGGCGGGTACAGCGCCGAGGGGTCCATACCGCCGGAAAGCGTGCGTCCCGACGGGTTGACGACCAGGTTATAGGCACGCGCCAGCCGGGTGATCGAGTCCATCAGGATGACCACATGCTGGCCGACCTCGACCAGACGCTTGGCGCGGTCCAGGGCGATTTCTGCCGTGCGGACGTGCGAAGTCACCGGCTCGTCGAAGGTGGAGGCGATCACTTCGGCGTCCACCGAGCGGTCCATGTCAGTCACTTCTTCGGGGCGTTCACCGATCAGGGCGACCATCAGGTGTACATCTGGATGTTTGGTCGAAATGGAGTTGGCGAGTTGTTTCAGGATGGTGGTCTTACCGGCTTTGGGCGGCGAGACGATCAGGCCGCGCTGGCCGCGTCCAATGGGGGCGATCAGGTTGATCAGCCGGGGAGACAGGGTTTCCCGATCGGTTTCCAGGTCGAAGCGCTTATCAGGAAAAATTGGGGTGAGGGTTTCGAAGTTCGGGCGGCGGCGGGCGTCTTCCGGGTCTTGCCCGTTGACGGATTCCACTTTGATGAGGCCGTAATGCCGTTCAGATTCGCGCGGCGGGCGGACGTGCCCGATGATCATGTCCCCGTTACGCAGTTCGTGGCGTCTGAGCTGGGCCTGCGAAACGTAAATGTCCGATTCGCTGATCTGGTAACGTTCAGCGCGCAGGAATCCGATCCCTTCGCTCATGATTTCCAGGATGCCGCCACGTATTTCCTGGCCCTCACGTTCTGCCTCGGCCTGTTTGATGCGCAGGATCAGCGCTTCTTTTTTGAGACGATGGGCATTGGTTACATCGTAATCTTTGCCCATCTGGCGCAAGGCAGCCAGGGGTTTATTTTCAAGTTCAAGAATGTTCATAAGTTTTCAATGCTCTCAAGTTTGGAAGGTGAATAATGGCAAAAGCCAACCCCCAAAGGGTTACAATATTTTGGTCTTTTCAAAATGAATTCTCAGGGTAAGTATCCACGATCTTTACGCTTGTTAACCACGCGGCGGGTGACTGCACACGGGGATAACCAAGTCTAATGTCAACCAACGGGGATGCACAAATTATAGCATGTATGTTCAGGGTATGCAACCGTTGAAAGGCGGCAGGGTGTGGTATAAATTTTCGGA
>DIDQ01000022.1 GCA_002418215.1 Anaerolineales bacterium UBA5796
CGCTCAAATTTCTGCTTTGCCATATCTCTAACTCCTTAACTAATGACCAGGATGCGTTTACAGCAATAAAGCCCTCAATGGGATTTGAACCCATGACCCCGTTCTTACCAAGAACGTGCTCTACCGACTGAGCTATGAGGGCCTTCTCTTGCTGCCGGGTTTCCCCGGAGTGGGCGGTGACGGATTCGAACCGCCGTAGGCTTCTGCCAGCTGATTTACAGTCAGCCCCCGTTGGCCACTTGGGTAACCGCCCCTATTCAATTGTTCGAACCGTTACTGGCTCGAGTTCGAGGTCATCTCTGGCCTCGAACGCCAACCAACAACAGGAGCCGACGACGGGAATCGAACCCGTAACCGCCCGCTTACAAGGCGGGTGCTCTGCCGATTGAGCTACGTCGGCGAGCATAACGCTCGATTTTTAAGCAGGGCGATTATACCAAAGGGTACTATCAAAGACAAGGTTTGACCCTGCGCGCCGAATTTGCGTTATAAAACAGCCCGGTTTGGCCTGGGCTGTCGGGGGAGAAGTTTACCCGATATGCCGGTACGAGTCAACCTTTTTTGAGAATCATGTTTATTGGCAAGACCTTCGATACTTTGACCTGGCGCAAAGACGAGACGAGGCAGGCGTGGTATGCTTGCCCTGTCCTAATTTCATAAACGGAGGTTCTTATGGCAACTGCCCCAAAATCAGAAGTGCTCAAAATGACGGACCTGGCCGCTTACCAGGAAGGTTCGGTCGTCAGCCGCCAGATCACCAAAGCGGACGCCGGGAATGTAACCCTGTTCGCCTTCGACGCCGGCCAGGAACTGAGCGAGCACACCGCCCCGTTCGACGCCCTCGTCCACGTGCTGGACGGGGAGGCTGAGATCGTTATCTCGGGCAAATCCTACGCCCTGGCTGAGGGCGACGCGATCATCATGCCCGCCAACGAGCCGCACGCGGTGAAAGCGCCGTCGCGGTTCAAGATGTTGTTGACGATGATTCGTAATGCGTAAAATGTAAAAAGTGAGAAGTGAGAAGTAAAAGGCGATAGGTGGAGGGTGCGTCGCACCTTACTAAATGGGTTATATCCAAATGCAAAAGGCTCCCGTTTAACGGATTTAACTCGATAGTCTGGTGCGACGCACTCGTGCTTACGCCGCCAGTTCCGCCGCCATCGTCTCGCGGATGTGGGCAAAGATCGTACTGAGCGGGATGTGCTTCGGGCAGGCTTGTTCGCACATGCCGCAGCCGGCGCAGGAGAGCAGCCAGTTGATCAGGTCTTCGCGGTCGTAGCGGCCATCGTCCACCCGGCGGGGATGGTCTATGGCGCAGATCGGGCAAACGTTGGCGCAGTCCTGGCAGGCTTCGCAGGACTGGAACTGTTCGATCAGGTCGTCCACGTTGTGGGGCAGGGTGGCGTCCATGCTTTTCAGCAGGCGTTCGCGGGTCTCCTCGCCGCGCTCACGGATCTTGGCCAGCATCTGGTCATGTTTGAGCCGCAGCGTCTCGTCTGCTGCGCCGTTGGTGAGCGCGTCCCAGTCCAGGTGGCCGTCGGGGGTGGTGACCAGCATATTTTGTCGGACGGGCAGCCCCAGCACGCCGACATTGACCTCGGCGTCGGTCGCGCCGGGGTTGGCGCACATCTGGCAGGCCGGGCGGTAGCGGTAGGTGTTGATCCCGCCCTGCATGGCGAATTTGAGCGCCTCCTTCGTCAGCCCCCTGGACGACCCTTTGCGGTCGGCGCGCCAGTCGTAATCTTCGGTGGAGTAGGTGCCGAGGCAGTCCACGCAGATCGTCAGCAGGGACTCCTCGTCCACGGCGTTGCGGCGGGATAACTCGTCGAGGGCGCGTAACTCGCATGGGCGCAGGAGCACGCCCATCTTCTGGTCCGCTCGCTGTTCCATGATCTGGGGGATGAGCCGGGCAGTGTTGATCCGCATCACCGGGCGGAAGGGGTTGACCTCGTCCAGTTCATCCGGCGAATCGATCACGAGATGCCCGTTGGCCGAGACGATCAGGGCGTCCAACCCGGCTTTTTCCCAGATTTGCTTCAAGAAACCGTGCAGGGCGCCGAGCGGGTCGCCGTGGGTGTTCAAAATCCAGGTGTTCATCGCAAACTCCTTTCCTGTTTTTCAGGACTCCAAAGTCTCCAGACTTTGGCGGTGCAAAATCGGGAGATTTTGCACTCCGCTACATGTTTTCGACCAGCACTTCGGCGATGTCCATCACCTTGACCTGCCCGCCCAGGCCTTTCGAGCGGACGGCGTCGTCGAACATGAGCAGGCAGTAGGGGCAGGCCGTGGCGACCACCCCGGCTTTGGCGTCGAGGGCCTGTTCGAGGCGGCGGTGGTTGATGCGGGTCTCGGCGTCGGTTTCGAGCCACATCTGGCCGCCCCCGCCGCCGCAGCAGAACGAATTGGGGCCGCGGCGGGCCATTTCGACCCGCTCCACGCCGGCCTTGTCGAGCAGGCTGCGCGGGGCGTCGTAGATGTTGTTGTAGCGTCCCAGGTAGCATGAGTCGTGGAAGGTGACTTTTTGGTGGTTGGTAACGGGTAATTTGGGATTGGTAAGTGGTAACTGGTTTAGGAACTCGGTGTAGTGCAACACCTCGAAGTCGCCGCCCATTTGGGGGTATTCGTTCTTGAGGGTGTTGAAGCAGTGCGGGCAGGTGGTGACGATCCGGTCGAACTTGACCTTGCCGAAGGTCTCGATGTTTTGTTTGGCAAATTCCTGGAACAGGTATTCGTGGCCCATGCGCCGGGCGGTCTCGCCGCAGCACATCTCGTCGAAGCCGAGCACGGCGAAGTCTACGCCAGCTTTGTTCATTAATTGGGCGAAGGCGCGGGCCACTTTCTTGTTGCGCTCGTCGAAGGCCGCGGCGCAGCCGGTGAAGAAGAGCACGCCGGTCGAGTCGCCGGGAGCCAGTTCGCGCACCTCCAGGCCGTCGGCCCAGGCCATGCGGTTATCGGGAGCCATGCCCCAGGGGTTGCCCTGGCGCTCCAGGTTGCGCATTGTATCGCCGACCGGACGCGGCATCTGGCCGGTGGTCAAGACTTGATAACGGCGCAGGTCTACGATCTCGTCCACAGGATTGATGAAGGCGGGACATTTGTCGAAGCAGGCCCCGCAGGTGGTACATTGCCAGACGTAGTCCGCTGAGACGGTTCCGGCGAACAGTTCCGGGACCGGCTGGCCGTTACCCCGCACGAGCGAGTTGACCATCGCCCCGCGCAGGGACTGGATCAACTCCCGGGGCGAGTAGCACATCCCGCTGGCGTTGGCGGGGCAGGCCTCCTCGCACCGCCCACAGCGGACGCAGGCGTCGAAGGAAAGTAATTGTTGCGGGGTGAACTCGGTGATCCTGCCCACGCCGAGCAGTTCGGTGGTCTCGATGTCTTCGATCTTCGCCAGTTCGCCGGTCTTGCGCAGGCTGCGGTTGAGCACGTGCAACGGGGTGTAGACCAGGTGGCGCATCTTGGTGAACGGGATGCTCCCGGCCAGGATGACGGCCAGCGCGGCGTGGGTGTAGACCAGGGCGTCGTGCCAGGCGGCGGCCTGTTCGGGCGGGAAGCCGGTGGCCCGCATCAGGGCCGCGACCCAGCTCCCAACCGGCGACCAGGCCGACCAGTCCGGTGCGGTGACGAGCAGGCGGATGCCCTCGTTGGTGAATCCCACGAAGGCGATCAGGAAGAGCATCACCAGGGCGTAGATGTCGTCCCAGCGGGTTTCGAGCGTTTTGGGTTTGAGCACCAACCGGCGGAAGAGGGCCATCGTCACGCCGATGAGAATGGCTGCCCCGGCAATGTCCATCACCAGTTCGTAGGCGAAGTACCAGCCCGAGCGCGGGAAGGTGATAACGAACGGCTGGAAGAGCTGCATGTTGAGCAGGTTGATGAGGGTGCCGACCACCTGGATGGTCACGCCCCAGAAGATCATGGCGTGCATCAGGCCGGGATAGGCTTTACGCAGGATGCGCACCTGGGCGAGGGTGTGGGTGAAGAAATCTTTGATGCGCTGGGTGCGTTGGTGACTGGTAATTGGTAACTGGTTATTGGTGATTGTCTCCGCGCTCATGAGTCGCCTCCCACTTTGACGTAGATTTGCCCGTCCAGGATTTCGGTGTCGAGGCTTTCGAGCGGCTCGGGCGGCGGGCCGGAGACGACCTCCCCGGTCTGCGGGTCGAAGAAGCCCTCGTGGCAGGGACATTCGATCATGTCGTCTTCGGCGTTGTATTTGACCAGGCAGGCAAAATGGGTGCAGACGGAGGAATAGGCTTTCAGGCCGCCTGGGGTGTGGATGACCAGGGCAGGGTAACGCCCGAAGGGAATGGTGCGGGAGCCGCCCACGGGGAGTTCGCTTTCGGGGCAGACCAGCACCGGCTCGGAGGGCATTTCCTCCAGTTTGGGCGGGTAGAAATAGGCCACGACCGGCCCGGCAATGGCGGTCACGCCGAGCAAGGCCCCGGCTCCCTGGGCCAGTTTGAGAAAGTCACGGCGGGTGATGTCGCTCATGTCAACTTACCTCCCCCCAGAGGGTCAGGGCGATCAGGACGACCACCCCGATTCCCACCACCCAGGCGCGGATGCGCATGGCTCTTTTGCTGTCGTCCTTTTTATCGAAGAACGGCCAGAGCAGCACGAGCAAAACGCCCAACACCGGCGCCATCACGCCGATGACCGTCCCGTCTATGCCCAGGACTTTGGGCGGGATGTATTTGAGCAGTTGGTACAGCGCCAGGAAGTACCACTCCGGCTTGACGTGCAGCGGGGTGTTGAGCGGGTCTGCCGGGGCTTGCAGGCCGACCGGCGAGATCAATCCGATAATCCCGATGGCCGCGGCCAGGACCAGGATTCCGACCGTGACGTAGAACTCGGTCTTGACGTGGTCCGGGTAGAAGGGGATGCCGTTTTTTTCGTGTTCAGGATGGGTGGTAGCCATAAAAGTCTCCTAGAGCGGCCGCGCCACGCCGACCCGGCGGATCATGATGAAATGCGCCAGCATGAACCCGACGGTCAGCAGCGGGGTGACGATCACGTGCAGGCCGTAGAAACGTCCCAGGGTGGCTTCGCTCACGCTCCAGCCGACCCGCAGGAAGACCAGGGCCAGGTCGCCGACGGCCGGGAGCGAACCGGCGATGTCGGTGCCGACGGTGGTGGCCCAGAAGGCCCGCTGGTCCCAGGGCAGCAGGTAGCCGGTGAAGTTGAAGGCCAGCACCACAAGGAAGAGAATGATCCCGATAGTCCAGTTGATGGCACGGCCGTCTTTGAAACCGGCCGTATAAAACACACGCAGTAAATGCAAAAAGAGTGTAACCACCAGCAAATTGGCTGACCAATGATGCAGGGCGCGGATGAGTGAACCAAACATGACCTGCGTCTCGATCCATTGAATGCTGGTATAAGCCCCCGCCACGCTGGCGTCGTAACGGAACATCAGCAGCACGCCGGTGACAATCAGCACAACGGCCAGAGTGGCGGAAATGCCGCCCATCCCCCAGGTGTAACGCCATCTTAGGGCCGGGGCGGGCACTTTGGTGGGGTGCAAATGTAGAATGAGGTTGTTAGCCACAGCGCGCATTCGGCTGCGATCATCAGCGGCGGCGCTGCTATACAGCAGCCGGTTATGCCATGTTTTGCCGGATGGGTTTGTCTCAGACATGAGTCTGCTCCTCGTGTTATCTTGCAAAGGTCATCAATCGTTGGTTAAAGCTACCCACCGCAACTACCACCGGCGCCGCGATTGCCTTGCCCCTGTCCACCTTGTCCTTGTCCCTGTCCACCTTGTCCTTGCCCCTGTCCACCTTGTCCCTGTCC
>DIDQ01000077.1 GCA_002418215.1 Anaerolineales bacterium UBA5796
TCCGCAACAAACCTTCGGGACGGTGTTTGTAAAAATCAAAAAGATGGGCCATACGCTGCCCATCTTTTTCATCTCTGTTTATCTCTATTCATCTCTGTTCATTCCCGGTCAATCCCCGAAGAACAACTGCCACCACACTTCCCAGTTCTTCGGCGGGACAGGTTCCGGCGCCGGCTCGGTGAGGGCCGCGGGAGTGCTGCCCGGCGCGGGGAGCGGCACAACAATGTGGTCATCCTCTTCTCCCTGCCCGGACTCATACCCGTATTGGCGCACCGCATCGTCCGAGGTAGCGTAAGCCACAGCCGTTTGCAAGGCCATTTGGGTCTGCATCACCGCAGTCGCCTCGGCCCGGGCGGTCTTGACCGCGTCTTCGCGATGCCGGAGCACGTCCAGGCGGGAGTTGAAATCCACGATGGCCAGGAAAAAGATGACCAGGGCTATCCCGACCCCGACCTGCTTGAAGGTGAACGAACGCAGTCGCTGCATGGCCGTATCATACCCCGGCTTGAAGCGCTTGACAAGTTGTAAACCTTCTGAACGCAAATGGGCGAATACCGCCAATCCGCAACCCATCCATTTTGGGCGGGAGATTTCTCTAAACACAAAGACCCCAAGACGCGAAGTCACAAAGGTTTTCCCTTTTGGGCCTTTGTGACTTCGGGCCTTCGTGGTGAATGAGATGGCCCGTCAGATGCTTTGTAAAATTCTATTCGTGTCATTCGCCTATTCGATAAATCCGCGTTTCAGGAATCTCGAATTGACGGTCATCTCCCTCTCTGGTAAAATCACCCGCCGGAGCGTTGTACCCTTCGCTCCATAATCCCCCGGCTGTCTGGGAATTACGCAGGTCACAATAATTTCCAGGAAGCCGATCCTAGCTTGAAAGGGCTTGAGAAAAATGAAAGTATTGCTTGTCAAAGACGTTTACAAACTGGGCCGCGCAGGCGACGTCAAACGGGTGGCAGACGGCTACGGCCGCAACTTCCTCCTCCCGCAGGGAATGGCCGTCCTGGCCACCGCCGGCGCGCTCAAACAGGTTGAGCAGATCAAGAAAAAGGCCGCCACCCAGCGGGCCGCCCTCAACCAGGAACTCAGCGGCGTCGCCGAACAACTGTCCGGCCTCCTGCTCACCTTCGGCGTGCGGGCCGGCGAAACCGGCAAACTCTACGGCTCCATCACCTCCCAAGACGTGGCCGAAGCCATCCAGTCCAAGATCGGTGTGGAAGTCAAACGCCAGCAAATTGCCATGCAGCCCATCCGCACCCTCGGCGAACACAACGTCGAAATCCGCCTGACAATGGACCTTGGCCCTGAGATCAAAGTCATCGTCCACCGCGAAGGCGAAACCGTCGAAGCTGCCCTGGCCGAAATGGAAGAACTGGCCGCGATGGAAGCCGAAGCCGAAGAAGCGGCTGAGGAAGAGACCGAAGAGATCGTCGAAGAAGAAACCGCCGACGAAGCCTGAACCGCCCCATCCGTAAAAAAGACAACGTCACCGGCCCACACCCAGCCAGGGGAGTACCGGTGACGTTCGATTAACCCCATGCCCGAATCCATAGGCGCACGCCTGAGATCTGCCCGCGAAGCCCGCCGCCTGACCCTCGAAAAGGCGGAGGAAGTGACCCGCGTCCGGGCGGTGTTCCTGCGCGCCCTCGAAGCCGACGACTGGCCGGCCCTGCCCTCGGCGGCCCAGGGACGCGGTTTCCTGCGCCTGTACGCCGACTTTCTCGGGCTGGATGTCGAGTCCCTGCTGGAGGAACAGCGCAACGGCATAACTGCGCCGGTCGAAAGCGTGACGAAGATCGAGACCGCGCCCGCGCCCCAACCGGAACCCGAGCCCGAGCCTGAACCTGCTCCCCCGCCCGAACCCGAGCGGATCGAGCCGGAAGAGGAGCCTGCTCCCGTCGTGGATGACTCTCCCGCACCCCCGGCGGATTCCGGGACGCGCTTCAAGCTGCCGTTCCGCTTCCCGTGGGCGCGCCCGGCCTCGGGGGACGAATCCGCTGCCGGTAACGGCGAACAGGCCGAAAGTCCTGGTGAGGAGCCGCTGGAATCCGTCGAGGCCGGGGAGACACCCGTCGAAGCGGAGCCGGTCGAGGCGGCGGAAAGCCTCCAATCCCAGGTCATCTTCAAATCCATCGGCGCGCAGCTGCGCGAACGCCGCGAAGCCTTGAGCCTGACCCTTGAGGAGATCGAGCGGCACACCCACGTGCGCGCCCACAACCTGAAAGCGGTCGAAGCCGGGGCCTTCGAGCGGCTGTCGTCGCCGGTGCAGGCGCGGGGCATGATCAGCAATTACGCCGCCTTCCTCGACCTGGACCCCGACGCCCTGTTGCTGCGTTTTGCCGAGGGGCTGCAAGCCCAGCGCATCGAACGCAACCCCCTGGCCGAGTTGACCCGCCCGCGCGGCCGCCGCTGGGTGCTGCCGCTCTGGGCGCGCCGCCTGTTGAGCATTGACCTGGTCTTCGGCGTGGGCATGGCGGTGGGGCTGGCAGCTTTTTCGATCTGGGGGTTGAACCGGGTGCTGGAGGCCCAGTCGGCCCCTTCGCCCGAACCGACCGGCCCCTCGATCTCGGACGTGCTGCTGGCCACGCCGGGGAACCCCCTGGAGGCGGCGCTGGTCACGTTTACGCCCACCTTCCCGGTCACTCCCGTCCAGCCGACCCTTGCCTCTGACCAGCCCACCCTGGCCCCGGACGAACCCTCCCCGACCATCGAAGTGACCGAGACCCTCAGCGCCGCCCCGGTGCAGTTGGTGCTGGTCATCGCCGACCGGGCCTTCCTGCGGGTGATCGTGGACGGCGAAGTGAAGTTCGAAGGCCGGGTGGTGGCGGGTGGCGCGCTCAACTTCGACGCCAACGAGCAGATCGAGGTGATCACCGGCAACGGGGCGGCCATCGAGGTGATCTTCAACCAGTCCCGGCTGGGGCTGATGGGCGCTTACGGCGAAGTGGTGGACCGCATCTACACGGTGCGCGGCGTCCTGTTCCCAACCCCCACCGAGCCGCCAACCGCGACGGTCACGCCGCGCTTCACCGTCACCCCGACGATCACCATCACGCCCAGCGTTACCCCCTCGCCGATCTTCACCCCGACGCCCACGCCCCAGCCGCAAGATTAGGCCGCGGAGTTTCTGTTGCCATACGTGGCTTATCCGCTCGGCTTGAAAGGTGTTGTAGTTGCCGAAGGCGACACTTATGAAGAGGCCCTGGCCGATGTGAAATCCGCCATTCAGTTCCATGTCGAAACGTTTGGCAGAGATTTCGAGGGATGATTTTCTACAAACCTATGAAGAGTAACGGGGTTTGATACTAAAATCTCACCCAAGCCCGTACATAGTTGAATGGAATTGAACTGCAAGTTACCAACCGCCAATTAAAAGCTGGCTCCCTAATCGGGCGGAATCAGTTTTGCCGCTTCGCGGCGTGCCTGCCACTATAGGATTACGCAAGACGCGCTCCATTTCTGGAGCGCGTCTTTTGGTTCTGGGTATTGTTTACGGGACGTAATAGTAGATCACCAATTGCGGACGATGCGCAAACGCGGCATTGCCGCTGTAGAACGCGCAGTAATCGGCGCTGTTATTGTTGTTGTCGTCCACCGCGTAGCGAAGGCGGAACTGGGTCGTCCCGGTCAGGTTGACGTACTGGTAGTCGTTGCTGGCCAGGTAAGCGGAGAACCAGAGGCCGTTTTCATCCATGGTGACACCGGTAAACGACGTTGCGGCTGATTTGCTGGCGGCAGCCTGGAAATCGCCGATTACAAGATCAGCGGTTGTGCTAAAGTAGGGCTTGCGGATGTCTACCAGCAAGTTGCTGGTCGGCTCGGTCCCAACGACGCTATGGTAGTTGATGATGAGTTCGACGGAGGTTATTACTGCCGTATCCGGCAGGCTGGAGGTGTCGAAATGCAGGATGGAACGGTATTGTTTGTCGGCAGCATCATCGCCCAGCCTGAAGGTGGTTGCAGTGGCGTTCAAGGTCCCGCCCACCCCGCTGGTTTCCGTGGATTCGAGCACCCAGCCGTCGTTAGCGCCGACAGACCTGAGGGTCTCCAGCCTGTCTATCGCGTAAGTTTGGCCTGAGGTGAAATTGCCGTTGCCCACGCCCGTCCCGCCCAATTTGTTCAGGTCTGTGTCCTTGATCGTGTCGTTATCCGTCACGTCCAGCCGGAGGGTGCTGTCGTTCAGGATTTCGGTAGCCGAAACGGTCACGGTGTAGGTGTCTCCTGAACCGTTGACCTGGCTGACCGCCGCATTGGAATAGGGGTCGGACTGGGTGATGGTGAAATCGCTGGCGTTCACCCCGGTGACAGATTCGGAGAAGGTCACGGTGAAAACCAGTTGGGCCGAATCGGAAGGGTTCGCGCCGGCTGTCAGGATCGAGATGACGGTCGGAAAAGCTTCCACTGTCCAGGTGTAAGTCACCGGGGTAGCGGTCAGATTGCCCGCTTGGTCCCTGGCCTGGAGATAAAACGTGTGCGAACCATCGGCCAGGTTGGTATAATTGGCCGGGCTGGTGCAGGTAGCGAAGACGCCAGCATCCAACTTGCACTCGAAGGTAGCCGCGCTGTCGGTGCTGGAGAAGGTGAAGGTTGCCGAAGTGCTGTTGGAGGCAGGCGGGGGCTGGGTATCTATGTGCGCATCCGGCGGGGTCTTGTCTATGGTGTAGGCTTCGCCGTTCGTAAAGCCGCCGCTCAAGGGATTGCCATCCAAGTCTGTGATTCCTGTATCGCCATCATTGACATCGAGGCGGAGGGTCCCGTCGCCGGAACCGGTATTCACCGTAACCGTGTACGTATCCCCGGAGCCGACCACACTGCTCACCGATGCGTTGGTTATGCCAGCAGTGGTCAAGGTAAAGTCGCCGGTGTCCACGCCTGTGACCGGTTCGGAGAAAGTTACAGTGAAACCAACGTAGATGCTGTTGGCGGGATCAGCAGATGTGCGGGCGCTGGATAAAACGTAAGGATCATACGAATAAGCGGCGATCAGCCTGGTGGGAAAATAGCCTATGTGGTATGGCGACATACCTTCATAGGCTGCAACCCGGCGATGATTGTAAAACGTCCCGGAATATCCGTCGAGATGGACATTTGTGAAAATGATTGAAAAAGCGTTCCCATAGCTCCAATTACCCGACGCGATAATTGGACGAATAATATTTTTCAGGTCTGGAGTGGCGCGCTTCTTCCCCGATACCCATGTATCATAGGCAATGCCATTGACGGTCCCATCAATGATCCATGGAACTGAAGGCCCGGATATGACCCGGTTTGCCAATGGATATTGAGTGAAATTTTGTTGCGACGCGTCCCCGTGAGCCAGCAAGGATATGGGGAAATAATTATAATTATCTGGGTCATCATTGAGTCCATAATTGTCCACATTAAAAATTATGTAGGCGTATTTGATGGTTGCGCCGGCCGGGATTGGGAGATTTGCAAACCGAAATCCGGTGCGAATATCGGTATTGCTGTCGATGCAGCCGCCGAAATAGTTGTTGCCCGGATCCGTAGTGGTAAAGGCATTGCATGCCCTCATGCCCGGATATCCAGGGTCTCCGCTCGTATCGTCCTCCGCCGCCGCAACCTCCGTCTTGATGGGAGGATACCCATCGCTCCGCTCGATGTGGATGAGTTTGAATTCCATATCAGGATGCGTGATGTAAAAATATGTGTAAGGGTAATCATCGTGGTCGGTTGTATGCGCAGCCACACTATACATCCGGTTTCCCTGGGCATCATCCTCCGTTGAAACAATCATTGCCATGTGATCCCATGAACCATTACCTGTCCAGTCAAATTTTATTAGATCTCCCGGTTCTGCCAGATTTTGTTGCGCCTCTGATAACTCACACCCCTCTGGACCTTCGTCCCAATCCGCTCCAGTATCGGTTATGAAATCATAAAGAGAGTCAACGTCATTCCATGCAGAGGCGCGCTGTAAATCATTGAGTAAATACCAACCTAATTGTCCATCATTGCTGGGTGGCGGCAGAGTAGATGGAATTGCCATGGAAGCTTTACCGCCCTCATAGATAGCTTGGGAAACAAAATTTGCGCAGTCGTCATTGGGATAATTTGGGTAATTTGGGTTGCGCAGTTGAATAGGGTCTTCGTCTGCATACTGATGTGCATATGCTACGGCATCAGCCCGGTAATACGTGTGAGTTGAATCATCCGCAGGGAGAGAAGGGCAAAGAGGATATGTCAGAGTAACTGCGTTCTGATGCAATAGAGGATGTAATTCGTCTCTTGGCACATCAAAGCCACTGAGCATTTCTGCTGTGGAAGTCCCTGTTTGTCTTAACAAACGCCATAAATCGTCCTCATATTTATCCGAGACGACTTTCCATTGGTTTTCTTCTTTATGCAGGACAATCAGGTGTTCCAGATTTCGCATCTTGGAGATAATTGGATTGTCCGGATTCAATTCTTTGGAAATCTCAAAAATTACATCATGCCCCTCTATCACAGAGACAATGGCTGTCTGAGTGAATTGATTGACCGTGATAGTTTTAAAATCCAGAAAGTATTTGTAATCCACATACCTGAGATGATTGAGTTCAGCGTTCTTTATCTCAATCGCCAGTTTACTCCGTTCTGAATCTAAGAATCCCTGCGCTGCAGATGCACCGGATACCAAGTCATCCATTTCATTCAGTTGTAGGGTACTTAATACACGGTAGCGCGTTTCAAAATAGGACTGGATGGCACCTTTCAATTCTTCCTGCTCTGCCGTCAGAATTGTTTTATTTGAGTTGTCCTGCTGGTTGATGGGGGTTGCTGTTACCATAGGGGTTGCGATTGCTGTCTGGTCGGCTCTCGCAGGTTGCAGCCAGATTGTCAAAGCTAAAAGTAAAACGATCATGGATAGCGCCAAAATAGAAAAAGAGTTAAGTCTGTTCATGAAAACCTCCTTGTGATGTCGTTGATGAAATAGGAATATATAGGGTAATTCCTCACTATTCGCTGAAAATTTTTTGAAATCGTGAATTTATTTTATCGCCACATATAGCGGTAATGCTTTGCTAATCTCCATATCTAGCGGATACTGCCTTTGGTGACTGGAACACATCCAGAAGTCTTACAAAAATCACGACAACTTTGGGCAATTTTGAGCAAACTTGGCGACAAAAACCGGCTTTTTGGCCGAAATTCGAGAAAGTCATTTTAATTTCAGCGAATGGACAGTAATTCAATTGCAAAAAATTTGAATGTTCTCACCAGAACGGGCTGAGAATCTTCTGCATGGATGGCTCAATTTGCTTCCAAGATGACGTAAAACCAGGTTCCATCTCGCTTTCCAAAGAAAGGAACTCTGTTTCCGTCTCCAATGTGGTCGTTAAATAGTCCATGAGCAATTTCATCATAGTCAAGAGACATGAAGTTTCCATCATAGGAAACACCAACTCGCGAGCCTTTACGAAAAAAATAAAACGGTTTATCTTTTACAAGTTGCCAACCAAATGCCTCTTCAAAGCCAAATTTCTCGTTTATGATTTCCCCGTCTTCGACCAGGAAACCGTCAAAGAAGCCATCGATTTCCAGAACCCAATGGTCATTCCAACTGCGAAAACGGTTTACAGGCAGGTGGGTTTCATAATGAGTGGCAAAGGGAAAAATGATATCCCGTTGGCTGGTCTGTACCTGAATATATGAGTTTTCAGCTGCCCGCACCCAGAGCAATTCCCCCTTGTACGAAACGGGAGCAAAGCGAGGATCGTTAAAGCCATCCCATTCAATGACCGAGTTATTTTGTACTAGATAGCCCATAAATTGTTGGTTTTCTACACTTCGAACTACAAAAGCCACAATTGGCTTTGTAACAGATGGAATGGTATATACACCAAAAACTTGCGAGACGTGAACAAAGGGGAAAGTAAACAACAAATTTCCATCTTTATATAGTTGGGCAGGCATTTTTCCTGTTGGGTCTATTATCAACTCATAGCCATAAGGTTTTAATCGCTCATTGACAGGAATCTCTGTGTTGTCCCCACCTGCATTATTCTCCGTTTGACTCTTCACCCACGGGGCATCAGCAGGTATGCTGAAAGTTTCTCTGAATGGGCTCAAATTTTGTGCCTCTGGTGGCAAGACATATTCCTGAATCGAAAATCTAGGTGACAGGGACGCTGCCTCCTTCCAAAAAGACGCGTCCTCGGGGCGTATGGGGGGCAATTGAAGCACGGGTTCCTGGCTTGAACCTACAGGACGCAACCAGAGGAAAGTGCCTGTTATTCCCAAAAAATGTCCAGCGTCCGACTTGATGGTCAAAAAACGATGTTCATAGTCTGCTTGGGGATTTTCAATGACAATCTGAATGGTCGCGGGGACTATTCCCGGAAGAGTTGTTAATGTACATGTATCAGGCAAGTTGTTCCAAGGTTCAGATCGGGTGTCAAAATTCAAAGTAACAAAGTAGGTCGATTTTGAATCTACATTTGCAAGCCATTGGCAGACATTCACGGGTTGTTGCATGAACATCATTTTAGGCAAATAACTGGCTTCAAAAAAACCGTTTTCACCTGAGTATATATTTACACTTTCGGGTTTCCAGGTAATTGGAAGGTTAACGGAAAACCAGCCGTCAGGGTCAAGATATACTTGTTGATTAAAATTTGGCGCAACAGGAGCATTGATGGCTGTGGGATCAGGAGCTAACAATGTAGTCGTTGGCGAGGGCGGTGTGAAGGTAGCCACTGGAACAGGCGTTTCGTTTTGGGCGGGCGCAGCCACAGGCGCGCAAGCCGCCAGGGTGACGGCGAGAAAGGTAATGAGTATTCGAGTTTTCATGGGTTCTGCCTCCTGAAGCAGGAAAGAACGGTTCAAAATCCTGACTGCTTATAATGTGGAGCGTTGGGAAGAACGTCCCGAAGGGTTGTCGTTAAGCTCCTGAATCATTTGAAAAAACCTTCGGGACGGTGTTTGCGGGTAATGTCTAATGCTTTTTGTCTGGGGGGATTTTGTGCCTTCCCCCATGCAGTCAACGATGATGATCAATTTCCAGTATAGTGACAATTGTGTGACATTCAAGTGACAAATGTCATAAGTTTTGGGGCAAAGGGATTCCCCGTAGACAGCGCAAATCGGCAATTTGTTCTGCATTCGCGTGGTATCATCGGGGTCTGTCCAAAATCCCAGGAAGCTCCGTGATCTCTGTGCTCTCTGTGGTGAACATTCTTTTTACCGGCTTAAAACTTATGACTCGAAAATCCTTCCACCTCGTCTCGCTTGGCTGCGCCAAGAATACCGTCGACTCCGATTCAATGGCCCAACTCCTGCTGGAGGACGGTTACCGCATGGTCGAAAGTCCCTCCCAGGCCGGGGTGTTGATCGTCAACACCTGCGGATTCATCGGCCCGGCCCGGGACGAATCGATTGCCGTGCTGCGCGAACTGGCCGAGGACAAACGCCCGGACCAGCTCCTGATCGCGGCCGGATGCCTGACCCAACGCTACGGCGCGGATGTGGCCCGCCAGGTCCCCGGCGTGGACGGGGTGCTCGGCACCCGCCGCTGGATGGACATCCTCCAGGTGGTGGGCGATTTACGCTCATCCCCTCATCCCGAACCGCTCTACCACCTCCCCGATGAAGCCGTCACCGTCGGCGCGGACGAGCGCGGCGCGCTGCGGGCCTCCATCGCCGGGGCCAGCGCCTACCTCAAGATCGCCGACGGCTGCCGCCGCCCGTGCGCCTTCTGCGCCATCCCGCTCATCAAAGGGACCGCCGTCAGCCGCCCGCTCGATACCATCCTCGAAGAAGCCAAAATTCTGCGCGACGACGGCATCCGCGAACTGGTCCTGATCGCCCAGGACACCACCGACTACGGCCACGACCTCGGCCTGAAAGACGGCCTGGCCCAATTGCTCGAACGCCTGACCGCCGAAGTCCCCGACCTGGACTGGGTCCGGGTCATGTACGCCTATCCCGGCTACGTCACCGACCGGCTGATCGAAGTCATGGCGAGCCGCAAACAGATCCTGCCGTACCTCGACATGCCGCTCCAGCACGCCCATCCCAAGACCCTCTACCGGATGCGCCGCCCGTCGAACATCGAGTGGGTCCACAAGACCCTGGCAAAGATGCGCGCCAACATCAACAGTCTGGCTATCCGCACAACCTTCATCGTCGGCTACCCCGGCGAGACGGACGAGGAGTTCCAGGCGCTGATGGATTTCATCGAGGAGATCCGCTTCGACCGGGTCGGCGCGTTCCAGTTCTCGTTCGAGCCGGGCACGGCCAGCGAACCGCTCGGCGACCCGGTGCCTGCTCCCGTCAAAGAAGAACGCTACCAGCGCCTGATGGAACGCCAGCAGGCCATCTCGCTCCAGATCAACCAGTCTTACGTCGGCAAAACAATGGACGTGCTGGTCGAAGGTTTCGACAACGGCATCTCGGTTGGCCGCTCGTACCGCGACGCCCCCGAAATTGACGGGCTGGTACTGGTCGAGGGCCGGCTCGAACCCGGCCGGATCGTCCCGGTGCGCATCACCGGGGCCATGGCCTACGACCTGACCGGCGTCCCGGCGCAGCCCACGATACTCATGCCATAATTCCCAACCGCCAAATATCTTGTCATGCTGAGCGCAGCGAAGCATCTCTCATAAACGGAGAAGAGACCCTTCGCTTGCGCTCAGGGTGACATTTCCAATCTCTCAAAGGAATTTTTCATGATCGAACTCACCCACCCCGAAGTCGCATTCGCGGTCGAGGCCGTCCAGAAGGCCTCGCAACTGGTCCGCCTCGTCCAGCGGGAAACCGTCACCTCGGCCCTGACCAAAGGCGACAAATCCCCGGTCACGATTGCGGATTTCGCCTCCCAGGCCCTCGTCTCGCAAATGCTGGTGACGCAATTCCCGCAGGCGGTCATGGTCGGGGAAGAATCGTCCGCCCAGCTCAAGACGCCCGACTCAACCGACATGCTGGCCCAGATCACCGGCTTCGTCCGCCGCTTCGTCCCGGACGCTTTGCCTGATTCCGTTTGCAAGTGGATTGACCTGGGTTCGGCCGAATCCGCCCCCCGCTTCTGGACCCTCGACCCGATTGACGGGACGAAAGGCTTCCTGCGCGGCGACCAGTTCGCCGTCGCCTTTGCCCTGGTCGAAAACGGACAGGTGCAGATCGGCGCGCTCGGCTGCCCGAATTTGACCGACGGCTGCATCCCCGACCACAACGGCCCCGGCTCCCTGGTGCTGGCCGTGCGCGGTCAAGGAACCTGGACGACGAACCTGCAAACCCCCGGGGCCTGGACCCGGCTCGGGGTCTCGCCCACAGCCGACCCGTCCCGCGCCCGGATCATGCGCTCGTTCGAGGCCGGCCACACCGACGCGGACAAGATAGACGAGTTCGCCGCCCGGCTGGGCACCTCCGCCGAACCCGTCCGCATGGACAGCCAGGCCAAGTACGCGGTCATGGCCGCCGGCGCGGGTGAGATCATCCTGCGCCTGCTTTCGCCGAAACAGCCCGATTACCGCGAAAAGATCTGGGACCAGGCCGCCGGGTCGCTCATCCTGGAAGAGGCCGGGGGGCACATCAGCGACCTTTCGGGCAAACCGCTCGATTTCACCCAGGGGCGGATGCTGCTCAACAACCGCGGCGTGCTGGCTTCCAACGGCGCACTGCACGAGGCCGCCCTCGCCGCGCTGGCCGCAGTCGGGGCCTGAACGGTCCCGAAACCCGGTGTGGTAGAATACCCTCCGGTATCGAAAATCGAAGTTGCCCGGGCGTGAAGTCATCTGGCTCCCTTCACACCTGATCCGGCCCATTCCAGCCCGATCAACTGGCGGCAACTTGCTGCAATCACATCGTGATTCTTCCATACGACTTTGCGCCCAGTGCCCCACCTGCCGGTGGGGACCGGGCGCATTGCATTTGATGAAAAGGAGAATGAACCAATCATGTGTGGAATTGCAGGAGCCTACCACTCCGCCTCACCCAAAGCAGTCGAACAAATGGTGGACCAGCTCAAACACCGCGGCCCGGACGGGAACGGCGTCAACCGGAACGAAAGCACCACCCTCGGCCACACCCGCCTCGCCATCCTGGACGTCGGCGGCGGACACCAGCCCATGCGCCAGGGCCAGACCTGGATCAGCCTGAACGGCGAAATCTACAACCACAAGGCGTTGCGCCGGCGCTACCTGGCCGGGCATCCGTTCAAAACGACCACCGACACCGAAGTGGTCTTACAGCTTTACCTGGAACACGGCCCCGAAATTGCCGAATGGCTGGACGGCATGTTCGCTTTCGCCATCTCGACCGGGGACGATCTGTTCCTGGCGCGTGACCCGCTGGGCATCAAGCCGCTCTATTTCGGCCTCCAGGATAACGTGCTGTATTTCGCTTCCGAGGTCAAGGCGCTGGCGCAGGCGTGCAACGACGTACGCGAGTTCCCGGCCGGGCACTGGTTCCACAGCCGGCGCGGCTGGCGGCGGTACTACACCGTCGAGCGCAGCCTGGACGAGCGCGTGACCGAGCGGCTGCCCGGCGAAGCGGAGGCGCTGCCTGAGATCCGCACCTCCATCCGGGAGGCGGTCCGCAAGCGGCTGATGGCCGACGTGCCGGTCGGCGTCAGCCTGAGCGGCGGCCTCGACAGCAGTATCATCGCCCTGCTTGCCAGCCAGGACATGCCCGGCATCCATTCCTTCGCCGTCGGGGTGGAGGGCAGCCCAGACCTGGCCGCGGCCGGCCTGATGTCCCGAACGCTCGGCACGCTCCACCACGAGCTGGTCTACACCGAACAGGATATGCTGGAGTCCCTGCCCGAAGTCATCTACTATCTCGAATCGTTCGACCCGGCATTGGTGCGGAGCGCCATCCCCAACTATTTCCTGGCGAAGATGGCCTCCGAGGAAGTCAAGGTCATGTTGACCGGCGAAGGCGCGGACGAACTCTACGCCGGGTACAGCTACCTGGGCCGATTCGAGCAGCCGGATGCCCTGCAAGGCGAACTGGTTTACATTACCGAGGCGCTGCACAACACCAACCTGCAACGCGGCGACCGGATGTCCATGGCCCACGGGCTGGAGGCCCGCGTCCCGTTCCTGGACGTGCAGTCGGTGGCGCTGGCGCTCAGCCTGCCCCCCGAATGGAAGCAGCACAACGACTCGCACCCGGCCAAGGCCCTCCTGCGCCGGGCTTTCGAGGGCCTGCTGCCGGACGAGATCGTCCACCGCCCGAAGATGAAGTTCTCGAAGGGGGCCGGGTCGTCCGATATCATCGCCCGCCGCGCCGACGAGACCATTCCCGATGAGCGCTTCGGCCAGGAACGCCAGCGTTTCCAGGGCGACTGGGGCTACACCCTGCCCAACAAGGAAGCCCTGTTCTACTACGACATCTTGAGCCAGCACTACTCCGACGAGTGGATCATGCCGGTCATGGGCCACAGCCGCAGCCTGTAAGGGAAACCTGATTCTCATCAGATTTATGGAGATGTTTTAGTAATCACCGCTTTTGCGCCTGACTCTCCAGCCCCAGGAGAAAAATTATTATGGACGCCCGCATCCAGAGATTAGTCGAAACGCACGATCTCAAGACGAACAAATGGAATATGGCAGCTCAAAACAATGTGCCGCCATTCTTTACATACAATGAACGGGTGGATGCATTAATGCTTACGATTGCCGACCCGAAAACGAAGAAGGTGACGCATTACCTCGATGAGCAGGTTGCGTTGCTTTATGAGATGGATACGCGAGAGATCATCGGTATTCGGATCGAGGCATTTGGGAAGGTATTCCTCCCAAAATATGCAGGCCTGCAAGAGGCGTGGCGGTTGAGAGACGCCTGTAAGTTAGAAGATTTAAGCGACCTGATCATTGCCCTTAGAAAACAAGAGCGGCTGGTTGTGCGCGAGATTTCAAAAGCCACCCAACCGATAGTGGAACAAGCGGGGATCAAAATGCCTGTGTTTGCGTGAGGTGACCAGATGGTTTAAGCCCCTGCCTAGTGCAGGGGCTTTTTTGTTGATCACAAGCGGGATAAATTCCGCGTTACGGCAGTAATCTGTTATCCCGAGGCCCTCGCCAGGGCTGTGGCCCCCAGGATCAGCACGGACAGGATCAGGTTGACCCGGAAGAGCAGCCTCTCCCGCCGGCGCATTTTCTCGATGACGGCCTCGTCGCCCCTGCCGCGCTTTTGCAGCAACAGGGCATGACGCAGGTTGGGCAGCAGCCACCAGGTCTGCGCCCCGCTGACGGCCAGCATCAGCACGAACAGGCTGTGCTTGACCAGCATCGCCCGTCCCCAGGCGTTGGCGGTCGAGAGATACCCCTCGAAATTGGGGCTGGCGCTCATCTGGAACATGCCCGTCGCCAGCAGCAGGAACAGGCTGAACCCGGCCAGCCCTTCCAGCCGCTTCTGCATCTGGTCGAGCAGGGCGGCCCGGCCCTCCGCATCCAGGGCTTTGGCCGAGGCGGGAAGCACGATCAGGGCCAGGGCCGCCAGCCCGCCGATCCAGACGACGGTGGCGAGCATGTGCAGCCAGTAGGTCAGCGTCAAGGCCCAGGCGGGCATTCCTGCCATTCGGGTTATCCGCCGTTGCCGGGTTCTTCGGTCGGGGAAGGTTCGGTCGGGGCCTGCCCGGTCGGGGTGGGTTCGGGCGTCTCCGTAGGCGGACGGCAGCGCAGACCGGCGTCCTGCGCCTTGTTATTGACCTCGTTGTCCGGGGCGATGGACAGGGCGATCAGGTACGACTCTTCGGCCAGGCAATACTTTTCTTCGCCGAAATATTTATCGCCCAATTTGACGTTCGCCACCCGGTAACGTTCGCCCGCAGTCATGCCGGAAGAAGCATCCCACAGGTTGGGCCAGCTCTGGTAGACCTGCGAGAAATAGAAGATCACCTGGTCCCAATCGAGTTCCCAGAAGGTGGCCCCGGTCAGGTACAGCCGCGCCCCGTCCCGCAAACCGAGTGAAGCGCCGTCGAGCGGGCCGAAGCGTTCAGCCAGGGTCAGATTGTAGATGGCCCCTTCAAGATTACCGGCAGCAATATTGTCCACGCCCAGGTTACGCAGGCAGATGTAATACATCCCGTCCACGTTGGCAGACTGGTAGGTGGGGTCTTCCTTGCGCAGTTCGTCGAGGGCGGTGATCGCCCCGTTCCAGTCCCCGGCGGCGACCAGTTGGGTCGCCCGGTCATAGATGGATTGCGCCCCGCGCAGGTCGGGCGTGGGGGTCAGGCTGGGGGTCACAGTGGGGGTCACGGTGGGGGTAATGCTCAACTTGAGCATCACTTCGGTTAAAGCCTCGGTAACGCCGGGATAGTTCGGATCTACCTGGATGATGTACTCGAAACGCTGGCGGGCCTGCCCGTAACGGCCTTCGGCCATGTCGAGGGCGGCCATCTCGAACTGGTCGGCCAATACCTGGCCGATCTGGTCTTTCTCGGCGTTCTTGCGGTCGCCGAGGCCCGCAAAATATCCGCTTGCCCCGCCCAGGGCCAGGATCAGGACCAGGGCCAGCGCGCCCAGCCAGAACCGTCCGCGCCGCTTGCGGGGGGTTGGGGGTTCGGGGGTTTCGGGCGTCTCGTCCGAGGGGGGCGGAGGAGCCGGGGGTTCTTGCGTCAGATGGGTGGGGGCGGTATCCCCCATAATTTGTGTCGGTTGGGTTTCTTCGAAATCAGGCATGGGGCTGATTATACTCCAGGTCGTAGTAACGGCTTCAGCCGTCCTGAACGACGTTTTGTAGCGACTTAAGTCGCTACTACAAGTGTAACAGCGTGCGGGCTTCGGGGAGGATGAACACGAGCGAGAGCAGCCCACCGATGGTCATGCCGATCAGGGATGTGACGACGGCCCCGCCGGGCAGGTAGAGGGCCAGGGCGTAGGCTGCCGCGCCCCCGGCGAGCGCCGCAAGCGTCCCCCGGACGATGGAACTGCCCGCCGTTATGGACGCCCCCTCCAGCCGACGGTTGAGCCACCACATCACGAAGACGGCTTCGACGGTGTAGGCCATCCCCACCAGGGCGATGCCGGTCGTGCCCCATTCGGGCCGCTCACGGATGACCAGCAGGCCGAAAAGAACGAAGGCCGCGGTATTGAGGATGGAGGCGATCATCGGGCGGACGGCGTCCTGTTTGGCGTAGAAGGCCCGCACGCCGACCTCAAGGACGGTGTGCCCGGCCATGCCGAGCAGGAAGACCCGCGTCGTCCAGGTCAGCATCAGCGTCCCGGCCTCGTCGAAGCCGAAGACGGCCGCGGCCAGCGGGCGGACCCCGGCGGCGATGACGGCAGCCACCGGCAGGCTGAAAGCGACCAGGACGCGCACCCCCTTCTCGACCGTGGCCCGGAACTCGTCCCATTTGGCCTGGGCGGCTTGCTCCGAGAGGGTCGGCAGCAGGGCGGTGGCGATGGCCGTGCCGATCAGGGTTTCGGGCACCTGGAAGATCATCCAGCCGTAAGTCAGGATGCTGGCCGCGCCGACCAGGTCGAGCTGCGAGGCCAGGTTGTCTCGCACGATGAAGATCAACTGGATGGCGAACATCGTCACCAGCCGGGGGGCGATCAGCCGGAGCACCTTGACCACGCCTTCGTCCAGCTTGAGCGAGGCCGTCCAGCGGAACTTGTACTTGACCAGGCCGGGGACCTGGATTGCCAGGTGCAGGGCCGCGCCCAGGATCACGCCGTACACCAGCCCGTGGACACCCATCCCGAAGGCGGGCAGGGTCACGGGTCCGATCTGGTACGGCACGGACGGGGAGAAGACCAGCGCCCCGATGATCTGTCCCAGGTTGTAGAAGAGCGGGGCCAGGGCCGGGAGCAGGAAATGCTGGTTGGCCTGAAGCCCGCCCATCACCAGTCCGCTGATGGAGAAGATCAGGGTGGCGGCCAGGTTCAGGCGCATCAGGTCGGCGATCAGTTCGCGCTGCACCTGTTCGTATCCCGGTGCGATCCCCAGCCGGGCGCTGACCAGCGGCTCGGCGAAGATGGCGATCAGGATGGCGAACGCGCCGGTGACGACGAAGGCCAGGTTGGCGACCCGTGAAAACACGTCCCAGACGGCCGGGCGGCCCCGGTTGGTGAGCACTTCGCTCAGCACCGGGATGAGGGCCATGGTCATCGCCCCGCCGGAGATGAGGGCAAAGAGCAGGTCGGGCAGGTTGTTGGCGACGTTGAAGGCGTCCAGTTCGTGCGAGAGGCTGAACTGGCGGGCGATGATGCTGGTCCGCACGAAGGCGACGACCTTATCCAGCCCGAAGGCGGCGATCAGGATGAACGACGAGCGCGTCAGGTGAGTGAGTTTGGACATGGGGGGAAGGTGTCATTGCGAGGGCGCAGCCCGAAGCAATCTCCCTTTAAGCGGAGATTGCTTCAGCGGCTGAAGCCACTTCGCAATGACAGGTATCAATGATGGTGTTCCGCCGGCGGGCCGAAGTGCTCGGCCCCTTCGAGTTTCCCGGCCAGGTTGGCGGGTTTGTGGATCAGCACCGGGAGGCATTGCGGGCAGATGTGCAGGGTCTGGTCTTTGAAGGCGATTGCCAGCAGGGGCTTCTCATCGGCAGAAATGTTGCAGTTCAGGCAGACAGGCATTGGAGTACTCCTTTGGGTGAGATAGGCTTGGATTTTACCCGATTTGGGAGTACCGGGGGACGCCCTAATCTCATTTTTATGTTGGGTCGAACAGTTGACGGGCAAGGGTCGAAGCCTTGCGCCAATGCCCTGAGGATAATTATGATAAACTCAAGAAGCAATGAATACACGAGGGTGTTTCCATCCCTGATACAGTATCTTTTGCCAAACCTATGACGCTTTCCTATCTTTCTCATTTGCAATGCTCGGGCTGCGGTAAGGAATATCCCCATCAGGAGATTCGTACTTTCTGCCCGGCATGCCAGTCTCCCCTTCTATCAAGGTATGACCTTGAGCGCGCCCGCAAGCAGGTTGACCGGGATGAAATCTTCCGGCGAACAAAAGGCATGTGGCGTTGGTACGAATTGCTCCCGGTTCTCGATCAAGAAAACCGGATCTTCCTGGGCGAGGGTGACACACCCTTACTTTCTTTGCCTCGTCTTGGTAAAGAATTGGGGCTTACCCGCCTATATGCCAAGGATGAAAGTATCAACCCGACCGGTTCTTTCAAAGCCCGCGGGCTGGCCGCCGCAGTCTCCAAGGCAAAGGAACTCGGCATAGAAAAAGTCATCATCCCCACCGCGGGTAATGCAGGCGGTGCAATGGCCGCCTATGCTGCCCGGGCGGGGTTGAGAGCTCACATCTTCATGCCCAAAGATACACCGTTTGCCAACATCGAAGAGAGCCGCATGGCAGGCGCAGAAGTCACCCTGGTGGACGGCATCATCAGCGATGCCGCAAGACTGGCAAGTGAAAAAGCCCAAGCAGAAGGGTGGTTCGATCTTTCCACATTCAAGGAACCTTATCGTGTGGAAGGGAAAAAGGTGATGGGTTATGAACTGGCAGAATCTTTTGGCTGGCAATTGCCGGATGTGATTATTTATCCCACCGGCGGCGGAACGGGATTGGTAGGCATGTGGAAAGCATTTGCAGAACTCGAAACGCTGGGCTGGCTGGAAGATCAGAAGCGGCCGCGCATGGTCTCTGTGCAGGCAGACGGATGCGCTCCGGTGGTCCGGGCATTCGAAAAGGGCGCCTCGTTTTGCGATTTCTGGCCCAATGCCCACACGATTGCATCGGGTTTGCGCGTCCCCAAAAGTTTCGCCGACCATCTCATCCTCCAGGACCTTTATGAGAGCGAAGGCACGGCGGTCTCGGTCAGCGACGAGGCAATCATTGAAGCCCAACACCAGATGGGGAACATGGAGGGAATTTTTGCCGCGCCCGAAGGCGCTGCAACCTTATCTGCCCTCAAGGAACTGGTCAAACAAGGTTGGGTTCATCCCGAAGAACGCATTGTTCTATTCAATACAGGTTCGGGACTGAAATATTTGAATAACCCGGAGTGAGCATATAATACCCCCGGTCACAAATTACGCTTCCCACAGATTCAAAAGGCGCAATTTGTGACCGTGTGGGATATGGGGGAATCAAAAGGGTTCGTTGAGAATTGCCGCTCACGGAGACGATACCCGGTTCATGGCGGGTTGCACCCTCACACTCCTGCCCGCCCTATCCCTTGACATAGGACAACTTTTCGGCGATAAGACCGTTCTTCATCGCGAAGATATCCACCCCCCGGACGTGGCCCTCCTTCCCGGTCTCATCCACCCATTCGTATCTCCAGCGCATGATACACCGGCTGCCCAGGCCAAAAATCTCCTCGATCTCGATGTGAGCCTGGGGCGACTGGCGGAAGAAGTCCTGCCAAAACCGGGTCACGGCCTCCTTTCCCGTGTAGATTGTGCCATCGGGGGCCGGATCAGTATTTTCGAAGACGCAATCGTCGCTCATCAACTGCATCATCCCTGCGACATCATGGCGATTGAAGGCCTCGTTGAACTCAAGGACAAGGCGCATCGCCGATTCTAACCGTGACAAACGGGCTGGACTCATTTGGGTAACACCTCATTCACTCTGCGCTATTTCAAACTGCCTGGCGTTTCGAACGCCTTGTACCCATTATAGAATCTCGCCATCCCAAAGACAATCCCCAAACACCGCCAATTCGTTGTCCCATCCGCCAAATTAACGCCGAATATCGCCGTTTTTTAAGAAAAAGGGCTTGACTATTGCTTTCCATGTTATATAATGAGATTAGTTAGTTGTTCCAACATACTAATTCCGATGGAAACCAAGACTACAGCAGACCAAGCCTTTGTTCGGGAACTCAACCTTTCGCTCATACTGCGGCGGATACACAACGAGTCTCCGATTTCACGCGCCCACCTGGCCGCCCGGACCGGGCTGAACAAGTCTACGGTCTCGAGCCTGGTCGAAGAACTGATGCGGCTGGAGCTGGTGCATGAGATCGGTCAAAACTCCATCGGGGCGGGGCGCCCAGCCACCCTGCTCGAGATCAATCCCCAGGCGGGCTGCATCATCGGGGTCGAGTTGGGCGTGGATTTCGTGGCCGCAGTCCTGACCGATTTCATGGGCAACATCCTGTGGCGCAGCACCGCCGGCACCGATCCGGCTGAGGCGCAGGAAAACATCCTCCGTCAGACCATCCAGCTCGTGGATGAAGCCATCGCCGCCGCCCGTCAGATGTCCCTGCCACTCCTGGGACTGGGCCTCGCCACGCCGGGAACAGTGGATTTGAACGAGGGCATGCTGATTTTTGCTCCCAACCTGCACTGGGTCAATGTTCCCTTCCGAAAACGCTTTGCCGAACACACCGGGTTGAAAGTCTTCGTGGAGAACGACGCCAACGCCGCCACGATCGCCGAGCACCTGTTCGGGGTTGCCCGCCAGTGCAGCGATTTCGTCCTCGTCTTCGCCGGGGTGGGGATCGGGGGAGGTTTCTTCTTGAATGGGGAACTCTACCGGGGCAAGAACGGATTTGCCGGCGAGATCGGCCACTCCCCGATCATGGCCGGACCGTTCGAGACCCCCTGCCACTGCGGCAACCGCGGCTGCTGGGAGACCTACGCCAACCAATACTCGATCATCCAGCGGGTCCAGGCCCGCCTGGCGGTCAAACGCAGCAGCCTTATCCCGCGCCTTATGGCCGAACAAAACTCCCCCCCGACCATTCCCCTGATCAAACAAGCTGCGGATGCCGGTGACGCCGAAGCGATCAGTTCCTTTGCCGAAGCCGGGACCGCCTTTGGGCAGGGCCTGGCGACCATCGTCAACTTCCTCAACCCGGAAAAAATCATCTTTGGCGGGCCGTTGAGCATCGCCGCCCAATACATGCTCCCGGCAGCGCAGGAAGCGATCTCGAAACATTGCCTGCCCGAGATCGGCCAAAAGGTCAACATGGAACTCTCCCATTTCGGGGCAGATGCCAGCCTGATCGGCGCCATCGCCATTGTTGCCGATAACATCCTTTCTTACCCTACCCACATGGAAAGGAGGTGATGACAGGGGCCGCCTGACGCAATACAGTTGTACGAGTCACCTTCAACAATTAAATCAGATAAGGAGAAGAAAAGCATGTCCAAGAAACTTTATGCCCTGCTGGCAGTCTTGTTGATCGCCGCGACCGTCCTTACGGCCTGCGGTGGCGGCGCGCCCGCCGGTGGAAGCAAAGTCGAAGTGTTCTCATGGTGGACCGGCGGCGGTGAAGCAGCCGGCCTGGAGGCCATGATCAAGGTCTTCAACGCCGAGTACGCTGGCGTCGAATTCGTCAACGCCGCGGTAGCCGGCGGCGCCGGGACCAACGCCCGGGCCGTGCTCGCCTCCCGCTTGCAGGCTGGCGATCCCCCCGATAGCTGGCAGGGTCACGCCGGCCAGGAACTGATCGGTACCTACGTCGCGGGCAAACAGATCGAACCATTGAACGACCTGTACGAAGCCGAAGGCTGGCTCAGCGTCATGCCCCAGACCCTCATCCCGCTTATCTCGCAGGATGGCAACATCTACTCCGTCCCGGTCAACATCCACCGCGCCAACGTGCTCTGGTACAACCCGGGCATCCTCACCGCCAACAACGTCGCCGTCCCGACCACCGTTGACGAGTGGATCGCCGCCATGGAAACCCTCCAGGCTGCCGGCGTCCAACCGCTGGCCCTGGGCGAACAATGGACCAAGATGCACCTGCTCGAGACCGTCCTGCTCGGCACCCTTGGCGCCGATAAATACAACGGCCTGTGGGACGGTTCCACCGATTGGGGCAGCGCAGAAGTCACCGCCGCACTCGACAACTTCGTCACCATCATGGGCTTCGCCAACACCGATTCCGCCTCGCTCTCATGGCAGGACGCCTCCCAGCTCGTCATCAACGGCGACGCCGCCTTTAACGTGATGGGCGACTGGGCCGAAGGCTACTTCCGCGAACTCGGCAAAACCCCCAATACCGACTATGGCTGGGCCCCGGTCCCCGGCTCGGTCGGCGTCTTCCAGTTCCTGTCCGACTCGTTTGTGCTGGCTGTCGGCGCTCCTGACCCCGAAGCCGCCACCGATTGGTTGAAGGTCGCCGGTTCCAAGGCAGGCCAGGAAGCCTTCAACCCGGTCAAAGGCTCCATCTGCGCCCGCACCGACTGTGACAAGACCCTCTTCGGCGTCTACCTCCAGTCCGCCATGGACGATTGGTCCAACAACATCGTGGTCGGTTCGCTGACCCACGGCGTGGTTGCCAACGACTCTTGGAAGTCCGAGATAGATACGGCCCTGGGCGCGTTCATCGCCGACTTGAACGTGAGCGCATTCCAGTCCGCCCTGGTTGCGGCCTGCCAGAACTCCGGCCCCTGCCAGTAAGAAACTATGTAGAAATGTTGAGGCCCCGCAAATGCGGGGCCTCAACCCATGTTGAACATGCCGCATTGGAGTCCGTCCGAATAATCCCCGTTCGCGCATTTTTGGCCTGTGGAATTATTGTAATCTGCGGATAAATTTCGCCGGAAACCCCAAGAACCCTTATAATTAACTCGAGTGTTGTATTTTGGGTCTGTTCTTGCTTTGCAAACGGTCAAAATGTCAGAAATGTACACTTTTTAGTACGAAATGGCCGCTTTTGTCACTTTCCACTTGTGTTTTTCAGTGACTGAAGTCGGTTAGCAGTCAAAACACAACAGTCGAGTAATTAATGTGTGAGGCGCGCTATGCTTAAAACTTTTTTCCGAGACAAAGACCGCTACTTATCTATCATCCTGATCTCACCATCCATCCTGGCTGTGCTGATTTTTGTCTATGTCTTCATTGGATGGTCGGTGCGCGTCTCCCTCAGCAAATGGAAGGGGATCACTGCTGATTACACCTGGAACGGTCTCGATAACTACATCCAACTCTTCTCAGACCAGCGCTTCCACGTGGACGTGCGTAACACGCTCATCTTTACCGGGGTCTTCGTCATCGGGAGCATCGTCCTGGGTTTCCTGCTGGCTGTCATGCTCGACCAGGGATTGAAGGGCGAGGGATTCTTCCGCAGCCTGTTCCTCTTCCCGATGGCGATCTCTTACATCGTCACGGGCGTGGTCTGGCGCTGGCTGATGAACCCCGCCGAGGGCGTCCGCACCAGCGGCTTCAACCTGCTGTTTTCCTACCTCCATCTCGATTTTCTCCAGAATGCCTGGCACACCACCCCAAACTGGGGCATGGCTGCCATTGCCCTGGCCGCCATCTGGCAAATGTCGGGGTATACCATGGCCCTCTACCTGGCGGGACTGCGCTCCATCCCCGGTGAACTGCGCGAGGCAGCCCAGATTGACGGGGCCAATGAACTCCAGATCTACCGCTACATCATCCTGCCCCTGCTCTCCCCGGTGACCCTCAGCGCCCTCATCATCCTCGGCCACATGTCGCTCAAAGTCTTCGACCTGATCATCGCCATTGCCGGCAAGCAGTATCCGCTCGACGTGCCGGCCATCTACATGTGGCAGACCACCTTCGACGGCCTGTTTTACGGGCGCGGCGCGGCCATCGGCATCCTGCTGCTCATAAGCGTGGCCGTGCTCATCATCCCTTACATCCGCTACACCCTCAAGACGGAGGTGCGCCAATGACCAATCGCTTCCGCCTGGGCAAGAACTGGCTCTACCTCCCGCTGATCCTGATGGCGGTCTTTTATCTCATTCCGCTCTACGTCATGCTGGTGACCGGCTTCAAAAGCTTTGCCGAAGTGGACCTGAAAACGATGTGGAACCTGCCGAACGGCATCCATTTCGATAACTTTGTCGAAGCCTTCTCCAAGCTGTCGCCATCGCTGTGGAACAGTTTCGTCATGGTCATCCCGGCAGCCCTGATCTCCTCGGGCCTCGGTTCGCTGAACGGCTTCATCCTCGCTAAATGGAAATTCCGCGGCGCAGATATCATCTTCCCGTTGATCCTGTTTGGCATGTTCATCCCCTACCAGAGCATCCTCATCCCCCTGGTGCAATTCATGAACGCGGCCGGCATCAAAGGCCTGCCCGGCCTCGCCCTGGCCCACATCATCTACGGCATCCCCATCACCACCCTCACCTTCCGCAACTACTACGCCAGCCTGCCTCAGGAACTGCTCGAAGCCGCCAAAATAGACGGGGCCGACATGCTCGGCATCTATCGCCACATCCTGCTGCCCATTTCCCTGCCCAGCTTCGTGGTCGTCCTCATCTGGCAGTTCACCTCCGCCTGGAACGACTTCCTCTTCGCCGTGGTGTTAACCGGCAATACCCAGTGGCCCATCACCGTGGCGCTCAACAACATGGCCGGGAGCCAGATCATCGCCTGGAACGTGCAAATGGCCGGCTCCCTGCTCGCCGCCCTGCCCACCCTTCTCGTTTACATCTTCCTGGGACGGTACTTCCTGCGCGGCCTGTTGGCCGGTTCACTGAAAGGATAAGATGCCTGACCAAATCCTCAACTGGGGATTTCTCTCGACGGCCCGCATCAACCGCGCCCTCGTCCCGGTCCTCAACGCCTCGCCCCGGAACCGGCTGCTGGCGGTGGCCTCGAGGAGCGACTCCTCTGCCGAGCTTTACGCCCTCGAATGGAAGATCCCCCGCTCCTACGGAAGTTACGAGCGCCTGCTCGAAGACCCCGAAATAGACATCGTCTACAACCCGCTCCCCAACCACCTCCACGCCGAGTGGACGGTCAAAGCCCTGCAGGCGGGCAAACACGTCCTGTGCGAGAAGCCCTTCGCCCTCAGCCTGGCCGAAGTGGACGCCATGTCAACTGCGGCGCGGGAAAGCGGCAAAGTGCTGACCGAGGCCTTCATGTACCGCCACCACCCGCAGACCCTCAAAGCCCAGGCCATCGTCAACAGCGGCGCGCTCGGCAAGCTGCAATTCATCCGGGGCGCGTTCACTTTCACCCTCAACCGGGAGGGCAACTTCCGTCTCCAGAAAGAGATGGGCGGCGGCAGCCTCTGGGACGTGGGCTGCTACCCGGTCAACTTCGCCCGCACCCTCGTCGGGGCCGAACCGCTCGAAGTCTTTGGCTGGCAGGATACAGGTCCGGGCGGAGCCGATATGGTCTTCGTCGGGCAAATGCGTTTCGAAGGCGGAATCCACGCCCAGTTCGACAGCGGATTCGCCTCCCCCTTCCGGGCCTTCATGGAAATCGTCGGCAGCGAGGCAGCGCTCAACATCCCGGTCCCGTTCAAACCCGGGCGCAACGAGATCATGCACCTGCGCCGGGGGGAATCCCTTGAGCGGGTCAAAATCCCTGGGCAGAACCTCTACAGCGGCGAAGTGGAAGACATGGCCGACGCAGTCCTGCTCGGCCAGCCGCCGCGCATCAGCCTCGAAGACAGCCGCGGCAATGTGGCCGCCATCCTGGCCCTGCTCGAATCGGCCCGCGCCGGCAGGCCGGTTGACATTCCCCCCAACATCATCTAAACTCTTGGCATGTTAGCCCGCGTCTTCTCTTGCGCTGTCATCGGACTCGAAGGCGTCATCGTCGAAGTCGAAGTGGATTTCAGCAATGGCCTCCCGGCCGTCATCATTGTTGGCCTGCCCGATGCCGCAGTGCAGGAAAGCCGCGAGCGCGTCCAAACGGCGGTCAAAAATGCAGGGCTGCATTTCCCGCGCCACCGCATTGTGGTCAACCTGGCCCCGGCCGCGGTCCGCAAGGAGGGTCCTGCCTACGACCTGCCCATCGCCCTCGGCGTCATCATCCTCGCCGGGTTCCTCCCCCAAGACAGCGTAAATGACACCCTCGTCGTCGGCGAACTCTCGCTCGACGGCGTCGTCCGCCACACTCGCGGCATCCTGCCGATGGCCGCGGCCGCCCGCGCTCATGGATACAGGCGGATGTTCGTACCCGAGGTGGACGCGCCCGAAGCGGCCCTGATCCCGGGCCTGGAGATCATCCCGGTCAAATCGCTTGCGGACCTTTACGACCATTTGGCCGGCCGCCGTTTGATCGAGCCTTTCCAACCCTCGACCGATCCCATTGAACCCCTGTTCGTCCCCACCGATTTCAGCGAGGTCAAAGGCCAGGAACACGTCAAGCGGGCGCTCGAAGTAGCCGCGGCCGGCGGGCACAATTGCCTTCTCGTCGGAAGTCCTGGGGCCGGGAAGACGTTACTCGCCCGCGCCCTGCCCGGCATCCTGCCCGAAATGAGCCTCGAAGAATCGCTGGATGTGACCCGCATCTACTCGGTCGCGGACCAGCTCCCGCCCGGCACACCGTTGATCCGCCATCGGCCCTTCCGCGCCCCGCACCACACCA
The DNA here is from genome assembly GCA_002418215.1 of Anaerolineales bacterium UBA5796. Taxonomy (GTDB): domain Bacteria; phylum Chloroflexota; class Anaerolineae; order Anaerolineales; family Villigracilaceae; genus UBA5796. The sequence continues at coordinate 26,172 of DIDQ01000077.1, forward strand.
TTTCGCACGCCGGGCTGGTCGGCGGCGGCAACATCCCCAAGCCCGGCGAAATCTCGCTGGCCCACAGGGGCGTTTTGTTTTTGGACGAGTTCCCCGAATTCGGGGCACGCGTCCTCGAAGTGATGCGCCAGCCGATGGAAGACAAAGTCGTCACCATCAGCCGCGCCAAAGGCTCGCTGACTTTCGAGGCGAACTTTCAATTGATCGCGGCCATGAACCCCTGTATGTGCGGCTACTACGGCGACCCGGTCAAGGCCTGCACCTGCGCCCCGGCCCTGGTGACCAAATACCAGAAGCGCATCTCCGGCCCCCTGCTCGACCGGATTGACATCCACATCGAAGTCCCGCGCGTGGACTACGAGAAACTGTCCAGCGACCGGCTGGGCGAATCGTCCGAAGCGATCCGCAACCGGGTCCAGGCTGCGCGAGAACTTCAACGCGCCCGGTTTGGAGTCCGAAGTCTCCCGACTTCGGGATCGCAAAATCAGGAGATTTTGCAGTCCGTCGTCTGCAACGCCGACATGCGCATCGCCGAGGTGCGCCAGTTTTGCAAACTGGACGAGACCGGCGAGAGCCTGATGCGCTCAGCCATGAGCCAGCTCAACCTGTCGGCCCGGGGCTACCACCGCATCCTGAAACTGGCCCGCACGATTGCGGATTTAGCCGGGAGCGAGAGAATCCAGTCCGCGCACCTGGCCGAGGCGCTGCAATACCGGCCCAAGTTGATGATGGGCTAGGATGCAAGATCGAACCATTCGACAACCAAAAACTCCTTCAAGATTTTCGCTTGAAGGAGTTTGTAATTCAGGCTGCTGTGGATTTTGATTTCACCACATCCCAAATGACTTCAGGATGCTTGGCCGCCACCTGCAACAAGACCCGCGCTGCTCCCTCTGGAGCACGCCGTCCCTGTTCCCAATTGCGTAAAGTTTTGACGCTGATGCCCAGCAGAGCGGCAAATTCGTTCTGGGAAAGGTTATAGTTGGCCCGGATTTCTTTGACATTCGGGGGTTCGACAATAAAAGTGCGCCCAGGCTCAGAGTCGCCGCGCAGGATCTTCCCGCCTTCGCGGACGCTGGCGACCAGTTCGCTGAACAATTCGTCTTTCATTTGTACTCCTTCTCGACAATTTCGCGCAAAATCATGAGTTGTTGCGGCGTCAAGTCGTCTTTGACATTTTTAGGATAAATGAACAACATCAAGATTTGATCCCCTGAAACAAACCAATAGTAGATTGCTCTTACGCCGCCGCGTTTCCCGCGCCCGGCCAAAGACCAGCGGACTTTCCTTAACCCGCCGCTATGTTGGATAATGTCGCCCATGTCCGGATGCGTGGACAAGGCGACTTGCAGCTTGCTGTACTCATCATCCGAGAGCAAGTCGGTCACTTAACGGGTAAAAATGCTGGTTTCGATGAACTGCATGACAAGTGCCATTATACGCCACTGGCGCACACAAATCAAGGCCAGCACGATAGATTTTCGACATCTGGCAGCTTTTTACTTTCCTCTAACACCCTCATCAACTATTCTGTACTATAATTCGGACATACCCACCCCAAATAAGCGAGCTTCTGAATGCCAAAAAAGAAACCTGCGAACCATCTCCCCCTCCCGTCCGAAGAGATACTCAAAGATTACCGACTCGCCTACCAGTCAAGGCAGACCTCCCTGATCGGACGCCGGGAGGTACTCTCGGGCAAGGCCAAGTTCGGCATTTTCGGCGACGGCAAGGAGGTGGCCCAGCTTGCCATGGCGCGCGCCTTCCGCAAAGGCGACTGGCGCTCCGGCTATTACCGTGACCAGACCTGGATGTTTGCCCTCGGGGTGACCAGCATCCAGGAATTTTTTGCCCAACTCTACGCCCACGCCGACGTGGAGCATGATCCCGCTACCGCCGGGCGCTCGATGAACGCCCACTACGCCACCCGCTACCTGTATCCCGATGGCCGTTGGAAGGATCAAACACAAACTTACAACGTCTCCGCCGACGTTTCGCCGACCGCCACCCAGATGGCCCGTACCGTCGGGCTGGCCTACGCCTCGGTCGTCTACCGCAAACTGGACGAACTCAAGAAATTCAAGGAATTCTCGCACAACGGCGACGAAGTGGCCTGGGGCAGCATCGGCAACGCCTCCACCGCCGAGGGCATTTTCTGGGAGTCGGTCAACGCCATCGGCGTGCTGCACGCCCCGGCCATCCTGACCATCTACGACGACGGCTACGGCATCTCGGTCCCCAACCAGTTCCAGATGGTCAAGGAAAACATCGGGGCCATCCTGAGCGGCTTCCAGCGCGACCCCTGTCCCGCCGACGAGTGCGACCGGGGCTACGACCTCTACGCCGTGCGCGCCTGGGACTACCCGGCCCTGCTCGAAACCTACGCCGCGGCAGCCGAGGTCGCCCGCGAGTACCACATCCCGGCCCTGGTCCACGTCACCGACGCGACCCAGCCGCAGGGTCACAGCACCTCCGGTTCGCACGAACGCTACAAATCCCCGGAACGGCTGCAATGGGAGGAGGATTTCGACGGGATCAAGCGCATGCGGGCCTGGATGCTGGAGCAGCGCATCGTTTCGGAACCTGAGCTGGCTGCCGCTGAAGAGACTGACCGCGCGGCTGTGGAGGGCATCCGCAAGACCGCCTGGGAAGCCTATCTCGCCCCGATTTTGGAGGAGCGTGCCCAGGTGACGGACATGCTCGACGAGGTGGCAGGTAGTTCGTCCCAGGCTTCAGCGTTGAACCAGGTCAAGGAACGGCTGGCAGGCCTGCCGTCCGTTTCGAGGCGGGATATCCACGCCGCGGTGCATGAAGCCCTGCGTCTCCTGCGCCGGGACGGGAATCCGGTCAAGCAGGTTTTAGTCCAATGGAAAAACGAGCAGGACAAGGTCAACGCCGAGCGTTACGGCTCGCAGCTTTACTCCGGGACGGCGCTGGCCGTGCCAGAAGTCAAACCCGCCTACACGAAGAATTCGCCGACAGTGATGGGCTTCGAGGTGGTGAACGCGGCCTTCGACAAGCTGCTGGCCAAGGAGCCGCGCCTGATCGCTTTCGGCGAGGACGTGGGCTTCCTGGGCGACGTGAACCAGGGTTTCCGCGGGATGCAGGAGAAATACGGCGAGTTCCGGGTGAGCGATACCGGCATCCGGGAGGCGACGATTTTGGGGCAGGCCATCGGGATGGCGATGCGCGGGCTGAGGCCGATCTGCGAAATCCAGTATCTCGATTACCTGCTCTACGCCCTGCAACTGTTGAGCGACGACTTGGCGACCCTGCGCTGGCGCACGGCGGGCGGGCAGAAGGCCCCGGTCATCATCCGCACCCGCGGCCACCGGCTGGAGGGCATCTGGCACTCCGGCTCGCCGATGGCCGGGATCATCCACCTGGCGCGCGGGGTGCGCGTGCTCGTGCCGCGGGATATGACCCGTGCGGCGGGCTTCTACAACACCCTGCTGCAAGCCGACGAACCGGCGATCGTGGTCGAGGTGCTGAACGGCTACCGGGTGAAGGAAAAACTGCCCGACAACATCGGCGACTATACCGTGCCGCTAGGCGTGCCGGAGGTGATCCGCCCCGGTACGGACGTGACCCTGGTCACTTACGGCGCCTGCTGCCGGATCGCGATGGAGGCGGCGAATAAATTATCCGAAGCGGGCATCGAGGTCGAAATCATTGATGTCCAGTCGCTGCTGCCGTTCGACATTCACGGGAAGATCGTCGAGTCGCTCAAGAAGACCAGCCGGGTGATTTTCTTGGACGAGGACGTGCCGGGCGGTGCGTCGGCGTACATGATGCAGGAAGTCATCGAGAAGCAGGGCGGCTACACCTGGCTCGACTCGGCCCCGAAGACCCTGAGCGGCACGGCCCACCGCCCCGCCTACGGCAGCGACGGCGATTACTGGTCCAAGCCCAACGCGGAGACGGTGTTCGACGCGGTGTACGAGATGATGCGTGAGGTTGATCCGGCATCTTATCCGAGGATAAAGTAATTTATCCGCGAATTTTCGCTAATCTTCGCTAATCGTTTTTTATTCGTGCAAATTCGCGAAGATTAGCGGATGAAATCAAGGAGCAATTATGGCAACGAAAGTCCTGGTCCCCCTGCTCGGCGAGGGTGTGGAAGAAGTCACGGTCACGAAATGGCTCAAGCAGGAAGGCGAAGCGATCAACGAGTATGAGCCGCTGCTGGAGGTCAACACCGACAAGGTGGACACCGAGATCCCGGCCCCGGCTTCGGGCGTGGTACTGAAAATCGAAATGCAGGAAGGCGCGGTGGCGAAGGTCGGCGAACTGCTGGCGCTGATCGGCCAGCCTGGCGAGGCAGCGGATGCGGGAACGGATGGGGAAGCGGATAAACGGATGGCAGAAAGCCCTCAGCCTTCAGCAGTCGGCCGTCAGCCAGAAACTGCACCGTCCACTGTCAACCGTCCACCGTCGGCAGACCTGGGCTTTATCTCTCCGGTCGTCGCCAAAATCGCCGCGGAACACGGCGTAAACCTGGCCGATGTGCCGGGAACGGGCCTGAACGGGCGCATTACGAAAAATGATGTGGTGAAGTTTGTAGAGAATAGAGAGAAGAGAGTAGAGAGTAGTAAGCCATTAGCAGTCAGCGGTCAGCAATTACCAATTACCAATTATCAATCACCGAAGCACGTTGCTGGCGACCAGCTCATCAAGCACAGCCTCATCCGCAAACAGATCGCCGAACACATGGTCATGTCGAAGCACACCTCGCCGCACGTGCTGACCGTGATGGAAGTGGACATGAGCCGGGTGGTCAAACACCGGGCCGCCAACAAATCCGCTTTCGCCCGCGACGGCGTCAACCTGACCTTCACGGCTTATTTCATGCAGGCCATCGTCGCCGGGCTGAAAGCCTACCCGTCTGTCAACTCGTCCTGGACGGACGAGGGGCTGCTCATCCATCCGGCGATCAACGTCGGCATGGCGACTTCGCTCGGCGATGAGGGGCTGATCGTGCCGGTCATCAAAGGCGCCGACGGGCTGTCCCTGCTGGGGATGGCCCGCGCCGTCAACGACCTCGCCAGCCGCGCCCGCTCGAAGAAACTGCAACCGGACGAAGTCAAGGGCGGCACGTTCACGCTGACCAACCACGGCATCAGCGGCTCGCTGTTCGCCTTCCCGGTCATCAACCAGCCGCAGTGCGGCATTTTAGGCGTGGGCGCGATGCAGAAGCGGGCGGTGGTCGTCACCGACGCCGACGGCAGCGATTCCATCGCCATCCGCCCGATGGTCTATCTCTCGTTCGTCTTCGACCACCGCATCCTGGATGGGGCCTCGGCGGACTGGTTCCTGGCGAAGGTCAAAGGAACGCTGGAGGATTGGAGTTAGGAGTGTCCTTGCGAGCCGAAGGCGAAGCAATCTTCTTACTGGGAGATTGCTTCGTCGCAGCGAGCGCTCCTCGCAATGACAGTAAGAGACTATGACAGATTTCGACGCACGCGCAAAAGATTGGGACTCCGACCCGCTGAAAGTGGAGCGGGCCAGGGTCGTGGCCGAGGCCATCCGGGCCGCGCTGGACCTCCGTCCCGGCCTGACGGCCCTGGAATACGGCTGCGGCACCGGGCTGTTGAGCTTTTTCCTGCGAGACGACTTCGCCTCGATCACCCTGGCGGATACGTCGGTGGGGATGCTGGAGGTGCTGTCGGACAAGATCAAAGCCGCGCAAACGGCGACCCTGCACCCGGTCCGGCTCGATCTCGCCTCGGACCCTCTGCCGGCTGACCGTTTCGACGTCACTTACTCGCTGATGGTGCTCCACCATATCCCCGATACAGACGGCATCCTGCGTAAATTCCGCCAAATCCTGAACCCGGGCGGGTGGCTGGTGGTGGCCGATCTCGACCAGGAGGACGGCAGTTTCCACACCGACGGCTCGACGGACGTCCATTTGGGGTTTGGGCGAAACGCATTGCAGCGCCGGGTCGAGGCCGCCGGGTTTGCGGAGGTCAATTTCTCGACCGCCTACACCATCCCCAAAAACGGACGGGAATACCCGGTCTTCCTGATGACGGCCAGGCGCTGAAACCGGCCCTTGACTTGAAACATCCGTTCTATTATCATCAGGGAAAAGGAGAGAAAAATGTCAATCCGAAAGTCAGATTTATCGTTGGATGTCAATGGGCAGCCGGTCAAGGCTTACCTGGCTGCGCCCGAAAACGGTGGACCCGGCGTTTTATTGTTGCACGCCTGGTGGGGCCTCAAGCCGTTCTTCAAGGAAGTTTGCGACCAACTGGCCAAACAGGGATTCACCGTCCTGGCCCCGGATATGTTCCAGGGACAGGTCGCCGCGACCATCGAAGCCGCCACAGACCTGGCGGAAAACAGCGACCCCCAGGTCGTCGGCGATACGGTCATGGCTGCCAGGGATCATTTACTGGCGCTCACGAAGGGCAAGGTCGGCGTGATCGGCTTTTCGTTCGGCGCGGCCTGGGCGCTGGTGGCGGCCATGCGGGATCCTGACAAGATCGCCGCGACAGTCCTGTTTTACGGCGTGTACGGCGTGGATTTCAGCAAAGTAAGTTCCAAAATCATGGGCCACTTCAGCGATAACGACGAGTGGGAGCCGCTGGCAGGCGTGCGGGCGGTGGAAGCGGAGATGAAAACCGCCGGGTTGGACGTGACGATCCACGTGTACCCCGGCGTGAGCCACTGGTTCGTCGAGAGCGACCGGCCCGAATACGACCCCGCCGCCGCGTCCCTGGCCTGGGAGCGGACGTTTGCGTTTCTCAGGGAGAATTTGGGCTGAGGGTTCATTTAATAAATCCAGCTAATTGTTGTTCACTGATTTAGTAATCGGGTGTGCCAATAAAGCGCGTAACCCAATTACGGAAGTACGCGCCACTCCACTTTACTATCAATTTCCGTTCGGTCAATATTGGTATGCACCCGGCACCACACAATCAAATTGCCATAAATAGCTACACTGGTTAGATTATCTCCGGGTCGAGCGTCGGCAACGAGAAAACTCTGATGATTTTCTAGATCGACCACATACAAGGGTTGTTCAAAAGCAGCATCCCACGTTAACCAATGGCCAGCCAGGAGTGGAGAGACACCCCAGTCTGGTAATATTTCGATCTTGTTATTTTGCAGGTTGTAAAGAGCAGTAGGGCCGTAGGAATTTCTACCTTTTTTCCAAGCGATCCAATTACCATTAAAGGTCAAGCCAAATATATCTGTGTCTTTCACATCCGACAATAACTTTCGACTTTGCCCTGAGTCCAATTCGAACAGGAACAGTGTTCTACCATTATCTCCAAGATGAACTGCCACTGCCTGACCTGCCGACACGGCAACATCTTCCCAAGTATTTTGGACAGAATCAGAGCGGGCTAACTCCTGGCTTTGCCCTGTTTGCAGGTTTTGTGCAGTAATAATAGTAGTGCTCGTGGACAAATCCCCTGTAATCCAGACCACCCATTCCCCATCCGAAGAAAATGTGTAGAGAATCGTAGAACCGTTGCTTTGAGCAAGGATTACTTCCGTTTGAGTCTCAACATTAATGGCACGTAATGCCCACGTCGCAGTTTGTCCGCTTATTTGGCAATCATCGAAAATTAACCAGTCGCCAGCTCGAACAAGAGCTTCGTCGGGATACGTTGATAAGACACCCTTATCGAAAAGGGTGCTAGCGACAATTGTAGCGGCTGTGCTTGTCGATGCTGCGAGGGGGTAACGGAACAGATCACTTCCGGATTCGGTGGTCCAGTATAAATATTTACCATCCATTGCGAGGTGATTGACAAATGCATCAGGGATGGACACGCTATATACTGTGGAGGTCAAGGCAATAGTTTGCGAAAAGGCCGGGGTTGGCAAGGTTGTAGGGGCTATTTCAGAAACAGATATTTCCGTCGCAGAAGGAATCCCTGGAACCGTTTGCGCCTTGTTACCACATCCACCCAACGTTATGGCAAAGACAATGGTCAGCGAAAGTTTCAACAGTTTTGAAAACATAAGCATCTCCCAGTGAAGTTATGAGGTGTGGCTCATGCCATCCACGAGCAGGCGTAACACTTGAAGTTTTTGTTGGCTGGTGAGTATCTCTATAAAACTCCCTCCTGAAAATGGTTTTTGATTGTGACGGGATTATACCCTCCCCCCCGAAAATTTGAAACTGAACTTTCGTGCCCAGGCATAGTACAATTGTCCTGCTTAAAACCTTTACTTCAAACGGAGAAACTCATGACCGAAACCTATGATGTCATCGTCATCGGCGCGGGGCCGGGCGGGTACGTGGCCGCCATCCGCGCCGCCCAACTGGGGCAGAAGACCGCCATCGTGGACAAGCAATGGCTCGGCGGCGTGTGCCTCAACGTTGGCTGCATCCCGTCCAAATCCCTGCTCAAGAACGCCGAAGTGGCCCACACCTTAAGGGAGCGCGGCAAGGAATTCGGCTTCTCGTTCGACAACCTGAGCCTCGACTTCAGCGTGGCCGCCAAACGCTCCCGCCAGGTCTCGGACCGGCTGGTCAAGGGCGTCGGATTTTTGATGAAGAAGAACAAGATAGACGTTTACATGGGGACGGCGAAACTTTCTGGACCCGGGTCTGTCACCGTTATCGGCGCGGACGGCGCGGCGAAAGCGTTAACCGCCAAAAACATCATCGTCGCCACCGGCGCTTCTGCCATGGTCCCCGCCGCCTGGAAGGTGGACGGGCAGAAAGTCGTCACCTACCTCGAAGCCATCCTGCAGGACAAATTGCCCAAGTCGGCCATCGTGATCGGTTCCGGGGCGATCGGGGTGGAGTTTGCCACCGTCTGGAACTCCTACGGCATGGACGTGACCCTCGTCGAGATGCTGCCGCGCCTGGTCCCGCTGGAGGACGAAGAAGTCTCCGCCGAACTGGAAAAAGCCTTCAAGAAGAACGGGATCAAGTCCCTGACCGGGCACAAGGTCGAAGCGGTGGAAACAACTGACAGCGGCGTGAAGGTCACGGTATCCGCCGGGGGAGAGACAAAGACCCTCGAAGCGGATCAGGCCCTGGTGGCGATCGGTTTCCGTCCCAACTCCAAAGGACTGGGGCTGGAGGAACTTGGCGTGGAGATCAGCGAGCGCGGCTTCATCGAAATTGACGAGCGCATGGCGACCAACGTCCCCGGAATATGGGCCATCGGCGACGTGACCGGCAAACTGATGCTGGCCCACGTCGGTTCGGCCATGGGGATCGTCTGCGCCGAGAACATCGCCGGTCACGAGACCGTCACCCTGGATTACGAGATGATGCCCCGCGCAACCTACTGCCAGCCGCAGGTGGCCTCGTTCGGGTTGACCGAGGCCCAGGCCCGCGAACGCGGCTACCAGGTCAAGACCGGGCGCTTCCCCTTCCAGGCCAACGGCAAGGCGCTCGGATTGGGCGATTACGCCGGATGGGTCAAACTGGTCGTGGACGAGAAATACGGCGAGATCCTGGGGGCGCACCTGATCGGCCACGAAGTGACCGAACTGCTGCCCGAACTGACCCTGGCTCACATGATGGAACTGACCCCGGCCGAGATCGCCCGCAACGTCCACGCCCACCCGACGCTCTCCGAGGTGCTGATGGAAGCGGCCCACGTGGCCGAGGGAGCGGCGATCCACATCTAGCTGCCGGACGCGAATGCGTCGCATAGCATCCCCTTTGGGGACCGGGTTTGGCGGGAGGGGTCCTCGCTTGAACCGGTCCCGTTCAACCGGGTTGGGCCTCCGGCCAGGTGCGACGCATCCTCCCCTCAAAGTCCTTCCAGTACTTTGTCAAAGTCCTCCTAGTACTTTGTCAAAGTCCTTCCAGTACTTTAAGCAAACCCTTCCAGTACTTTGGTCAAGTCCTCCTAGTACTTTGAGTAAACCCTTCCAGGGTAAGGAGCGAGTATGTTGAATCCGTTTCCTTGTATCGTCTGGCCCCTGGCGCTCCTCGGAGCCTTCGGAGCCTACTGGATGTGGAAGAAGCGCCGGGACCACAAGGGCGCGTGGATCATGCCTGTGGTCTTCTTCGCCGGGGTATTGCTCATCCTGGGGTCGCTGGTCTGGCTGGAATTTGGAAGGTTCTGGCTGGACGGGCTGTTCGCCATATATATTCCCCAGTAACCAGATTCGGAGTTGGAGGTGGAGATGCTTTCGATTACGGCAACCGACGATTGGCGGGCTGCCCACCCCGGGGCAACGATCGGGCTGCTGGAACTTTCGGGGGTGGACAACACAGGCCCATCGTCCGGTTTGGAGGCGCAGAAACGAGGAACGGAATCACGCCTGAGGGCGCGCTATCGGGATTTCACGCGGCAAGACTTCCTGTCAATCCCCGTCATGTCGGCCTATCACCAATACTACAAGCGCTTCGACAAGACCTACCACGTCCAGCTCCAGGTGGAGTCGATCGTCCTGAAGGGCAAGGGCCTGCCAAACGTCTTGCCCCTGGTGGACGCGAACTTCGCGGCTGAAGTCGAGACTTTCGTCCTTACCGCCGGGCATGACGCGGCGAAGCTGCGCGGGACAATCCGCATGGACGTGTCCAGGGAAGGCGATGCGATGACGCTGATGAACGGCGCGCCCAAAGTGATTTACGCAGGGGATATGGTCATGCGGGACGCCGACGGTATCTGCTGCTCGATCATTTACGGACAGGATAACCGCTCGCCGATCACCGGTGAAACTTCCCACGCGCTTTACGTGGCTTACGCTCCCCCCGGCGTCCCGCCCGGGCTGGTGGAGGAGCAACTGCGAAAGATCGAGGCCAACGTCCGCCTGTTTTCCCCGGATGCGGTGGTCGAGCAAATGCGGCTGATCCAGGCCGAGGACGTGAATAAACTATAACAAATGTTCCAAAATTTGGCGCCTTACGGTACAATCTTTGAAAACGAGACAAGGCATGGTAATTGATGAAACAACTATCTTTTTTAGAAACGGAAAAACCCGTCCAGAAACAGGAGTGGGGAACCTTCAAAGATAGCTTACGCGCCCCTATTCACAATTGGTTTACTTATCCTGCCGGCTTTTCTTATAAAGCGGTTGAATCGAGTTTTCTTACTTACAACATCCGTCAAGGACAAACTATTTACGACCCGTTTATGGGATCTGGCACAACAAATTTAGTTGCGAAGAAATCTGCTATTAATTCTTATGGCGTCGAGGCCCATCCTTTTGTTTTTAGGATCACCAGGACAAAAATGAATTGGGAAATCAATCGAGATGAGATCGTCCATGCCATCCAAGAGATAGAAGCACAAGTAAGACAACGACAGAGAAATTTTAACGGCGCAGATTCCCAGGACGTTTTAGAAAAAGAGTTTCCCGAACTCGTTCTGAAGTGTTACGAAAACAATACCTTGTTGGATTTACTTTTTATTCGCAACGCGGTCAATGAGGGTAGTTTCTCACAGCCGGTTAAAGACATTTTCTTTGTTGGGCTGACCAGTATTCTACGCCAAGTCTCAACAGCGGCTACCGGTTGGCCGTACATCGCTCCAAATAAACAAAAAACATCATCCTTGAATAAAAACGCTTTGCATGAGTTTGTTCGTCAGGTCAAAAAAATGGTAGGGGATATTAGAAATACCGTTGATGAAGCAAATCCAAATTACAAAGATTCGTTTCACAAAATTTTCAATGCCGATTCCCGCCATACACAAAACTTAATTCCCAATTCAAGTATTGACCATGTTTTTACTTCGCCTCCCTATTTGAATAATTTTGATTATGCTGACCGCACCCGCCTGGAATTGTATTTTTGGGGGGAAGCAAAAAACTGGGGCGAAATTTCGAATAATATTCGCACGAAGTTAATTACTTCAGCAACTACGCAAATTTCAAGAGATGATCCAAGATACAACTTATCAGAAGATTTGCAAGAGGCTTGTCCAGATGTTTTTGATTTTTTGAAAAAGTCTATTTCGCAATTGAGTGAAATCAGGTTAACTCGTGGCGGAAAAAAGAGTTACGACCACCTTGTATCAGGTTATTTCAATGACATGTTCCAGGTCATTTCTGAAGTTTATCGAGTCTTGAAAACCGATACCAGGGCCGTTTTTGTTCTTGGCGATTCTGCGCCTTATGGTGTCCACATTCCAACCGATGATTTAATTGGAAAAATTGGCTTAGGCGCGGGATTTGCAGACTATCGGATTGATGTCTTAAGAGAACGTGGCGGCAAGTGGAAAGATAACCCGTTGAGGCATGACGTTTTACTACGTGAATCCATCGTCACACTGATAAAGGCGTAAATCATGGCAGATGACATCCAGAATCCGGGGAGCGCGCTTGGAGAGGCTATCGGCGCGGGAATGGAAAAGGCGCTGAACGACTTTTTGACCAACCTTGTCGAAAGACGAGGGTATCATTTCTTGAGCAAAAGCCCCGTTAAAAACAAGAACGGATCCCAGAAGAAACTCTTGATGTACGACAAGTTTGGTACAGCCTACAACATTGACGCTGTAATCGCCAATGAAAGTATGCAGCCGATGATCCTGATCGAATCGAAATACATTCGATACAAGAAACATAACCGCGATAAAGGCAGCTGGGTTTGCACAGCGCATCCAGCTGTGAGACGGCGCTATCAAAGCATTAGAAGTTCAATCGCAGTTTTGGCAGGGAACTGGACTTCGTCGTCTCTGGCTATGATGCGAAGTTTCGATATCAACATCTTCCTCATCCCATTCAAGAGGATTTGTGACCTTCTGGAAAAATATGGAATAGATTTCGATTGGGATGAAAAAGACCGGGTTGCAACCCTGGCCGCATGGGAAAAGTACTCAGCTTTGACACCCGTCCAAAAGTCCCAAATCGGCATCGAAATGGTCAATGCCATCAAAGATGAATTGGAAAAACTTGTTTTGAGCATCCTTGATGACACTACCGAGCGTCAAATCGAGAACGTGACAATCGAGTTGCATTCCAATCTTGGCGAAGTGAAAGCCTACGAATTCGCAACAGTTGAACAAGCTGTAGAGTTCTTGAACACTGCTGAATTGAAAGAAGTGTTTATTTCCTAGCCACCGTACAGTTTGAGAA